>CAMCMF010000001.1 GCA_945875865.1 Rhizobium sp. Q54
GCAAATTCTAGAGGTGATTTTTAGGGTAAATTTAACTTAAAAATAGTTAGAAATTATCCAAAAATTACTTCTGAATTTGTTCCATCTTTTTTAAAAAAAGAACTCTATCCGGCAGAAATTTCTGTCTGGCTTGAGGGGGTCACTTCATAATTCCCCCTGAATAGACGAATTATCAGACTCATTTTTACCCTCTTTGTCTTGGTTCAAAAAGTGAGTCTTTAAGCTAGGATCTTTGGAATCGTATAATTCCAAAACATCAACCACATGAAAAATTTCACGCAACTTTGGCAAATGATCTAATTTGTAGTTTCGATACATTGGCTTTTTGCAGTCACGGCAAATTGCTTTTGCTTTAAGAAGTTTGTTTTCGTGCTTCAGGCAAATTTGTTTTCGGAAAGGGTTCTTAGCATCTTTACAACTCATGCAAAGCATCTGGTCAAAATTTGTTGGGCGTTTCTGAGATTTATTCAGATTGCCAAGAAAATTTTTGAGGTCATTGCCATAAACTAAGGTAACGCCGGAGCCTTTATTTATCGGCAACCCATTCCTTATCCAATCGCGAATAGTTTGAGAATGAACGCTTAATAAATCACAAAGCTCTTCGATGTCGTAGGAGTACCAGTATTTGATGATGTTGAGATGATAGATTCTTCTTCCCACGGCGCTTACTTATTTGAATATTGTTCAATAAGTGCGCGGATGTCTTCAACTTTCCAAGCGGTGGTTCGTTTACCTAATTTTACAGGTTTTGGAAATCGGCCATCTTTGACACCTTGCCACCATGTTGATTTTCCGACTGGAAAGATTTTTAGAATTGCTGGAAGACGAAGGAAGCCCGTTTCAGGAAGTGAGAATTTTTGATTTTGCATTTGACGCTCGTTAGTTTGTTGAACATTTGAGATTTGCTTCATCACAGCTTTCGCTTTGAGTGAAGAAATCTTTCGGCGTTCATTACAAACTGATGAGGTCTTAGGAGTATAACCAACCGCTAGAGATGATTTATAACCACTAGCGGTTATAAATGCCGTGAAGGCTCTATTTACTGAGATTGAGCCTGTTTAAAAACATTATTGCACCAATTGTAAAAAGATGGCTTTGTCCAATCACCACCATCTTTTTCAAATTTTTTGTATGATTCAAAATCACATAGTAAATTTGGAAATTCTGTTTCGATTCTATTGGCAACAATTTTGCAGAGTTGTAACGCGGAAATTGGTGGTCTCTTTTTTTGCATTTCTGATTGGCAGAGTTCCTTTAGCTTCTCCTTAAGCGGTTTATATTTCGCGTAAGAATTGTTACCCCCTCTTTTCTTTTCTGATAAGAATTTTTCTATACTTTCTAGGGCTTGATTTAGACGTAGCTCCAACTCTTTCTTTGCTTCTTTGATTGCAGTTAATTCGCATTCAATTTTAACAGAGTCTTTTTTGTCGAGTTTTTGAGTAAAATTTGCGTCATATTCTAGGGCACTTTGGTTTTCTTTATGAGGCAGTGAAGGAAGACTTTCCTGAGAAAATTGGATGTCTTTGCCGTGTCTATTTGCTAGTTCGAGAAACCCACGTTCTCTATCTTCTAATTTATAAAATCTGTTTGCGAGTTCGTAAAATTTGCGTTGTTTATCCGCTAGTTCGTAAAACCTGCGGTATGTGTACGGAAGGGTGGCTATATTAATTTTATCCGCCTTTTCGCGCATCATTCTCAATTCATCAGAATTGATCAGTCGTTTAAATGATTCTTGGATATGATCAAGCTTTGACAAGGTTCTTTCATCAATGAAATGGCTGAGGTTGATGGTTTTCATTTATACTCCAAGTTTTTCCAAATAATCCGCCCACCACTGCATCATTACTCTGCGTTCCGGCAAATATTGAGCGCTGTTGTAAGAAGCTCGAACTTTGTTTTTTTCTCCATGTGCAAGTTGTCTTTCAATCACATCAGGGCGGAAATTATTTTCGTTTAAGATTGTTGAGGCTGTACCGCGAAAACCGTGTACCGTTGCTTGTCCGTGGTAACCCATGCGATACATGGCGAAGAGTAGGGTGTTTTCGCTGATGAATTTGTTTGGGTTTTGGCGATTTGGAAAAACAAATTCGCGGTTGCCGTTTATTAATTGAAGATCTCTGAAGGCTTTAATTACTTGCTTTGCGAGGGGAACAATATGCTTCACTCTCATCTTCATTCTCTCTGCAGGAATGTGCCATTCGGCTTTTTCAAAATCTATTTCTTCCCACTTTGCGCCTCGCATTTCTGTGGTTCTGACGAAGGTGAGGGAGGTTAATTTTAAGCCAAGTTTTGTTTGGTAATCGCCTTTGAAATCAGTGTCATATTTTTCGAGTTTGCGTAAAAACTCAGGCAAATCTTTTTCATCAAATTTATTGAAATGCTTTCTCTTGATTGGCTTGAGAGCGCCTTGCAAATCTGACGTAATGTCGCGCTCTGCCTTTCCTGTTGCGATCGCATATCTAAAAACCTGTCCGCAAGTTTGGCGCATTTTCTTCGCAATATCTAACGCGTCACGATCTTCAATTTTTCTGAGCGCAACCAACAATTCAGGCGGAGTGATTTGACTGATTGGGCGAAAGCCAATTATTGGAAAAATATCTTTCGCTAAATTGCGCAAAACTGTCTCACAATATCTTTTTGACCAAATCGCTGCTTGCTTCGCATGCCATTCACGCGCTACGGATTCGAAGGAATTTTCAGCGTTAATTGCACGAGTGATTTTTGCTAATTTCTTTTCTTGAGAGGGATCAACGCCTTCTTGTATCTTCTTCCGCGCCTCATCTCTTTTGTTGCGCGCTTCTTTTAAAGATGTTTCGGGATAAGTTCCAAAGGAGAGTAGTTTTTCTTTGCCGTCAAATCTGTATTTCATGCGCCAATATCTGCCACCACTTGGAAGAACCAGCAAAAATAATCCTCTTTCGTCAGATAATTTGTACTGAGTTTTTTGAGGTTTTGCGTTCTTAGCAATAATATCGGTAAGCGGCATGTTTGGGGGTATAAACTTTTTGTTGTAGTTTTATACCCCGACTTCTACCCCCAGAATTATCTGGATGTCAACGGATTTCACCGGACGTCTTAAAACAAAAAAGTCCGGCAGATTCCTTATTTCTAAGGTCTTACCGGACTTCATTGGTTTCTACTAGAATGTAGAACTGGCGGTGGATGGGTGGTAGTTTGCGAACTTAGTCGTATTTTTCTGGAACCAGTAAAATAAAGGCTCCAAAGCCATTTTCATCCATACCGAAAAGTTCGATAAAAATCAGATGCCTTCACCTCAACCGCTTTGCGAAATTTCGTAAGGATTTTTGCCGTGAGTTCGAATCTTACTCGCTACAATAATTAGACATAATTGGACATTTTTATGGACATTTAGTGATTGCTGGTCTATGATGATTTGGTTAATTTTAACCGTAATATAAAGCCATTTTATGACCGACTACCAAGTCACTATTACCAACGAGATACTGAACCTCATCAGTGAAATTGATGAGTTTAAAGGTAAGTGGCAAGCAATTAACACGCTTTCGCCTGATCGCTTGAAGATGCTTAAAAAATCAGCAACCATTGAATCGATTGCCTCAAGCACTCGTATTGAAGGCGTTAAACTGACTGATGCACAAGTTGAGACCCTTCTATCTAACATAAGAAAAACATCTTTTAAAAACAGAGACGAAGAGGAAGTTGCTGGTTATTCCGATGCCATGGATTTGATCCTGGAAAGCTTTGAAGACTTAAAAATAACTGAGAATCACCTTAAGCAACTCCACTCAGTCCTTCTCAAGCACAGCTCAAAAGATATCCGTCACAGAGGTGAATACAAAAAGCTGGATAATCATGTCGTGGCTTTTGATGCAAATGGCAAAGAAATCGGCATTGTTTTTAAAACTGCTACACCCTTTGAAACGCCAATGAAAATGGCTGATTTGCTTTCATGGACGAACAAGGCATTTGAATTAAAATCAACTCACCCCCTGATCACTACTGGAATTTTCATCGTAGTTTTTTTGGCGATTCATCCGTTCCAAGATGGCAATGGAAGATTATCCAGAATCCTTACTAATCTGCTTTTGTTAAAGCTCGGCTACAATTACATCCAATACAGCTCACTTGAGAGCATCATCGAAGATAACAAAGACCTCTACTACAAAAATCTGCGTGACTGCCAAACCACTTTGGAAACCAAGAAAATCAAATTCGAAAACTGGATTTTGTTTTTCCTAAAGTCCCTCAAGAAGCAAAAAGACAACCTAGAGAAAAAGGTCAAAGCTGAAAAAATTCTGCAGGAAAACTTTGGTGAGCTGCATTTAGAAATTTTGAAGGTTCTTAAGAATCACAAACGTTTGGCGATCTCTGATATTCAAAGACTTACAGAAGCTAATCGAAGCACTTTAAAAGCAAAATTACGGGATTTGATCGAAATGAAAAAGATTAAAACTTTTGGCAAAGGACGAGGCGTGGTTTATGAAATTTTTTAAAAATCTTACACGAATCACATATTAATTTTGATGATAAAAATATGAAAAAATCGCTCAAACATCTTCCACAAAACAAGCAGGACGAATTGCAAAAAATTGTTTCCGCAATTCAAAAAAGCTGCAAGGATGTTGAAAAAATTATCTTGTTTGGTTCTTATGCGCGTGGCGATTACAAAGAGAAAAAGGATTTAAAACCTCAGCAGAAAACCGGTCATATTTCTGATTATGATGTGCTGGTCGTAACTGAGAAAAAAGAAACCACCGATGAATTTGTTTCCTGGAGCGGCGCAGGAAAATTGAAATTAAGTGCTCCAGTTAGAGTTATAGCTCACGATATTCAAAGCCTAAACATCAGCCTTGCTGAAGGGCAATATCTCTTCACCGACATCAAAAAAGAAGGCGTCACACTTTATGATTCCAAAAAATACAAACTCGCCAATAAGAGAAAACTAAAGCCGGAAGAGAAGCAAAGAATTGCCAAAGATTACTTCGAACATTGGTTTAAAAAATCTCGCTTATTTTTTAGGGATTATGTTTCAAATCTTAAAGAATCTTCAAAAGATAGAAGCTTTTTGGCGCAAGCGGCATTCCATCTACATCAAGCTGCAGAGCATTCCTACAAAACCACTCTCCTGGTTTTTACCAACTACAATCCGCAAGAGCATTATCTTGGGATTCTGGGTCGCACGACTGCCAAATATCATTCTGAATTAGTAAATCTTTTTCCGAAAAAAACTCAAAAAGAAAAAGATCGTTTCAAACTCTTAGAATATGCGTATATTGGCGGTAGGTATGATGCCAGCTATCGTATATCAAAAGAAGATTTAGAGATTTTGGCTAGGGATGTGAAGAAACTTATGGAGCTTACTGAAGAAATTTGTGAAGCAAAAATAGTAGGTTTTGACACTTAATTAAAATCACCAATATGACCGAAAATCTAATAACAAAAATAATTGATGATATACGCAGAGGTGAAGCCAGCAGTCTTGATGCTTATCTAAAAACTGTTGAGCATGCAGTTGACTTGGAAGAAACGCAGACAAAGTTTTATGCTCACATGATCCAGCTTGATGGCAATGGAGGAGTTAGATCGAAGGATTTTATAGAGTTTATCGCTCGCCATATTATCCAATATGTTATTCCAAGAAGTAAAATCCTCGAAGCAGATGAGAGGGATAAAAAAGCAAAAATGAGCACTCATTTGATGAGATTGCGGTCAGATGCGGCAAAACTTTTTACACCACTAAAAAAGACTGGTGAAGGCGGAGAAATGCTACTTTTCATTCTTGGAGAAGTTTTATTGGGACTCCCCCAGTTATTTTGTAAAATGAGCGTAAAAACAAGTGGAGGCGTTCATTATCATGGAGCGGATGGTGTTCATGCGGGAGTTAATCAAGAAGGAAAGTTGGAACTATATTGGGGAGAATCAAAGCTACATAAGAGCTATTCTGGCGCATTAGATGATTGTGTTGGAAGTATTTCCCCAATTTTAAAGCGGGAAAATGATGCGGATCATGAAGATTTATTATTGCTTACAACTCATTTAAATCTTGCGAATTCAACTTACACCGAAGCTGTAAAAAATATTTTGAACAAAGACAATCCTGAGTTTAATGGCGTTATTTATTGTGGCTTGTGCTTAATTGGTTTTGATAAAGATTTGTATGCAAAAGAAACTTCCAAAGAAGCGATAGATAAGCATTGCAAAAAATGGAAAGAAGACATCGCTGCAAAGCTTAAAAATAAAGGATTGTCCGAATTTAAAATTCACTTTTTTTGCCTACCGTTTGTTTCAGTCCAAGATTTCAGGGATGAGTTTTTGAGAGTGATGGGTTTATCTGATGTGCAGGTGGCGGAAATAATTAAAAAAAATACGGCAGATGAGTGAGGAAATTTTAGATTGGCTAATTAACCAAAATACCTTCAGAAAAGAATACGAAAATTTACTTCTAGCTTCCGTATCATCTCAATTCGCCGCTCTAAATAATTGGCAATCATCCTCTAAAAATCATCAATCTTGTAACTGGGATTATTTGCTGCAGTGCGCGAGTTTTCTCTCTCATTCTAAAAATTCTAATAGACAGGATATTGCATTAAGAATTTCTCAATTTTGTCTTCAAAAAAAAGATGCCACTACTTCTTCCCAAAAGAATTCTGCGCAGTTTATTTTAAACACGCTTTCTAACAGAAGAACAATTTCTTTAGCTCAGGAAAGAGGATTGTTAAAGGATGGGGACAGTGATTGGCAAAATAGTTTTCTGGGAAATAGAAGCTGGATAAAGCAAGAAATTGAAAACTCTATTTGGTTAAAAAATGGAGATCGTATTGATGCGAATATTTTTCAAAAATCATTTTGGGATGCGTTAAATAATTTTCAAAAAATTAGCATTTCAGCGCCAACTTCGGCTGGAAAATCCTACTTGGTGAAGCAATGGTTATTAGAAAAAATATCAGAAAAAGAATCGATATCCATTGTATATTTAGTACCAACAAGAGCTCTGATCTCAGAAGTGGAGTTAGATTTTCAAAGAGCTTTGAGTGAAGACATAAAGGCTTCTAGTGTTGTAGTTACCTCGTTTCCTTTTACTCAGTCCGATAAAAATAAATCGCATGTCTATATTTTTACGCAAGAAAGGCTGCAGTTACTTTTATCGCGCACCCAAAATTCTATCGATATTCTTATAGTTGATGAAGCTTACAAATTAGCGGATAATGATAGAGGAATTTTGCTTCAACATGTGGTTGAAAAAGCAATCTTAGCTAATCCATTAATGAAGTTGGTATTCATCTCTCCAACCGCAAGCAATCCGGAAGTATTAGTTGACGAAGATGAATTAAGTTACAGCAAAAAATTTGATGATATAACGGTTAATCAGAATCTTATTTGGGCGACTCAAAAAAGAGGTGAAAAATGGTTATTGGAGCTATGCCATTTTCAAGGAAAGACCCCTATTGGAGAGATTAAACTTTCTGCTATTCCAGACCCAGCCAGCCTACGTTTGCCTATGATGGCTTTTGCACTTGGACAAGAAGGGGGAAATATAATCTATGTTAACGGAGCAGCTGATGCAGAAAAAACTGCGCAGCAATTATGCCAGCTTATTGGTCATGATAATGTAGTTAACGATAAGAGATTATTGGATTTAATAGAGTTGTGCGAGAAGGTTATTCATAAAGACTACAGGTTGGTAGGTGTATTGAAATATGGCGTGGCATTTCATTATGGAAACATACCGCTTCTGATCAAAGAAGAGGTAGAATCTCTTTTTAGAGATGGGGTAATCAAATTTTTGGTTTGCACCTCTACGCTTATTGAAGGGGTGAATTTACCTTGTAAAAATATATTCATTCGCTCGCCAAAAAAAGGACGGGGCAATCCAATGTCTCACGCAGATTTTTGGAATCTCGCTGGCCGTGCAGGAAGATGGGGGAAAGAATTCCAGGGAAATATAATCTGCCTTGATCCTTCTACGTGGAATGCTCCGGAAGAAAAAAAGCTTATCGAAATAGGTAGAGCGACTGAAGAGGTATTAAAAACTCAACATGAACTTGTAGATTTTATAGAAAAAGGTACGCCACGAGATGTTGCTGCAAGCAAAACTACGCTAGAATCAATGGCGTCGTATTTGGCAATAAACTATAGAACTTTTGGGTCAGTTAAAAATATACCTTGGATGCAAAAGATTGATAACGAAAAGGTAGAAGAGCTAGACAGAGTAGTAGGTAATTATCTGATAATATCTGATGTTCCAGAAGCGGTGGTGGCAAAACATCCTGGCATTAGTCCTTTGGCAATGAGGGATATGCTAATTTATTTTGAAAAATATGAGGAGAAGGAGCGCGAAAATCTTTTGGTTCCTTTTGCATCAGACACTGACTCTGTTAAAAAATATGTACAAGTGCTTCAAAGAATATTTAATCGTTTAACTAATCAACTTGGTAAAGATGGCGCAGCTTTTAGAGCCGCTATTGTAACTGTTCACTGGATGCAAGGAAGATCAATTAGCCGCATCATACAAGAGCGTCAAAAAGCTCTAAAAAAAGCAGAAGAAGTGCATATAACAATACGAAGTGTGCTAGAAGATATAGAATCTATTGCGCGCTACAAAGCCCCAAAGTTTCTTTCGTGCTACAATGATCTTCTGAAGTACTTCTTTTTAAAAGTCGGTAACACGCAACTTGCGAATGAAATCGTAGATGACATTGCTCTATATCTTGAAATGGGGGTTAACACCAAGACTCAGCTTTCACTTTTAAACTTAGGTTTATCAAGAACTTCAGCAGTAGAAGTTAAAGAGTTTATTATTTCGAACGATCTATCCGAAATGGAATGTATTAACTGGTTTACCAAACCACTTAATGACTGGCGCTCACTTGCAATGCCAGAAATAGTGAAAAGGGAAATAGAAAAAATATTAAAAATACATACATAAGTGAAGTGTACCTGGCCGCTATTTTTTATTAACAACAAAGCAGTAAAAAATGTTAGGAAAATTAGAAAAAGTTGATCTTCGCCAAATATGGCAAACTGAAGGGCAAGATTTTACGCCGTGGCTTGCGCGTGAGGAAAATTTGGAGATGTTGGGAGAAGTAATAGGAATTGAGATAGAACTTGAAGCTCAAGAAAAAGATGTGGGTCCGTTTAGAGCAGATATTTTATGCAAGAACACCGAAGATAACAGCTTAGTTTTGATCGAAAACCAAATCGAAAGAACTGATCACAAACATCTTGGTCAGCTTTTAACTTACGCTGCTGGATTGCAGTCAGTGACGATTGTTTGGGTTGCGGCAAAATTTACCGAAGAACATCGTGCTGCACTTGATTGGCTTAACGAAATTACCGATAAAAAATTCCGTTTCTTTGGTTTGGAAGTTGAATTATGGAAAATTGGCAATTCTGCCGCAGCACCAAAATTCAATGTAATTTCTAAACCAAATAATTGGAGTAAAACAGTTTCTGACGCAGCAAAAGAAATTGAGAATCAAACCACTTCTGAAACCAAAAAATTGCAATATCGCTATTGGTTGGGGTTGGTTGATTATCTTGAAGAGGTAAAATCAAAAATTCGTCCGCAAGAGCCAAGACCACAACATTGGTTAACTTTTACAATTGGTCGCAGTGGCTTTCATTTAAACACGCTTCTTAACACTCGTGAAAACAAAATTGGTGTTGAACTTGTGATTACCGATAAAGATGAGGCAAAGGCTTTTTATCACCTTCTTTTGAAGGATAAGGAAGTAATTGAGAGGGAAATGGGATGTGCTTTAGAGTGGAAGGAAAATCCTGAAAAAACTCAGTCAAAAGTTGCACTATTTAAAAATGGCAACATCGCTGATGAGAAAGACAGATCTGTGCAGCAAGAGTGGATCAAAAATACTTTGGAAAAATTTGATTCTGTTTTTAGGAAAAGAATTAGAAACCTTTAGTCTGAGCTTAGTGTTACTGCTGTAAATTCACCGCGAGTTGCAACAACTTTTAGATTCTTTTTTCCGCATTCAAAATAGCCGGTGTATTTTTCATAATTTCTAATTGGCTCGCGTTCAAGGTTCAGAGTAAAAAGATTAATGCCAGAGCACTCAGCTCCTTTAAAATCTTTCAAATCATAAAATGATTTTTTGGCAGAAGTTGCCGCCATTGAGTTAACAGCTTCTTCAAAAACATCGATCAGTTTTTCAATTTCTTGGTCTGTGCATTTTTCATTTCTGACGTCCTCAATAAATCCTTTGTAAATTAATCGGTTCATAAACTTTTTTAAAAATTGCTAAAGTGCCACGACACCAATGAACGCTTCGTTTTAAACACTTATCAAGTGGAATGATTGAGAATCTTTACTTAGTGCAATGTTCCTCAAATTCCTGATTAAAATTGTCGATTTGGCGGAGAGTTTCTTCGGAGATCGTGTTGTATTCTTCTTGACTCAAAGTGATGGGTTTTGCCCACAAACAGAAGCTATTTGCGGATGTATTTTTGCATCCGGCGCTTAACAGCAGAAATATCGTCACCACGGCGATTTTCTTGGCGTTTTTTTGATTCAGTTGCATCTGTAAAATCTTCTTCGAGCTGTTTGGTTTTTTGTGATTTTTTGCCGTAAAAATTTCCAAGAGTAAAAATGGCGATTATCGCACCAGCAATTGCTGCGAATCTTGTCAGTAAATTTTGGATCATTTTTTGTTTTGCCTTAAAAGTTCGAGTAATCCTGAGCCAATCAAAGCTGCGCCAACATAAATTAAGCTATCTGCGCATCCATCAAGACGATCAAAAGGTGTTGCTGTGACATGACGCAAGCCGTAAAGAAACAGGATAAACTTCATCAAAGAACCGGTGACTAAACAAAAAGCCCCTGCAAGTCTTTTTGACGATTTATTGCCGTTAAAATCTTCTAAAAATTTACAAGCCATGTTTAATCAGTTACTAATTCAAAATGTGGTAAGTCGTAAAAGTTTTGATCTTTCAAATCGTTGTCAGAATCCCAATCTCCACCCCATCTGATTTTAATATTTAGCATCTGTGCAATTCCCTGAACTCTGCCAGCGAAGTGGTAAAAACGATTTTTATCATTCCAATCAACTGGCCATGGCGCAACATCAACTGCGAGTGATGGTGTTTTGTTGTGCATACCGCCTGATTTTATTTTTGATTTGCCGGCGTTGAATGCTTTTAGCTGATCTTCATCTGATCTGTGACCTTCAATGATAGTGCAGTCGTAATGCTTAATCACCTCATTGAAGAGTTTCTGTAAATCTGGGTGGCAAGTTGATAATTTCGTTAATGAATCTTTTCCGAATTGCGGCATAAATTTTTTATTTGAGTTTTATATGATCACCAAGAAGAGAAATAAATCCGGCGGTTAGAATGGTTACGAAGCCGATGACGATGCATTTAACCAGAATTCTGAAGCTGTCCTTCTTCGCCATACGAAATGCCTTTAGAAGCTCGCGCAAATCACGGATATCAGTTGGTGCGTTTTCATCATGAAGACCCAGTTCTGTTAAAGCCTGTTTAGCTCCTTCTTTTGAAGCCTGCTCAAGCAGTAATTCCAATTCGCATTTGGTGATGATGAATTCTCCATCGTCAGATTTTTTGATTTTACTCCACATTGGATAGTTTGATGATTGCGGTTACTTGGGTTGTGAATCCTTGGTCAGTAAGCGAGTGGTTAACACTCGTGATGATCCAATTTTTGTTTTTGAGATATTTGATATCGGTGAAAGTGATCTTGTTTTCAGCGCTGAGTTTTGGATTTCCTGTAGTGGAAAAATTTAAGTTTTCTGCGCCGCGTTTAAATTCAGAGAGTTTTGCTTTTGCTGCGGCAAGCGCTCTGTCAGAGCTAACAAATTTATATCGCATCGTGTAAGCTGGATCGCCGGTTCCAGCAAAAACATCTTCTTCTTTTCCGGTGGCGAAGTTGTGCCATTTGGCAATCACTTTGCCAAATTTTTCCATGTCAGAAACGCGAAGTTTCCAATCACTGATTTGTGAAGCAGAAAATTTTGTCGTAGGAAGTTCTTTGCCGTTTTCTGAAACGCTTACTCCTCTTCTAAAAAAGAGCAGCCTTCCAAGTGACAGCTTTGCAAAAGCACCATAACTTTGCGCCAGAGTGTTAAGAAAAGAGATGTCACTTTCGTCAGTTTGATCTAAATGCGAGATGTAGATTTGTTTAAAATAGTCATCTATCGCCGCCTTGAAACCATGGTTGTTGGCAATCGCAGTAATGATTCCAACCAGCGTGTATCCGTGCCAAGATTTGCTCTTCGGAGCTTTGATTTTTTTGCTTAAATTTTTGTCGAGAGTGTTGCTTGCCTTGCCAGTAATTCGCATCTGCAAAGGTGGCGATGAGACTTCGACATCATCAACAATGTAGCTTCCCATCTTTGTTAGAGGCTTGTCTTCATAACCAAGAGAAACTTCCAAGACAGCACCGCGTGGCGGTATTTCCAATTTCTCATCGCGGTTGTCTAAAAGGATTTCACAAGTGTCGGAAACCAAACCAGTTTCGTCAGTGATGTTTATCGAAACTAATCTTTGCGCGATTAACGCTGTAACATCTTTCTTATCGGCAGTAATTTTGAATGCTGGATTCACGACCAAAGTTTAACGCTTTCTGTTTCTTCTTCCTGAGCCAAATCTGGTAAAACAATTTTTACGCCGGCACTAAATATCGCGCCGAGTTCTGCAAGGTGACGATTGGCTTCTAAAACTTTTTCAACTGTTCCCGAAGCGCTTCCATAATACTTCCAGCAAATTGCATCAAGCACATCACCATCTTTTGTGACATAAGTAATCATATTGCTTTAACGATGTTTTGAATGATTCCTTTAACGCCTGGTTTTGCATCTTCGCCATAACGCTTAAGACTGATTGAAAATTCGATTTTAAGTGGTGCGCCATCTTTCATGAAAACACTTTGGTTTTCTGAAATTTTTACGATGCACCATTTACCAAAAGCATTGCCGTTTCCCGAAATCAAATACAGCGGTTTGCCAATTCCGGCTTCAGCGCGCATCAACGTAACCTGACGCAAACCTCCTTTAAAGTGCGGATAAATCACGCCATCAAGATCAATTGTTTCCACACCAAATCCTGTGAATTGCAAAGCTGGATCAGCACCAATTCTGTTAACTTCCTGCCAGCGATATTCGCTTTGTCTTTTTAGACTTTGAAAAGCGGCGGAGCTGATTGCGAAACGATAAGCACCAAGAATCATCATCATGTTGATTCCAAGCGCGCTGTTTAAATTCAGCTTGCCACCAAGGTTTTTAAAGGAATCGAAAATCATTGATCGTAGTTCAAAGCGAGTTTTCTTGCGGATAATTTTCTAAAAGTTTCATCAATGGCGATTCGCACCTGATCAGCAATTTTTTTCTCATCCATATTGCCTCCAGCGTTTATTGTGATCGGCGCAGAAATTGAAATTTGCTGTGCTGAATTTCCGCTTGTCGGGGCTGTAATATTTGGCATTTCGAAGGATGGAATTTTTCCAATATCGCTTTTGTTTGATTCAAGATTGCTCACAACATTTCCAACTGTTGAAGAGCTTGAATTTTTTGCATCAGAATTTCCGCTGACAAAATTCCACGCTTTTCCGGCAACATTTGTGATTGAGCCAACAACTGATTTTAAAGGCTCAACCAGTTTCATCACCCAATCAAAAGCACTTTTCACCCATCCAATAATTCCGCTAAAAATATTCTTAAAAAATTCTCCAACCGGCGTCCAATTTGCAATTAGCAAAGTTGCAGCAAGTGCGATTCCTGCAATTATAAGTCCAATTGGATTGCTGATCAAAGCCAAGCCCATTGCACGAATTGCAGTGGTGATAACTGGCATTGCCAGACCAACTAAAGTAACAGTTGTTCTGAAAGCCAGCAACACGCCTTGTGCTGTTAAGAAAGCACCTCTTACAAAAGTAAAAGCATAACCAAGAGCGATAGTGGCAATTTTCAAGCCAATGATGCTAACAACAGTCAGTCCGATATATTTGGTTAATACCGGGAATTTCTCTGAAAAATTACTGACCTTCAAAGCCATACCTGCAATTTCTCTGGCAGTTGTTGAAATGGTTGGAAGCAATGTATTTCCAAGTGAAATGCCAATTGATTCAATTGCAGAATCAAGCTCAAGAAACGAACCGCGAGTGGTATTGCTTAATCTATCCGCCATCGCTTTTGCAGTGCCGTCAGCGTGATTGACTTTGTTTAAAACCTCATCAACCGAACCGGTTTCAAATCCTTTGAATATTGCTAAAGCGCCGGAGGTTGAATAAGTGCCAAAGATGTCTTTGATGACGCTAAGTTTTTTATCGTCAGAAAGATTCTTTGTTGCGTTGTGTAGGTCGCGTAAAATATCGACCATTGATCGCATTTTGCCTTTATCAAAAATCTTTACACCAAGACCTTTAAGCCTGTTTTGAGCAAGCAATGCTTCTTTGGCAACGTCCGGCATTTCTTCGGCGCTGATCTTCATTTCATCACGCATTTGACCCAAAGCCTTCGAACCAGCTCTTGCCGGAGCAGCAAGGCGCAAATATGCTGATCTCAACATAGTTCCCGCCATTGTCGCCTGGATACCAGCGTTACTTAAAACACCTGCGAGTGCTGTAGTTTCCTTTAAACTTCCGCCAACTGCCGCTGCCGCAGGTGCAACGAATTTCATCGTTTCACCAAGCATTTTGACATCGGTGTTGGTGGCAATTGCGGCTTGCGCCAAAACATCCGCCGCTTCTCCAGCTTGTTCAGCTTTCATGGCAAAGCCGTTTAGGATGTTTGAAACAATCTCTGCGGATTGCCCTAACTCCATATTGTCGGCAATTGCTAGATTCAGAATCGCCGGAGTCGCTGCCAAAATCTGATTGGTGTTAAAGCCAGCCATGCCCAGAAATTTCATGCCTTGGGCAGCTTGAGCAGAAGTAAATTGAGTGGTATTTCCTAACTCTCTTGCTTTAGCAGTGAGCTTTTTAAATCCTTCAGAATTTGCCGCTTCCTCAGTTACAGCTCCTACCTGAGCCATTGCATATTCAAAATCTACCGCTGGTTTAACTACAGAATAAAGAACTGCTCCAAGTGCAACCGCATCTCCCATCTGCGCGCGATAATTAGCGCGGTTAGAAAGATTTTGTGATTTGGCATCGGCATTTGCTTGAAGGGCTGCCTGTCTCTTTTTTAAAGTTTCGAGAGTCTTTCCTAAAACCTGTTGCTGCTGATTGAGATTTTTGAAATCAACGCCAGCGGCACTTAAGGCTTTGCCCATTTCGCGAGTAGCTTGCGCTGACTCCATGAAAGCGGTTTTTGCTCTTTGTGCAGCCGTCTCTGCCTTACGAAAATTGTTCTGAAGCTCTTTAGAAGGTTTGTCGGTTTTGCTGATTTCCGCGCTTAAAAGATTCAGCTTTTGCTTCGCTTCCTGATATGCTAGAGACGCTTCTTTTGTGGCGCGCGATGATTTTCTGAAAGCCTCAATTTCTCCCGCTTTATCATTTACCTTTTTGATTGCATCGCCAAGAGCAGAGAGCTGTTTATTCGCTCCGCTGAAAGAATCTCGGAATGATTTTCCCAAATCAGCACCGATTAAAATCGATACGGCAGCGTGAGTTGAGTTGGTCATGTTTTTATTTCGGAGTATTCTTTTTGAACATCAATTGCGGCATCGAAAAAAAGAGAAAAATCTTCTTCAGTCATTTCTGAGATTTCAGAAAGTTGCCAGTTGGTTATTTTCGAGAGGATGATGATGGCTCTTGTGACATCCCCTCGGAATTGAAAAAACCCAAATAAACTTTTTGCAGATTTGAGTAATCAGCTTCGTCAAGCTCTTCAATTACCTTTGGTTCTACTTCACAAAGATTGGCAAAAAGTCTGATTTCTTTTTCTTCGTCAGAGGCGGTTTTCATTTTGGCGACCAAAAGACGATCTTTTATTTTTGATCGTCTCATGGTTAAATTGGTGAAAGTTTCACCAGTTGCTTCAACTGGATATTTAAGTTCAACTGTGTGCATATTTTTTGTTAAATGAAGATTTCTATAAAAGTGATTCCCAACGCCAAACAAAACGAAATTGCTGAAGGTGGTTTTGATGAATCGGGCGCAAGAATATTAAAGATAAGAGTCAACCAACCACCAGAAGATGGAAAAGCCAACAAGGCGGCAATTGAGCTGTTAGCAAAATATTTAAAAGTGAAGAAAAGCGCGGTTTCTATAATCTCTGGCGAAACTTCGCGAAATAAAATTATAGAAATTAAATTGGATTAAATTCCTAGCGCCTTGCGAACATCAACCAACTTGTCCTGACCACCAATTTTTCTAGTCATGTTGTCGATATCGATTTCGATGAGTTGCTGCCCATCAATTTCAAGTGAGTAATAACGGCAAGCGATGGTGCATTGCAGCGTTCCTTTTTCTCCTGCTGATATTTTCCCCATGTCCATTTCGGTATACATACCGCGCAGTTTGATTATGATCGGTGAAACTGTGGTGTCGTCTTGCAAAGCACCACGAAGTGTCACCTGAACTGCATTACCACTGACCAGACCAAATTGCTTTAGAACATCTTTGTCATATTCAAGAAGTGTGAATGAGCCTTCGAGTTTTTCGACACCCATATCAACCATCACTGGAGAGTCCATGCCACCGGCACGGAACTCTTCAGTTTTGATGTTTAATTTTGGCGGATTTACTTCTTCAACTTTGCCCACATAGCCACGGCCATCAATAAACAAGTTGAAGTTCTTTAAAATTTTAGGAATCATATTTGCTTGTTGTTTTAGTTAGAAAAAAGCTCTTCGAGATATTCATCAGTCATTCTTGAGCGGAATGTGATGTGCTCTGCCGGATAAGGTGGAGTAAAGTCAAAATCGAAAGTGATTTTGCCTTGAGCGATTTGATCAGGAGTGTTTAACTCTGGATTGACAAAAGCATTACCATCAATGATTGCGCCGATGCTTTTCAGATAACGCAGGTAGTTATTAACTCCTTCCAAAACATCTTCGATATAAGTTTTGGTGATGTTACGATCTACCGCCCACAAGTGAGCTTTTAAAAGTGAATCGTTGATCATATCTGCTGTTCTTCTGCTTTGTAAGAACATCCATTTTGGATCAGCTGAAGCCGTTCTATTTCCCCACAACCTGAAACCATCTTGCTGAATGATGGTGGCAATATCGTTTTCGTTTAAGAAGTTGGCGGTGCAGTTGGTATCGCCCAAAGCAAAATCAATCGGCTTAGAAATTCCAACTATTCCGTTGATCACCATATTTGATGGTGACCACCAAAAACCCCGCTCATTATCTGACTTAGCAATAAGACCGGCTATTCTTGCAGACGATGGTTTTTCAGCGATGGTATTATTTGCTGTGTTTAAAATTTTCACCCACGGAAAAGCAGGATAAATTCTTGAGCTTCCCCAATCTTCACGATAATGAACCGCATCGGTTTTGTTGGTGTTTGGACAGTCAGCGACAATTATCGCCCTTAATCTTTCGGCAACAGTTAGAAGCTCGGCAACAACTGGATTTGCAACTGGTTCTTCGTCTTCATCAAGAGGTGTTTGGTGAGTAAATCCTGGTGCGATCAAAATTCTTGGAGTGACAGCAACTTCTGACTGTGCAGCAAGAAGTGCTGAAACGCCTTTGTATTTGCCAGTAGTTCCATCAACGCCGCCAATAATATCGCTTAGAGTGATTTTGGTTGGATCAAGAACGCCGGAAGTTTTGTGAGCTGAATTATCAGGATCGGCAACATTGATCACAACAACCATTGCGCCAGTCTGTTTAAAGATCGCATCAAGTGCCGATGGAATGCTGAAATTGGCATCAGAGCCAAAAATCGTAACCGCTTCTGCTGGCGAACCTAGAATTAAAGTTGGTGTATTTACTGGTCCTTTGGAAGCTGTTCCAACCAGTCCAATTACACTTGATTTAACTGTTTGTATAGGGCGCGCACCATCATCTATTTCGATGATTTCTACGCCGTGTAGAAATTGCTCGGTCATAAGTTTTATTTTTTTGTTATTAGGAAAAAGTTATTCAGAAGGTCGTAATCATAATTCAGCATCAGCTACCCAATGTAATCTTGCATAAACTCCAGCCGTCATGCCACTGGTAGCATAGACGCGTCCTATTCCTTTCGTGCCTCCTACCACTGTAGAAACATTCTTGGATGTAGAGCCTGCGATAAATGATCCCGCAGCACCAGTTGATGTGTTGTAAGCTGTGACGCTTGGTGTCGTTCGTTTGATGGATTTGAAATCAACATTTACACAAAGCAGAGTGGTATCAGCAGAATTAACATTTCCCCACGCCGCCTGATTTTCTTCTACAGTTCCGGTCGGAGTTTCTATGTTGTAGCTTCTTTCAAAATATCTCTGGCAAAGTTGTAACTCGTGTTGAATTGATCTTTGCTCAAAGGGTGTAGCAACGCTTCCGGACTCCAATTGAACGCCACAAATTCTAAAATTATTTGCAGCATTGTCGCAGGAATTGACCTGATTTGAAGTAGCTGAAAAATCTCCATTTTGCCAGGCATTTGGTGTGGTTTGATAATTGGAGCCAGCAGCCAAGCAAAATACCGCATTCAATGCAGTGCCGTTGGTATAGTTCCAAGCTCCAGCGCTAGGTGTGGCAGGAACGATGATCTTTTTATATTCCCAAGTGTCTGAGGCGTTTATGGTGTATTCAGCAACATAGCCATAATCTCCAGCGCCACTGGTAAAAGAAACGCAGTAGATACCAGTCTTGGTGGCTTTTACCCAAAATCCGAAAGTGAAAGTTTTTTGTGCAATCGCTAAAAAATTGTAGCCCTCGATTCTTTGAAAAAAGACCACTATATCGGACGAGCTGATAGAGGCATCAATCGTCTGGCAATCAATTAAAACTGAGTAATTAAATTTTCTTCCAGCTTGCGCGACAGTTGGAACATCCGTTGATCGTGAAATATCATGAACGGCAGTGGTGTTTATTTTTCTGTAAACCCATCTGTCCGCGGTATATTGCTGATCAACAACACTTACAAAAGAAGTGCCTCGTTGCCAAATATTAAAATCACCGTTGATGAGAATATTTCTGTTGGAAAACAAATCGGCTAATGCCAACTGGCCAGCGCCGGTAAAATAAGGAATTTTATTGATTGCACCAACGAGTGCGGCAAAAGCAGCTAAGTTTGCAGCAAATGCTTGAACATCAGCACCAATTTCTAATCCAAGATTATTTCTGGCTTCGGAGGCATCTTCTACATCGGCAAGATTTTGTGCTTTAGCAAGTTTTTGTGCCAAAGCATCAAAAACATTTTCAGAAAAATTCGGGTCGTAATTCAGATTGTCGGATAACACCAAATTGACTTGCGGTGTTCCACTAAATCCAAGAATCATCCGAACATACAATCTTTTTCCCGATCCGCTTGGAAGAGCTGGCTTAAAAGTTACCGGAAATTTTCCGATTGCGAACAAATCTCCATCAGAATCAAAAATCCCAACTTCACGAACATAAAACGATCCAACTCCTTCATCAATTATTGCTTCAACAATTACCTGATTTGGATTTTCTTCATCTATTTCAACATAAGTAAGAGTGGTTCTGTGAAGCTCATTTTGTAGGGCGGTTGCTGTTGCAAGCGGATTGTAAGAAGTTCCGTTTGAATCACCAATTGCAAGATGAGTTAAATCAATTGGCGCACCTCCAAGGCTCGCAGCAGCATTTTTTGCCAAGCCTGTGTTGGTTATTATGCTGTAGTATTCTTGGGTCATTCAATTGCTTCTATTTCTTCAACAGTTTTTGCGTTCTTTATTGCAGCTTCGGCTTCATTGCTGCGCTTGAAATTTTCATCGTTCCTTTCGGTTATTTTTTGGTGTAAGACTTTAACAATTTCCGAAGTGAGTTCGACTGTGATTTTATTTCCTTTTCTATCTTTCGTAAAATAAGGCATGGAGCCTAAATTCATTACTCTGGAAATTATTGAATCAGGGTCGGATGAAGGGTTTGATGGATGTCTGTTTGTGTAGAAAAGAAAATATGAACTCTTTTTAGTTTTCTTACCTGCTTTGCCGATGACAAAGGCTTTGCAATCAATAATTGGTTCAACGTTTTTTTTGTCACGAATAGCTTTTATTTCACAAATTTTTTTGAATCTAAGACCTTCTATTTTGAAATTCTGAGCTTCTTTTTTGTTAGCTTTAACCCAAGATTTATCTGGTGTCCCACCAAATTCTGCAAAATTTCCAGTATGAATGTTTTTATAGGTGATAGTCATTTAGCTTAAACATTGGAGTTGTCAGTTACCGCCATCAACGAGACTCGGATCGGATTAACACCGCCAGCAATTTCAAGATTTTGAAAAAATAGAACGCCATTATCATTAAAGATTAGCCCCGTGCCTGTTACTCCAAAGCCATTGTTAGTTCCTACACTGGAAGCTCTTAAGCCAGAAACAGAAGGAGATGCAGCTGACGGAACTGATTGTAAATTTCCCCAAACTGTAAAACTTGAAAATCCAGCTCCTGTTGTTCCCATCTCAAGCTCAACTGTTGCAACATTGGCAACGGCTGGAAATGCTCCTGACACCGTACCAGTTGCACCAGCTTGTGATGTTGCCGAAACCAATACTTGTTCTCCGGCTGTGGCAGTCTTATTGATCCAAGTCCGGTTAATTAAGTTAAAAACAATGATGGCAGCGCTTCCATTGGTCTTAAAGAAACCAGGTAGTCTTCGGTATTTGGTGTAGCCAGCAGGAAGTGTTGGAGAAGTCGGCGAAGCAGAAGTTAAATAATCCGTAGCTCCACTGGTTGGGTTGTAAATCGTGTAAACATAGTACCAAGTATTGTTAGCAACAGTTCCGGCATCTAAAGAGCCATTTCCTGTTCCCGCTGCCCAAGAGGACATGGTTTTAGTTCCGCTGTAGGAATTTACAGCTTGTCCGGAACCATCTGAAAAGGTAAAAATCCCTGCATTTACATTGATGCTATTTCCTGAATTGTAGCTAAAAGTTGGAGCAGAGCCTATGTAAGATGCACCCTTGCTAGAATTTGATGCATACAAATCAGACAAGCCCATTTGTCCTGGTGCTGTAAAGTATGGAACTTTTTTTGCTGCACCAACCAATCCAGCCAAAGCTACAAGATTTGCTGCAAATGCCTGTATATCAGTGCCAATTTTTAGACCAAGATTTTCTCTTGCCTCTTCAACATCTTCAACATCGGAAAGGTTTTCTGCTTTTGCTAATTTTTCTGATAAGAAAACAATAACATTCGCATTAAAATTCGGATCGTTATTGAGATCTTCAAAAAGAATAATCTCAACCTGCGGGGCATTTGCAAAGCCCAGAATCATTCGGATATAGAGCCGTTTTCCTGAACCGATCGATGAGGTAGATTTTAAAGTTTCCGGATATTTTCCGATTGCAAAAAGTTGTCCTTCAGAATCAAAAATCCCAACTTCCCGAATTGTGAATGGTCCTATTTCTTCACTAATAACTCCTTCAACAATCAGCTGATTTGGATTATCGCCATCAATTGCTACATGAGTTAAAGTGGTGCGATATAATTCATGCGCTAGAGAAGTCTCAGTGCCATTCGGATTATAACTTGTGCCATTAGCATCTCCAACTGCGATGTGAGTTAATTCTATCAGCGACCCGCCAGGGCTACTGGCGGCGGTTTGTTTAACCAGACCTGCATTTGTTATAATACTGTAATATTGCTGGGTCATTGACCATTGGCATTTCGTTATGTTTCAAGATTAATTGCTTCGATTTCTTCTTGGCTTTGCGCGCTATTTATTTCAGCTTCAAGCATGCTGCTGAGTTTGTAATTATTGTTATTTCTTTCGGTTATTCTTTGGCGTAAAGAGGTTGCCAGTTCAGCAGTAAGTTGAATTGTGAGCTGATTTCCAGCGGGGTCTTTGGTAAAATATGGTATCGTTCCTAAATCCATAGCTCTTGAAATGATTGAGTCTGGATCGGAAGCGGGATTTGTTGGATGACGATTTGTGTAAAATACAAAAAACGATTCCTGTTCCGATACATTGCCTTCTGCATCAATAACAAATCCTTGATAATCGCCAATCGGTTCAATGTTTTTCTGATCGCGGATTGATTTAATTTTTGCTATTTTTTCTAGCTTTGCTTTCGCCAACACATCTTCTTGTTCAACAATCCCGCCATTTTCAATCCATTGTTGGATTTTCTGATAATCAGAATTTTCAGAATTTTTTGGAACAGAAATGCAGTTGTTAACAATGTAACAATACTGCATCTCTTTAACTGTTTCTATCGTTGTCATAATTCTGCATTTAAAGTTAAACAATTTGAGTTGTTCTCAACGGTGGGGCATGAGCAAGCAATGCTGTTTGTTTGTCCTGAAGTATTAAAATTTCCTACTGTTACATAGCATGAATCATTGCTTCCATATGCTGCAGTTATCAGTGGCGAAGATTGCGCAGTATTAAATCCAGTTCCATTTTGAGCATTAAGAATACCAGTTTGTCCTATTGTGGGTATCGTTCTCATCTGCTGTCTGAAATTTGCTTTAATAGCTATAGTTCCCGCAGAGGCATGAATATTTGATATGAACGATGAGCCAGAATAAACGAACTGATAATACCTCTGGCACAGCATTAATTCATGCTGGAAAGACCTTTGTTCAAAAGGAGTGGCAATTGATCCTGCTTCTAGTTGAACCCCGCACAATCTGAAATTATTAGATGCGCTGTCACAGGCATTAACCTGATTTGAGGTGGCAAAATAATTAGCATTTTGCCATGCATCCGCTGTTGCCTGATAAGAAGAACCGGCGGCAAGACATATACTGACTCTTATTCCTATGCCGTTGGTAAAATCCCATGTTCCTGATGCAGGACTTGCTGGAAAAGTTATCGTTTTATATTCCCAAGTATCAGAGGCATTAATTGTGAATTCTTTTACTATCGATTTGTCGAAGGGCGAACCATTACCAAGAGAAGCGCAATATTTGCCAGTTTTTGTAGCCTTAATCCAAAATGATAAGGTAACTGGTTTCTGCGCCAAAGGCAGCCAATTGTAGCCTTCGACTCTTTGCTGTATTACACAAAAATCAGATGATCCAATTGAGGAATCTATGGTTTGGCAATCTATCAGCAGTGAGTAATTAAATAATCTTCCCGCCTGAGCTAAAGACGGAACATCAGTTGAACGACTGATGTCATGAACCATCGTGCCGCTTTTGTAGTAAGTCCATCTGTCGGCACAGTAAGCACCATCTGCAAAGTTGGTAAAGGAAGTGTTTCTTTGCCAAATATTGAAATCGCCATTGATGATGACATTTTTGTTTGAAAACAAATCTGTCAAACCCATCTGGCCAGCGCCAGTAAAGTAAGGAAGTTTATTGTTAGCTCCAACCAATGCCGCAAGTGCAGCAAGATTTGCCGCAAAAGCCTGCACATTCACACCAATTGCTAATCCAAGATTTGCGCGAGCTTCTTCTTCATCTTCAACATCAGACAGATTAGCTGCCTTGGCGAGTTTTTGTGCTAAAGCAGCAAAAACATTTTCAGAAAAATTTGGATCATAATTCAGATTTTCAGACTGAACGAGATTGACCTGTGGAGTGCTGGCAAAGCCAAGAATCATCCGCACATACAATCTTTTTCCTGAACCACTTGGAAGATTTGCTTTGAATGTTTCGGGGAATTTTCCGATGGCAAAAAGATTACCATCACTATCAAAAATTCCTACCTCGCGCACATAAAACGGACCGACAGTTTCATCAATAATTGCTTCAACAATTACTTGGTTTGGATTGCTTTCGTCAATTTCAACATAAGTTAAAGTTGTTCTATAGCGTTCATTTTGCAGAGCTGTTGCAGTTGCAATCGGATTGTATGAAGTGCCGTTTGAATCTCCAACCGCAAGATGGGTTAGATCAATCGGATCTCCACCAAGGCTTGCAGCAGCGTGTTTTGTCAAGCCGCTGTTGGTTATAATGCTGTAATATTCTTGGGTCATTGATCACTAATCAGTGATTTTTTTGTTAAAGTTCACAATCAGCAACATAATGCCATGATAGCTTTTGAGCATTTGATAAAGCGCCTTTAGCAAGATTGTATCCACTTTCTCCTATAAAAAATGCTCCTAAACCTGTATTAGTTCCAGCGCTGTCATTTCTTGCTTCACCTGCAGCTCCAGTTACGGGATTGTAGTTTGTAACAGAAGGAATGGTTCTTTTTCTAACCTTAAAAGGGACATTGATGTCTATATCGCTACCTATTGCTCTTGAGGAAATAAAACCATTAGTGGTGGATGCTGTTCCGGCAACAGTTCCAAGATCATAACTTTTTTCATAATATCTTTGGCATAGGGCTAACTCATTTTGAAAAAGTCGATGCTCAAATGATGTAGCAACACTTCCCGCTTCTAATTGAATTCCACAAATCCTGAAATTATTCGAAGTGCTATCGTAATGATTGATTTGATTTGCTGATCCGTAGTATTCTCCATTCGAATAAACACCAGCAGTAGCTTGATAAGTAGAGCCACAAATCAGAGTGAATCCAACTCTTGCTCCAATGCCATTTGTGTAATTCCAGTTTCCATCTGAAGGAGATGCAGGAAATGTAATAACCTTAAATTCCCATGTGTCGCTTGCGTTTATTGCAAATTCTTTAACGCATGTTCTGTCGTTGCCATTGTTGGTTATAAAAATACAAGAAGTGCCAACCTTTGTTGATTTAACCCAAAATGAGAGGGTGATTTGCTTCTGAGCTAAGTTTGCAAAATTATAGCCTTCGATTCTTTGTTCAATGAAGGCAACATCACCAGCAGCTACAGAGTTATCTGCAGTTTGACAATCAACTAAAAGTGAGTAGTTAAATATTCTTCCAGCTTGAGCAAAAGTTGGAACATCAGTTGATCGACTAATGTCGATAACCCCCGAAGTTCCAGCTTTGCCAAACCTCCATCGATCAGCAGAATATCCGCTGGCTATACTGACAAAAGAAGTTCCGTATTGCCAGATATGGAAGTTGCCATTGATGATTGCATTTTTGTTAGAAAATAAATCTGCCAATCCCATCTGACCGGAGCCAGTGAAATAAGGAATTTTTTTTGCTGCACCAGTTAGACCCGCTAGAGCTGCAAGATTTGCAGCGAATGCTTGAACATTAACACCAATTTCCAAACCTAGATTAGCTCTAGCTTCTTCTTCATCTTCAACATCCGAAAGATTTGCTGCCTTGGCTAATTTTTGCGCCAAAGAAATCAGAACATTGGCGTTAAAATTTGGATCGTTATTAAGATCTTCTGACATAACCAGATTGACCTGCGGGGCATTTGTGAACCCCAAAATCATTCTGATATAAAGTCTTTTTCCTGAACCGCTTTCCGAAGTGGATTTGTAAGTTTCAGGATATTTGCCAATTGCAAAAAGCTGACCTTCTGAGTCGAAAATTCCAACTTCGCGAATATAGAACGGTCCAATTTCTTCGTTGATTACTCCTTCAACGATTAACTGATTTGAGTTATTTTCATCAATCGCAACGTGAGTTAAAGTGGTGCGATAAACTTCATGTACCAAAGCAGTTTGTGCGCCAGTCGGATTGTAGCTTGTGCCGTTAGCATCGCCAACCGCAATGTGCGTTAAATCTATTGCCGATCCTCCTGGTGCATTTGCTTCCGCTTCTTTCAACAGACCATTATTTGTGATAAGGCTGTAGTATTGTTGCGTCATGTTAGAGGATAGATCGTAGTAATTTCTTTAGTGATAAAAAATGTTCCCAAAGTTGGTGCGGGAGATTCGTTTTCTAGTTCATCATCATGATCAAAAATAACCGGATTCAGAGCGGTAACTTCTTTTGAAATAATAAGACTTCCAATGCTTATCAAACCCATCTCTGCTGATAAATAGGCTCTCAGGCTTTCAAGATGCGATCTGGCGTTCTTGGTGCTCTCAATAACTTTTTGAACCTGTGGCAAAATATTCACATCAAAGCCAGGTTCTCTGACATCAAAAAACACTCTGAAAAAATATGGGTCATCACCATATTCAAACCATTCTTCAACTTTGACATTCGTGTAGTTGAAGGCTTGTAATGCTTTCTTTAAAGCTCCGATTGTTCCTTTTTTTCTATGAACCTCAACACTTGCTTTGATTACATTTCTGCGAACTTGCTCTGACCAGCTATCGCTCCAATCATCAACTGATAAAGCCCAAGCAAGCCACGGCAGAATATGAACTGGCGCAAGATCAGGATTTACCACATAACGATTTAGCGTTGGCAGATCAAAAGAATCGCCAAATACACTTTCCAAATCTCTCAGCAATTGGCTCGCATTTGGCGGCAATAAGGATTGATTAATTTCGTCACTCATCAACTACGATCGAGATTGTTTTACTGTTGCAATAAGCTGCTTGTTCATCGGTTGTCACAACATCGGATGTTGGATGAATAAGCTGAACTTTCTTTACGCCATCAACATGAAGAGCGTCATAAATTCCAGACACTGCCACCAATTTTTCAATTGCATGTCTTTCATCTAAAAATTTATCCAGAGCAGCTCGTGCTTCTGTTTCAACCACTGCGGAAGATGGTCCCGAATAAACTGTGATTACTGCTTCAACTGCGTAATTAACTATTGCAGCGCTTTGCACGGAAACCTGATCGGTAAGCGGCCTAACATCTTCCTCACTTAATTTTTCTAAAACGGCATCAATCAACTCTTCCGAGGCAACCCCATTTCCGGTTTTAGAAAGAATTGTCACCAACACTTCACCAGGATTCGGGCTTTTAACCGAAACTGATTTGATGTCGCTTGATGCAGAAAGTGCATGAAATGTGTAAGCACCAACTGATCCAGCATTGGTAAATGCTTCTGGCGCAAGCTGGATTCTTTGTCTTAACTGATCATCGCTTTCACCTTCAAGTTTTTGCACACCAAGAGGAGCACCTAAATTTTCTAGGTCGCTTCCAGTTGCATAAGCGAGCATTGTTGCTTTTGCTGCTTCATTGATGCGATTGCGTAGAAGCAATTCGCGATAAGCGCAAACCTCCAACATGATCATTGCCGGATCACTCTCAAGCAATGTTGAGTAAGTTGGATTTTTTTCTAAAAAATCACTTAAAATATCCTGAAAAATTTCTTCATAACTTAAGCTCTCAATCACCTTCGGTGCAGGTAATTTTGATAAATCAATTGCGGTAAAATTTCCCATCAGCTGCTGGTAATCGAAATATTTTCTAAAACTATTTTTTGTCCGTCTTTTACAAAACTGCCTTCAAGATCGATGACGATTTTTCCTTTATCGATGCTTTGCAGAGTTACTTGCTCAACTTCAAAGCGTGGCTCCCAAGTTGAAATTGCCTCAACAATGTCTGAGTAAATTTCTGCAATCAGTTCGCCGTTAATTGGTTGATCAATTCTTTCAAAAAGTCGTGAACCATAATCTCGGCGCATCACTCTTGAACCAATTGGCGTGCTCAAAATATTTGCAATCGACTGCTTGATGTGTGCGATCTCTGAAATTGTTTTGCCGGTATTTACATTCATGTTGCTTTGACTTTGCTTGATCCGCCAATGATCGGCCATTCACCAGCAGAAGAGCCGGAATCAATTTTTACTTTATCGCCAACTCGCGCGACTGCATTTCCACCGCTGCCGCCAAGATCAACATTTCCTTTTAGAGTGATATTTGCGGCTTCAATTTGTGCGTTTCCTGCAACTTTGATATTGGCGCTGCCTTTGATATCGAGAGTCAAATTTCCACCAGCACGATCGAAGGAAATTTTCGAACCATCGGCAAAAGTTATACTTTGAATATTGCCGGAATTTTCGGGAGCTGATCCGCGATAAAGTGATGGAAAAATCACTCCCTGATTTAACTCTCCACAAGGAGATAAAATCATCACTTGCTCGTCAATTTCGGGGGGATTCCAGTCTTTGTTGTTGCCACTGTTTGAAGTAATCCATGGCAACCAATCGGTTTCAAGATCACCGATTTTTACTCGTGCTTTTGCTGTTTCATAATTGATGGCAAATATCTGTCCTAAACGAATGATATTTGCGAGTCTTCGTGCAAGATCGTTTAAATTAAATCCGTCTTTTTCATCGAAGTTCATTGATCATTTTTCTTGGATTTTTTGTTTCCTTTGTCGCTGTTTTTTTCTTCAGAATTTTCTTCAGTTTTTTCTGCTACGGCATCATCTTTTTTGCGGTGAATTTTTAACGCTTTTCCGTTAGTTAAAAAGTTGATTGCCTGCTTTTCTTCAAGATCAACGATCTGTCCTTTTTTGTAGTCTTGATGGTCAGTGACCATTTGAATTTTTACTAATTTGCTCATGGGAAATTTGCCTCAATTTCAGTTGGTATTGTTCCTGAATTATCAGGTTCTTTGCTTGTTGTGTAATAGGTAATCGTGTAGGTAAGCCTTATAGCGCCATAGATTTTGCTGCCATCAATAGAGATATCGATTTCGGTAGATTTCAATTTCAAAACATCTGCTTTTCTTGTCGGCATTTCCCAGCCATCAAAAGCATTTTCAATTTGCTCGGCGATTTTATCGAGGGCGGTATCAACTTCTTCATTGCCTAAAACTACAGCTTCGAAAGCTATATCTAATTCTCTTTTTGTCGGACCAAAACCATCACTCGCAAATCTTTCTTCAATGACATTTTCATTTCGCGCATAAACTAAAATCGCCGGCAGAAACTGATCAAATAAAGGCTTCGATCTGCTGCCGTAAATTTTGTCTCCTGCATCGGTTAGAAAAACATCATCGACTTTTGTCTTCAATCTATCGACCAAAGCATCTCTAATCGCTGTTCGCGGGTGACTCATGTAAAATTAATTTTTTGCTTCCTGGTATGTGCTGCTGAATGTCGATGATTTGATATCGGATGTTTTCCACTTCGACAAAATCGCCTTGATTTGCTTTGGGATAATCTGGTGGCATCGAAACATCACGGACGAATAAAACGATTTCGTTAGAGCTGATTTCCACTTCAGAAGAGTCAGCTTTTACGCCTTTGTAATCCTTGTGAAAATCACCTTTGATTACAAAGGAATCGAAATCGTTATTCGCCGGAATGTAAGTTGTTTCTCGTCCAAAAATTTCAACGCAGGGCTTATTGATAAAGTTGTCGAAATCTAACATTGATCTTCTTTAAGCACCATTATTCGCGCTGTTCTCAGATTGTTTTGTCTCTGAATTTTTCTCGTCTTCGTTTGTGCTATCATCAGATTCATTTTTCTTCGAAAGTTCCGTAAATATTTTTTCAGCTTCATCTTTTTTAATCGGTTTTGGAGTTAATAAATTTTTCTCCGCATCGTAGACATTGTATTTGCCAAAGCCTGTGTGCTGGATGCAGGGATATTCTGTCGGTACTTCAATTTTATTGCTGTTGCCGTCAGGTTTTTTGTCAGAAATTTCTTTGAGATTTTCCAAAAGAGATTTTGTCAAAGACTCCGGCGAGATGGTGATTTTCTCGCCGCGTTTGAATTGCACTGGTTCAACAACTTCAAAAATGTCTTTGGTTTTCTTTTTTAAAGAAGTGGCACGGCTCTCAACCTGACTTTCAGAAAGTTTTAGTTCAGTGCCGATACCAAAAGTTATATGCTTTCCGATTACTTCATAAGTTTGCATGATTCACCTCCATTTAAGATTTGATCAATTTCACTTGGCAGGCATGTTGCCAATATCCATAGCCAACATTTCGCCAGGTATCCACGCCGTATTGATGCTTGTCGTGAGTGAATTCCAACTCTGAACCTTCAGCGATTGCCTTGACTTTAACGCCTTCTTCTTCCTGACGGATGAAAGGTTTGATCGCACTATCAGTTCTGAAAATTGCAAACTTGTCAGTCCAAGGAAGGCGAGGATTTTGCGCCACAGTGATATTAAGCTCGTTCATCACTTTAAGTGAGTTAGTGCTACCACCAACAGTTAGAGGAACAGCAACTGCAGCTTGAGCAATGAACCACATTGGAGTTGGAACCACGATTAAAAAATTAGTGGCATTTTCGTTCATCGGTTCACCTTGATCATCTTTAAAAGATAAAATTTGCTGAATGCCTTTTAAAGCTGCTAAACGAAATGCAGCCTCACTCGGAGATACTGCAACGCCAACTTTTCCACCATCAATCTGATCAGCAAAGCCAGTCAAATCGACTTGGATTTTATTGCTTTGAGCGCCGCTTTTTCCCTCTGCGTGATCAGTATCGAAAAAATATTGTCCATCGTAGCAAACTGTGCTTTCCGCGTTATTGATCAACTTAGAAAGAATCTGCGCCCAATGTGCATTTGTACGGTCAGCAAATTCATTAATTCTAACTTTGATTTGTCCGGTTTTATCACGGCGTAAATCCTTAACATTAATTTCTAAAGTGCCTTCAAAGTGCTTGTTTTCGATAGTTAAGCCGTTGGTTAAAAAACCTTTTGCTTGTCTGCCGCCGACCCATTCACGCATCACTGGTGATTGTCCTAGCCATTTGTAAGTTTCACTTTCCTGATCAGAAGTGAAGTAATTTGAAATCGCATCGATCCAATCCATACCAGATTTTTGTTCGAGACGCTTGTAGTAAAGGCCAATAATAGCCCTTGATGATAATTCGTTTAGAGGCATAAAAATTTTTTGATTTTAAGTTGTTAAAGTTACCTAAGCGGCTACAGGAGGAAGTGCGGCGACATCAAATTCAACTAGAGCTACGCCACTTGAATCGATGCGTGAAATTTGACCGATATAAACTGCATTTGTGTCGGATAGTGTGAATGTGTTGTCGTCAGTCGCATAAACTGATTTGCCGATATCGCCAAGTGCGACTCCAGAAATATCTAACAATATTGCGCCACGCTTACGCACACGCACAGTTTTGAGACCATCTCCGCCACCTGAATTGTCGATGTGCTCATCGGCAAAACCGAGGAACTTGTCACCATTCGCAATTGATCTGGCATAACCGGAAGAGTGTCCGCCAACTGCAGCGCCTTGATAAATGATTGATGAACCTTTAACCGGAACTTGGTTAATATCACCTAACTCGTAGATACGATTTGAGTCTGTTGCTAATGCTGTCATGTTTTACCTCTTAGAATTTTGGGTTGATAAAATTTTTACCTGATTGTTTTCGCTCGCTTTTTTGAACGATAAGAAAGCGTCATAGTCATTGCCGAATTCAGATCTGAGTCTGGAATCATTTTGCCATTCGGCTTTGGCGCGATCTTCAAGCGGTGCGTCCTTATCAACTTTTGTTTTTTCCTGAGAGGTGCTTTCAAAACTCGGATCAACTTTAGGCATTTCTTTTTCTGCCTCTTTTTGTGACTCGACATATTTTGTGCCGCGTTGTTTCTCTCTGGCCACAATTTGCAGAGCGAGTTTTTCAGCGGTCATGCCACCATCTTGTTTAGCTTTTGCTGTCAGGTCTTCATGACCTGCTAAAGCTGCTTCCTCAATTGCTAAAATCCTTTTTCGCTCGGCTTCAATTCCTTCATTAAAACCAGCTTTTTTTCCTTCCGCAAAAGAGCTTTCTTTTGTTTCACTTCTAATTTTTTCAGAATTTTCCTTTGCCAATTTTTCAGAAATTTCAGGAAACTCTGACTTGATGAAATCTGCAGTAATTGCAGATCTCTCGATTGTTTCTTTGCTCATAAATTTATTTTGTTTGTTGGTTGAAATTTTTTGATTTAACTCGGCCAAGACCTCTTCATAATTTCCAAGTGAATCAGCCATACCGCTTGCAACTGCGTTTTTTCCAATCAGCACTCCGCCTTGTCCGAAATCATTTTTTACTGTGTTAACAGTGACATTTCGGTAACGCGCAATCGCTTCAATAAACTGCGACTCAAGATCGTTGAGTTCGCGTTTTATCTCAGACATTCCTTCCTCTGTTCGTGGATCGGGTCGTTTTTGTTTGGCGTTGCTCGAAACAATTTCGATGTTTTTGTAGCCTTCAGAATCAGGCTGCTCTTGCACCGGAATTGTTGTGACGACACCAATGCTTCCCAAAAGTGCGGAAGGGTTGGCGATGATTTTTTCTGTTGCGGAGGTGATCCAATAAGCTGCTGAGGAACAGTTTCTGCCGACATAACTCCAAATCGGTTTTTTGCCTCGTGCCTTAAAAATAGCGTCCGCCATTTCAGATGGTCCGAGTGCAACGCCACCAGGAGAATCAACATCAAACAAAATTGCTTTCACCTGATCGTCATCAAGTGCGGTCTGAAAATCTTTTGCGAGATCGGCAAGAGAAGTGCCTCCAAAAAAGAAGCTGAAGAGATCGCTTCGGGCAGTGATTGGTCCGTAAAGCGGAATTATTGCCGTGCCGTCTCGAATCAGAACTGATCTGGTATTGCTTAATCGTCTTTCTGACTGAAATGAGAGTGATTTAATTTCGTCCACGCGACATAAACTCTTCAAAATATCAGGCTCGATCGCCCAATATTTCGCGATTTTTAATAGGTCATGCATCGTTATTTTTTAGTTGGTTGCTGCGTTTGAATAACTTCCTTTGGAATGATTCCAGCTTCTTGTTTGAGGCGATATTCCTTAAGGATTTGCGGATATTTTCTCTCGAAATCACCACCAGTTAAAATTGCTGTTTCTTCAGCGAGTGTACTGACACCAATTTCAATTCTGGTTTGTGCCGCTCTTACTTCTTTGAGCTGATCAATTTGCCCGCGTGGTGGTCCAATCCATTCAGCTCCCAAGTAAGCATTTTTTATTGTTGGATTGGCAAAAAAGTTCGGTGCGTTTAATTCGCCTCTTGCTACCGCTTCGGTGATTACCATTTCGTAAATTGGCTGACAGAGCTGGATTGATAGCCATTTGCGTCTGCTTGAGAAAAACTTCCACGCTTCAACTAAAGCTGCTTGAGCCGCTGAATAACTGGCTGTGAAATGTTTTATTAAAATTTCAAACGGCAATTCCAACGCCACACCAACTTGACGAAGCACGGCTTGCACAAAAGGATCAAAGGCTTGGTTCGGTCTTTTTGGATCGGCGATTTCAATATTTTCATTGGGCTGCAAATCAAGAATTGCGCCTGGTCCTAGCTTGTAATCTCCATCATCTCTTGCACCACTTTCAGGAGGAGTCATTGATGCGAGTCCTTCTTCATCTTCTGATTTTACAAAAACAGTAAACATTGCTGACACCACAGCAGCCATAATTTCTGCCTCAGTGTAGCGATCGAGTTGTTTAAGGCTTTCAATTACTGGTGCTAAATATGGAATGCCTCGTGTAAGTCCTGGTCTGGTTCTGCTGAAAACATGAAAGACCTGACGATTTCCATATTTATCAAAAGCTGGAACTTTGACAAATTTTTTCTCTTTCTGGTTTTGGTAATCAGTTGGATGTTGATTGCAAATTGAGTAAGAAATCGGTGCGCCGTCAGAGTCCATTTCAACGCCACCAGCAAGAGTTGCGCAGTCAGCTTTAAAATCAGTATTAGCAACGCGATCAGCTTCAACAATTTGTAGAGCAAGATTGATGCTCCTGTTTGGTCGCTGGGCATAACGTTTAAGAATAAAAACATCGCCACTTTCAAGAACTGAGCGCAAAACCAAATTTTGAATTTCGCTAAAAGTTTGGCAGCGAGTAATGTCGCAATCCTGATTTTCAGCCCAGTTGCGAAATATTCGTTCAGCGTTTCGTTCAAAAATATCAAACTCATCTTCGCTTTTGAAATAATCCTTAAGCACGTCGCGATCCAAATGCGACTGAACTTTAAGACCAGTTCCAACAACATTCGTGACTACAGTATTTACCGCACCACAAGCAAGCGGAGCATTGCGAAGTAAATCGCGTGATCTTTGGCGTAAATCCGGAAGATCGGAAAGCGTAACATTATCGGCAGAGCCATCAGTTGTATTCCAACTTGAAGTTTGTCTGCGATCGCGTCTTGCACCAGTATAACCACCGGCAATTGCTAATCTGGTTTTGGCTTCAAATCTTTTTAAACCCGCTTGCGGATTGACATAAGAGATAGCTTTATCCAACCAGTTTTCAGAAATTTTAGGAAATTTTCTCATACTGGAGTAACGCCTCTAACTCTGATTCCGCCGCGATTTTTTCTTTTGATTTGCACCAATAATCTTTTTTCGCGTTGCTCAAGTGTAGCAAGATCAGCTTTTCTGACTTTTTGTCCGTTATACCACGCTTCTTGGGCGTTTAACAAAATGTCAGAAATTGCCTGTTGGACTTCTGTTAATTGTTCTTCAAGCGTTTTCAATTTTAGTAAATTCCTTTGCTTCTTACTCTTCTAACCCTTTGAGGCGATGTTGGTTGAATATTTTGAACCTGCTTATTTTCTGGTCGCAGCACAGTTTCTTTTATTCGCTGGGCAGCTTTATTTAAATCAAATTTCCAGTTACGAACTAACCCACGCAATGCTGCAAAAGCATAAACTCTGCAATCAAGCGCTTCAGTTTTTGCTCCTTCTCGGCGCGGTGTCCATTCTCGGACAGGCCTGCCTTTGGCATATCTGGTTTTGACAATTTCTGAAGTAAGTTGTGTAAACCATTCTGCATCACGCTCCATTGGAAAGTGCCAGTAACCAGCGCCTTCTTCGGCAATGCGAAGTCTTTGCATCAGAGTTTCTTTGGCATCGTTAACACCGATGACATAAACTGGTTTTTTTAATCTTTTGTTTTGGCTGGCGCGAGGCGGCCAGATTGGAACTCCAGCTCCACTTGAACTTCCTTTGATGGCAAAAACTTTTTTGTGTCTACGCGCATCGCAGTAGTTGATAACATGATCCGTATAGTGACCGCCGCTATCGATACAAACTGCTGCAATCGGAAAATTTGGTAATTCTCTTTGATGCTCAAAAGTTGTTTCCAAAATTTTATCAAGATCATTCCAAAGATGCGGAGTTGATGGGTCGCCATAAATCACTTGGTAATCAAGCGACCAACTTTCTTCATCTTTTCCCCAGCCAACAATTTCGATCTCAAGACGATTGTCTTGCACATCCACGCCAGCGGTAATGATGGCGATGTTTTTGAATAATCTGGTGCCAAAATTTTCGCGGCGCTTCATTAATCCGGTTGGATCAATAACTTCTCCAGCCATGTCTTCCCAAGTTTCAGCAAGTTTGGTATTAGTCCAAACCTGAAGCCTTGGCGGGTCTTTGTGAACCTCGCTAAATTCCTGCGCTATATCACCAAAACTTGTCCAGCCGTGCGGGCTGTAAAGTGATGAGAGATGAAAAGAAATTGTTTTGCTGTTAGAGCTTGGGTTGGTTGCTACCCATTTACCTTGTCGTAAAATTTCTGCTTTTTGGTGATCTTCCCAAACGCTTCCGCATTTTTCACAGGCGTAATAAGCGGCTTCCGGTTTTCCTTTAGGCCATTTTATTTGCGCCCATTTAAGAGTTTGAAACTCGCCACAATCAGGGCATGGCACAAAGTAATAACGCTGATCACCTTCCAAAAATGCAGTTTCAATTCTGCTAAAATTTTTGATTGTCGGAGTTGAGATCATGAAAATTTTGCGATTGCTGAACGTTGCCGTTCTTTGAATCGCAAGATTTACCGGATCACCTTCACCAGCGGCATCATCAGGGTAGCCGTCAACTTCATCTAAAAATAAATATCGAATCGGCATGGAGCGAAGACCAACAGCAGAATTTGCGCCAGTCATCACCAGAACTCCGCCAGGAAATTCCTTCATCAAAATTGTATTACCGCTATCTCTGGCGCGAGGGTCTTTTACTTTTTCCTTTAGTGCCGGACAATTTTCTATCGCCGGATCAATCCGCATTTTTGAGGTGCGCTTGGCAGTCTCAACAGTCGGATTTACTATCAACATTGGTCCTGGTGCGTGATGGATTATAAAACCCATCCAGTTGTTGCCACACTCCGTTCCGCCAATTTGTGCGCCTTTCATGAAGACGACTTTTTCGCAAGGATTGCTTGGCGATAAGCAATCCATTATTTCTTTCAAATAAGGAGTGCGATCCGTTCTCCACGGTCCAGGTTCTGCTGAAGAAATACTGCTTAAAATGCGGTGATTATCTGCCCAGGATGATACTGTAAAATTCGGGTCCGGCTTTAGCCCATCGCAGAAATTCTGAAAATAAATGTCGTCATAATTTCTCATTAATTTTTGATAACTCTTCGAGCGCTTTGATCAGTTCGGCTTTCAAAATTTCTTTCATCTCAAAAATGTTGGTCTTGCCAACAAGCTGAGGAATAACGCGATCAGGAATGTTTAAAATACGATCTCTGGTCATTCGTGCAGCGTTGAACGCTGACACTTTAACATCATCTATCGAAATCAGTTTTTTTGATTCCTTTTCAAATTGAAGCCTGAGCAGCTTTGCGCCGTAAGCCTCTTTAATCGCTCGGCTTTGCTGATAACTTGGTCCGTTTGCTGAATTTGGTATTGAATTCTGGCTGTAATCGGGCTTTTCCTCAGTAAATACTGCCTTTATTTGCGCCGGATCGGTGTTTTGACCCCATTCTTTATCAGCAGTTTTAGGATTTATTTTGCCATTTTTACCTTTGCTGACTCTTCCTTGTCTGATTGCTTTTCTAACCGCCGCCTCGGTAACGCCGCGATGTCTGGCATATGCTCGAATCGAGAGTTCCATGTTTATTTGCCATCGTTTTGGTATTTCAAAACTTTTTTAAAAATTGTTCAAAAAATCATCTTAATTGACTTGATAGTGATGCTTCGCCGAGCCATACTGGATAAGCCTCTATGAGGTTTTTCTTTTTAATCAAAACAAGGAGTAGAATGCCAAAATATCCAAATATCGAAGTTAATCTTACCAACGAGGACGGAAACGCTTTTGCAATATTAGCTAGATGCAGAGTTGCAGCAAAAAAAGCAGGTCTGACAAAAGAAGAAATCGAAAACTTCACAAATGAAGCGGAAGAAGACGATTACGATCATCTTTTACAAGTTTGCCAGCGTTGGTTTAACTGCATTTAGTCAATCTAATTATTAATCAAAATTTCTTAAAATTTATGCCTAAAAAAAGTTCAAAAACTGTTGTCAAAAAAGTAGCTAAAAAAGTGGTTGCCGAAGTTAAAGAAAATCCAATCAAAGAATTGGAAGTTCAGAAAACTGAAAACCCTAAAACTACCACTAAAAATTCTCAATTAATCGAGATGATTAAAGTGTAAGAATTGGTCGCGTTGTTTACATGATTAATTTGGATTCGCCCTCAATTAACCATGTAAACTTTGTCTCTCATGAAAATTCACAAAAGAACGCGATTAACTCTAACCGATCGGGAAGAGCTTTGGAAATTGCATTGCACTCGCAAACACAGCCAATCTGAGTTGGCAGAGATATTTCGAGTTTCTCGTCAAACAATTTCCAAAATTCTTCAGCGATGTCGAGGGAGAGAATTTGTCCCTCGAAGCAGTATTAACAAGCGATTTAGAAGTTTACAATATGGTCTCAAACGACTCAAAAAAGTTGAGTTTGAGATTGAAAAAAAGAAAAAGTCAGAGGCGAAGAGATACAATAAATCCTATCCTGGAGAGCTTGTTCACTTTGATACTAAAAGGCTTCCACTCATCAAGGGAGAAAACAAATTCTCTGCTCGAGAATATCTCTTTGTTGCCATTGATGACTTCTCTCGTGAGCTTTACGCCGCAATACTTCCCGACAAAACACAATTCTCTGCTGCTAACTTTCTGAGTCAGGTGATTGATGAATGTCCTTACACCGTTGAATGTGCTTATTCTGACAATGGCACGGAATACAAAGGAACAAGTAATCACGCCTTCGTTTCTTTTCTACACGATCACAAAATAGGACAAAAATTTACCAAAGTAAAACGCCCTCAAACCAACGGTAAGGCTGAGAGAGTGATTCGAACATTGATGGAAATGTGGCATCAGAAAACTGAGTTCACTTCACGAGAACACAGAAATTTGGAGCTCATCAGATTTATCAATTTCTACAATACCGTTAAGCCCCACAAGGGAATTGACGGCAAAACACCTTACGAAAAATTGCTTGAATACTTTTGATCCAAAAACCAAAAACACCACCACGTAAATTCGCGTGAAAACATTTTGGTTGTGTAAACAACGCGACCAATTCTTACAATTAAAGTAGCCGAAGAGGGAGTTAGCCTTAAACAAATTTGTGAAAATTTGAAATGGCAACCACACACCGCAAGATCGGCAATTTCTCGCCTAAATAAAAATCAAAATCTTGGCATCATAAACGATAAAATTGCGGGTGGGAACAGGGTTTACAAACTGCCAAAAAAAGATTAAAAAATTGCTCTAATTGACTTGATAGTAATTATTGTCGAAGGCATGCTACATAAGGCTTTGGGGCTTATTTATTAATCTTAAATTTTATTAAAAAAAATGAGCAAAATAGAAAATATTTTAGAAAAATTAGGGCAAAATATCAAAAATCATGAACTAAGATTAAAACATGAGTTTAATCACTATAAGGTCATTTCTTTATTAAACGAAATAACTCGCCTAAAGCAGTATGAAAGAAAGCTTAGAATGCAAATCGATATTTAATAATTTTACTTCATTTTAAAATGGGAACTTGGGCATTACCGCAAACTGTTAAACAAGCTAAAGAATTACAAAAATTGGTGGCAAAACCTTTGTCACCAAAAATTGCTGAAGAAAAACTTTATAATCTGCTTGGTGACGATGATCTTTTTGATAACATTCTGGAAGCCAAAGAAAAAGGCGACTCAGATGTCAGAATTTTAGTTGAGTCATCGCTCAGTAAATTTTTAAACGAAAAAGAAAATGCCGTTAAGGCTTGGAATAAAGAGGCTTTCAAAATTTGCCAAAATATCTGCAAATCACTTGAGGAGCTTTATATCCCTTACTAAGAAAGATTCTCTGCCAGCTTTTCAACTTCGGTAAGAAGCATTAATGCGGAATCCTTTTCACGACAATCTTTTTGAAAAGCATTGGCTTTTCTTTTAGCGATTTCTATCGCACCTTTTCCGTGCTTTTCCAGCAGCTCTTTTGCTCTATTTTTTAGCTCTTCATTACTCAGATTTTCCGTCATTTTCTCTCTTAAAAATTTCATTAAAACTCTCACCGGTTTCAAAAAGAATCGCGTCTTTACCAGTTAAATTTTGCCACCTTTTTACGATTACGTCGACATATTTCTGATCGAGTTCAATCATTCTGCATCTTCGGTTGGTCTGCTCGGAGGCGATAAGCGTTGAGCCGGAGCCGCCAAAACAATCCAAAATAATATCGTCAGTTTTACTTGAGTTGAGAATGGCGCGCTTGCAAAGCTCAACTGGCTTCATTGTTGGATGGAGGTCGCTTTTTGTTGGTTTGTTGTAGTACCAAACATCACCTTGATTGCGGTCGCCACACCAATAATGATCATTACTTTGCTTCCATCCGTAGAGGATTGGTTCGTATTGCCGTTGATAATCTGATCGGCCAAGCGTGAAATGATTCTTTGCCCAGATGATGAAAGTTGACCATTTGCCGCCGGCATCAATGAAAGATTTTTGCAAAGTGTGAAGCTCCGAGGAACTCATGCAAACATAACATGCACCCTTGGTGACCTCTAAAGCGTTTTTGCAGAAATCAAAAAGGAACTTTCCAAAATTTTCGCCAAGATTGTCGTTGAGGATTTTTGCGTTATTGCCTCTGGCTTTGTCTTTCATGGTGTTGCCGTAATCCACGTTGTAAGGTGGATCAGTGAAAAGCATGTCGGCAAGCTCTTCGCCAAGAAGTGTTTGGTAAGTTTCTGTTTTACAGGAATCGCCGCAAATCAATTTGTGCTTTCCAAGCAGCCAAACATCTCCTGATTTTGAGATTGGTTTTTCTGTGGCTTCAGGAATTTCTTCTGTTTCTTGCTCTTCGTTTTTGTCATAAAGATTGGCAAAAATCTTTTCGAGTTCTTGATCTTCAAAGCCAATCAAATCGAGGTTAAAATCCTCATTTTTTAAATCCGCCAATTCGCTTGCCAAAATTTCTTCATCCCATCCGGCATTTTCTGCGAGTTTGTTGTCGGCGATGATGTAGGCTTTTTTTTGCGTTTCACTTAGGTGATCGAGAACAACAACCGGAACTTCTTTTAAGCCAAGTTTCTTTGCTGCCATCAATCTTCCGTGGCCGGCAATAATTCCTTTTTCACCATCAATCAAAACTGGGTTGGTAAATCCAAATTCGATTATGCTGGCAGCAATTTGCGCAACTTGCGCTTCCGAGTGCAGCCGTGCATTTTTGCTGTAAGGAATCAATTCATCGACTTTTTTAAGCTCGATGTGATCCGCCATTTTTGGTGCAAAATCATCCATATCAGTTAATTGTTTTTTGTAAGACACATTCCATTCGTAAGAGTTCGCCACGCATACGCTGCAACCAGTGGAACCACTCCGTTTCCGCAAGCTCGAATTCTGTCCACGCGATCGGCCATCCCATCAGCCATTCGGTGAAGCGCGGGTTTAAGGTGATTTGGGACTCTGTTCCATCCTTCATGATCTGAGGGGCTTGGCGGCCAAGCAGGGAGTTCACCGGAACATTGGCATTGGCGGTGTCTTTCCAATCTCTCGTTGTTGGGGTTGCCCAGTTCGCTATCATCACTTCCAGCCTTTGCTTCGGATTTCCCGCTTCCACTTCTTTGCTGCTCGCACCATTTGCAGAAGAAGTTCTGACAGTTGGCCAGGTCTGTTTTGTTTGGTAAGGCAAACCCTGATTCATGTTTTGCAGGTCTTCCTTGCTCTTCGGAAAATTCACAGGTTGCAAAATCGTTTCCGCCAGCGATGGATTCCTTAACGTGTTGCGACCATCTTTCCTGATCATCTTTTCCGGCGGTCTTGCTTTCATTACTGAAGCATCGGTCACTGTTATTGTCGGCCATGCTTCCTGAGCAACAATTCTCAGCGGTTTGTGCAAATTGATTCCTTCCATTTTCTTCTCTTGCGCTCTTTCTTTCCAGCGCTGTGGCGTTTCTGTCTCGTTGCAAAGATGATCCGAAACTATCACTGTAGGCCAGGATAAAAAGTCTTTCTCTTTGGTGAGGAGCACCAACTTCCTGCGCTGTAAACAAGCCTGCCTTAATTTTGTAACCCAGTTGTCGTAGGTCATTTGCGACTTCTTCAAATCCAACTCGTAAATGGTTGGAGACATTTTCAAAGAAGCAGATTGGTGGCTGGATTTCTTTGATGAGTCTTTTGATGTCGGGCCAGAGATGTCTTGGGTCTTTATCTCCAAGTTTTTTTCCAGCAACACTAAACGGCTGGCAGGGATATCCGCCAGTGATACAATCCACTTTTCCACGCCAAGGTCTGCCATCGAAGGTTTTAAGATTCGTCCAAATAGGCGCTGCATCCAATCTTTTTTCTTCCATGCGGCGAGCCAAGATTTCGCACGCAAAGGCTTCGATCTCGACATAACAAACTGTTCGAGAAGTTGGCTCTGCGAGTTTAAATCCAAGCTCGATTCCGCCAACTCCTGAGCAGAGGGATAAAATTCTGAAGGGATGTAAATCCACACGTAATCTTTCGTAAAAATTTCACGCAAAAAAAATGCGCACCTAAATTGCTTCAGGTGCGCACCTTGCGAATGCTGTTATTTATTGGTTCTAACTTAAAAATGCGCACCAAGTGCGCACCCTTTTAAAAATTCTGTCGGTAGAAAAGGCCTGGGGTCGCGCGTTACCCGCGAAAAAAAGTGCGTCACAGTACCTTTTGATTTAATAGCTCGCTCACATTGCCCTTTAGCTGCGCATCAAAGCGGTCTTTTACTGTGTTTGTTGTTATCTCAATCATATCCAATCTCTTGTCGATGTCAGCGCTCTTACGCAAGAAGAAGAGGATTTTAAATTCCTTACCTTTGCGTTGTGCAATAGCCTCTGCACCTGATTTTGTTTTAATTTTAAATGCGTCTCCCGCGAGATAAGACGATGGACTGTTTGAATCTGTTCTCTTCTTTACTTGACTGATTGCTTGATAAGAGGGGATTGCAAGCCGTCCATCTTTTGCTTGTTTAACACCTCCTGTTTGTTGTAATGCTGCGAAGGCAGCCATTGTGTAAACTTCAGAGGTTAATTTTGTTTTTGTTGCTGGCTTGATGCGGATGCTACTTTCAAAGCCACCAGACTTTTTTCTGATAAAGAATTTTTCTTTGATGCTTTTTCTAACTTCCTGCTGACTTTGCTGCGCTACTTGTGTCAGCGTCTTTGCAACTGCGAAGGGGATATGCTTTGATGCAATAGCGGCAAGTTCCTCACTTGCCTTGCTCTTAATTTGAAGGCTGATGATTGCCATTTTTTAAGTGAATTTTTTCAGACACACTTTTCGACTATTGCAAAGCATTAACCCCGATTTTGTCTCAAATGTCTAACGCTTTTTTGTCTCATGGTGAACAAACTAGTTCAGTCTAGTTGTGTTGTAATCAGTCGTATAGAATTTTTCCATTTTCGATTGGCGGTTGCTCGTGAGATGCCAAATTCACCACACACCAATTTCCACGGAGTTCTTGCTGCGCGAAGCCAGACAATTTTACGCTCTTCGACTTCTTTCAAAAACAAAATCCACTGACAAACTTTTTCCATTCTTGAAATTGCTTCTGGTGTTGCCGGCCATTTCTTTGGTCTTTGATCCATGCGAATAATTTCTATTTCGCTGTAAACCACTTGAGGCCAGCTTGTGAAATAATCGCGCAGCTTTGCTGATGGTAGTTTCTTGATGGTTCTGATTGCTTCTTCAAAGGCAGCGACAACCAATTCTTCAGTCCAGATTTTTTCTTTATTTTGCATGTTTTTCTCCATTTTTATTTTTGTAAATTTTGTCACCAATCTGCTTGATTAGTTCTTTCTCAGGCCAGCTCAGTCTTTCATCATCAACTTTGACGACCAAAATTCCGTCATTGTTGAAAGCTTCGCGTTTGATTTTCTCAGCATCAATTTGCTTTGGTTGCATGCGTCCAAGATTGCATTTCAAAGGGTTTTTGCTGGTCATAACAAACCTCCTTCATTCATCACCAAATGCAGGAGTGCCAACGCATCTGCTTCGTTGTCATCTTTAGGATTAAATCCGAGCTTCTTTACCGCTTCGATAACCACTTCTTTTTTGCTATTTCCATTGCCAGTAATGTGCTTTTTTATCGCTTTGACTGGAATGCCCAGATAAGGAATTTTTGGATTTTTTTCTTCACACCATCCTGTTAAATAGGCTAAAAATCCTCCATAGGCATGCGATGCATCAACTCCCAAATGCCTTCTCACTTCTTCAAAATAAACTAGATCAATGCCGCCTGTGAGTTGATTAATTTCTCCAAGCCATTTCTGAAAACGCAGATAACGCATTCCACCGCCTTCAAATCTGCTTGGTTTGAATTCGATAGTGCCGCTGGTAATTTGATTTTGCGATTTGATTGCCCATCCGGTTTTTGTTCCGAGATCGAGAGCTAAAATTTTTTTGTTGTTCATTGGTTCCTCATTTGTTGTTTAGAAATCTGAGGAGATAACCGAAGCTGATCACCTCCATATATACTTGGAGGGTTATTACCCTCCATAGTATATGGAGGGGGTGCAGTTACTATTTTTAGAAAAAGCCAGCGAAGATAAGCAGGTAAAGAGTTGAGACGCTCCAAAACATAAATTTTTTTCTGTAAATATTTTAAAATTTTGGATTCTTGGCAAATCCCTTGCCACATAAGGTTCTGGAGAGATTTTATCGTTCTTTTATTTTTTAGTTTTGGATTCTTGGTGGATTCTTGAACGGATTCTTGGCGATTGGCTTGTGAGTAAGTTCCATCGCTTAGAATTTGGATTTTTAGATTCTTAATTTTTTTGATTTGGATTCTTGAAATTTTCATTGCGAAACCTCCTCATTTTGCAAAATCCAGATGGAAGGATTTTCAACGGGAAGGACGGCTCCAGTATTTGGACATTTAAAGTGAGTAGGAAAAACAGGAATCATCTGCTCATCTTTTTTGAACATCATGCCTTCAACACAGATAACGCCGTATTTTGACTTAACTTTCTGTAGTGAAAATTCAGAGAGATTGCGATTGAATTTGATGTAGCCTTTGGTGGCTAAGACAGAAATTCTATCATCAATGGTTGTTTTGCAGCCCAAGCCTGCTTCATTTTCAAATTTTTCAGAGAATTGATTTCCTACATAAACATTTCCTTTAAGTGCCTCGTCAGCGATGAGTTGTAAAATAACATCAGCTTTACGATCTCTTTCGGCATCTAATTTTTGACCATAATTTTGCTGAATAATTCTTTCTGAAAAAGGACTTAACTCGGTCCATGTCCCTTCGAATTTTTCGATGATTTTTTTTGGAATAGCAGTGCCATTTCTTAGCTCAAAATAAAGATTAATCTTTGAATCAAGCTCGTTCGGGCGGTGTAATATTAGACCGCTGGTGTAAAAACTTCTTAAACTTCCGGCGCCAGAAAATGCTTGAAATGGATCGTCTTCCAAATCCTTCTTTTTTATTTTTTTGGTGTGGTGACAAAGAATAATGCCCATGTCTGGATTGAGCATTGATCTCAATTTCTCAACTCTGTTTTGCAGGAAAAACAGCATCGCATTATTGTCGTTCTCACCACCATTATCATTTCCGCCGTCAAAAACATTTCGGATTGGATCAATACAAAGTATGTCAGGTGGTTGGTCAGGAAAATAATGCCTTATTGTTCGGTAAGCCGCATCAACACCTTGATCATTCAAAATCATCTGAATCCGTGATGTGACAATCAGATTTTGTGAAGATCTAAAAATTGTATCTTTGCTGATATTTAGCTTCTTTATGCGTTCACGGACATAGTGATAACTGATTTCTGCCTGAAGATAAAAAATTCTGAGAGGTCTTGGCGGTTTTAGCCCTAGAAAACTTTCACCAGCAGCAAGATGAATAAGAAAATTGATTAGAAAGTCGCTTTTACCGACTTTTGGTGCGCCACCAATTAGCAACATTCCAGATGGAGTCAAAAGCCTTGGAGTTATCAAATCATCCGGCATCGGACTATTGTCAGAGAGAAAGTCACTGATTGAATAGCTTGGTAATTTTGAATCGACTCCTTTTGCAGTTTCAAGAAAGTGATGAATGTTGAAGTTCTCTTTTACAGCATCTGCACCATCCCATTTTTCTGGTTTCTCTTTTGCAGGATTTGCGATTGATACAAATGAAGCCACCTTAACCAAATGTTGTGCAACTTTCTGCGCGTATTCTTTTCCAGCTTCGTCATTGTCTGGCCAGATGATTACTTCTTTGCCAATTAGTGGTGACCAATCAGTTTTATTGATTGGAGCGTTTGCGCCAAACATTGCGGTTGTGGCGGTAAGACCATAAGCAATTAAACTGTCAGCGGATTTTTCACCTTCGACAAGAATGATTTTTTTAGCAGTAGTAATTGCTGGGATATTGTAAAGCGGCCGTGGATCAGGTGATTTAGCTTTTCTGTTTTTTACATCCCAGACTCTGAATTCCTTTCCATCTTCGGTATCATAGCGATAAACGCAGGCAATCAGCTTATTGCTTTTGTCAAAATAATCCCATTTTGCCGTTGGTTTTCCAAGATCATCAGTAAAGTTACGCTTAACTGTTTTTTGCTGAATTTCAGGAGGTATTGGACTGCCAAGCCACTGACTGATTTCTAAAAGCAGTTTGTTAAATTCTGACTTGTGATAACCTCTGACTTCTTCCCATAAAGCAAAAATATCGCCGCCTTGGTTTGTTGCAAAGTCAAACCAGTGACCTTGTTTTTCACCAGCAAGTTGAACGATTAAACTTTTCCCCGCTTCACCTTTAATACTGCCAATATGAAAGCAGCTATTTTTGATGTGACCGCTTGGAAGAAGATAAAACAAAACATCTTCAATTCTGCTTAAAAGTGCCTGCCTGATTAGCTCAACATCAACTCTTTCTTTTTCTTTTGGTTGGTTGTTGGCATCGTTAAAATCGAGAGTGTGATTCATAATTTTAACCCCCAGCAACGTTGCTGCCACGGACAAAATTTACACTCAAAGTGCGTTGAATCAGTTGCGATTCTTGGCAGCAATTCGTGAGCTTCTGTGGCGCATAAAATTTTTACTGCTTTGTCGCTGGTTTTTTGTGCGAGCTCTTGATCAAAGTCGATTAGTTCAAAATGAATTTCGGCGGTGTCTTTGTTGATTGCAGTAAAGAGCGCAGGATTTTTACAAATGCCTTCGATCTGGTTTTCCATGTAAGCCTGATAGATTGCGACCTGAGCGGCATAGATTGGCTTAGAAACAGCGAGACCTTTTTTAACAACGTCTTTCCATGATTTATCATTAAGCGATTTGCATTCCCAAAGCATCGGGAATTTGAAATCCAAATCTTCAGGGGCATCAATAATAACGCCGTCAATATGACCTTTAACTTTTCCGCCTGCGACAGCAAATCCGAACTGATTTCCGTTTTGTTTTTGAGTGATAAGGTTAATGCCAGCAAGCCTTAACCATTTGATCATCAACTCTTCAAAAACATGTCCGGCTTGAAAAATTTTTAAAGTTCTGCCAGTGAAATTTTGATCTTCATCTTTTGGCGTGTCAGTATATTCAAACTGCAAAGCGCGGTTACATGAAACGCCAAGACGAGATGCGCCAAGATAATCTCTGGAGGTTTGTTTTGAATGTTCTGACGTTAAGGCCTTGTCAATCAGCAGATTTATTTTATCAGAAAGTTTTGGTCGGTGATTAAAATCTAGCATGGCACCTCCGACATTTCTGATTCAGATTCTTTGCCTTGCATAAAGTCGAAATAAGCACCAAGCGCCACTTCAATTAAGCATAAAACTTCTTCTCTTGAATAACTTGAGAGTGGGCGATCCATGCCGATTTCTGCCACATATTCACCGACTGGTTTTAATGCAGATTCAATGGCTTCTTTTTCGTTTTTGGTTAGGTCTATCATATTTTTTTCTTTGTAAATTTTGCTAAAAATTTCCTGACAATTCATCGAGCAGAAATGCTTATGTCTCTTGCGATTATTTGGATTGCTGGCGCGCAGCGGTGGTGGAATAAAACCAAATCCGCGTGATTCTCTTTTGCAGATGGCGCAAATTTTCATGAGCCACCTCCCACGCGTGAATTTTCAACTTGTGGACACAAACCAGTCCCCACGGCTCTTTTGGCATCAGCTTCAAACAGAAGTTTTTGGATGGAGGATTTGTTGAAGTAGAATTTTAGAAGATTGGCAGCCTTATATTTTGTGATGCTGTAATCGTTGCGGTATGCTAAAGGCAGGCATTGCAGCTGCCTTGTTGACGCAGTTTGTTTTAACCAACTTTTTGATTTGTGGGCGTTGTCAGCAGTTTCATTTTCATTGAGAAAATCATCAGCTTGTGCGAGGCAAATTTCCTGTGATCCAAAGCTCAGAATTTTAATGCCCAAATCAGTTCCACCAAGGCAATACCAGTGATCGTTTAAGAAGAAAATTCCGGCAAAAGCATTAAACCCTGAAGCCATCAAAGCAGCGCTATCACCAAAAATATCGCACCATTCGAAATTTGATCTTTGAGTCAGCAGATCAATTTCTGACATGATAAATCCTGACAGTTCTCCAGGCGAATCAGCTTCCCCTCCTGAAGCAAACTCGTAATCGCAAAGCGGGCAACTGTTTGACGCGGACGGGACAAGTATCGAACATGACGGGCATTCTTTTTGAAATCGGACTTCAGCTTTCTTTTTCGGTTGTTTTGCTTTCTCAAGATCAACATCCACCTCAAGCGAGCCGTGGATCAAACTTGAAGTTCCAAAATCAAGAATGATGCAATCTTCTTTTGTCACCTCTGGATAAAGGTTGTTATCAACCACGCGCAGTCCACGCCCAATCATCTGAATCATGGTTGATTTAAATGAACTTGGACGAAGCAAAACCACACAGGAAGTTGGTTGGTAATCCCAACCTTCAGTAAGAACAGCCACATTAACAATTACCTGAGCATCACCTTGCTCAAACTCTGACAAAGCGTTCTTTCTTTCTACTTCCGATAAATCACCACTGATAAAAACTGTTTTGATTCCGTGAGTGTTAAAAACTCCTGCAACCGATTTGCCATGAGCAACAGTTGAGCAAAAAATCACAGTTTTGCGATTGCCTGCAAGCTCTTGCCATTTGGCGAAAACTTCTTCGGTGATCGGCAATTTATTCATGATTTTTTCAACTGCCGCCATGTCAAAATCACCAGCGGTTTTCTTGACACTCTTCAACTCACTTTGAGTCCCAACATCAATGATATAGGTTCGTGGACGAACTAAATGACCAGATGCGACCAATTCAGAAATTTTTATCTGATCAGCAACATTGGAAAAAATATCTCCCAAATCTTTTTTATCACCGCGACTTGGTGTGGCAGTCACGCCGTAAATCAGAACTGACGGATTTTTTTCTTTTACCTCGTTGATGATGTTGCGATAGCTCGGTGAAACGCAGTGGTGTCCTTCATCAATTGCCAAAATATCAATTACTGGAATCAGACTTAAATTTTCTTTGCGCGATAAGGTTTGCACCATCGCAAAGACTGCCTGACCAGTAAAGGACTTGCTTTTGGCATCAAAAACAGAAGTTCTCACTCTTGGATTTATCCGCAAAAACTTTTCCTGATTTTGCGAAGTCAGTTCATCACGATGAGCAAGAATTAAGGCTTTGCTATCAGCTCCAAGAAACTCGCCAACAACAGCGGAAAACATTAGGGTTTTTCCTGCTCCTGTTGGCGCGATGCCAAGAGTGTTGCCGTGCTGTTTTAGCGCGGTAACACTCTTTTCTACGAACTCCTGTTGTCTTTTGCGAAGTATCATGGCTGCTCCTTAATCTATCTAGCCCAAGCTGGACGATTGTTAGCAGCTGGTGCTGCAGGAGTTGAAGCTTTGACAGCAGCCTGTGCAATACTTCCCATGAATGCCTGATAATCCTTGTGATCAGGAGTTATGGCAAAACGGATTTCATTTCTTAGCTCTTCGTTTTGATCTTTTTTGGTTGTGATTTTGGCAACAAACTCAATGCCATCTAAATCAGAAAAGCCGTTAATTTTTCTGGCGTTTTGTGCAGCTGGTGAGTTGTCATTTTCAGAGACGCCGCGAGCAGAATTAAGAATCGCTTTGATGAATGAGCGACCCATATTTCCCCATTCTGCGCCTTTGTTGCTGTAAAGACCAATCAACCCCCAGACTTTGCGCCGCGCATATTCACCTTCAAGAATTACAAATTCGCAGGACAGATAAATTGAGCCGGTATTTTCATTTCTTGTTGCGTAACCGCCAACCCAGCCTTGGTTTTGATCATCATAGCCACCTGGCTTGATTGACATTCTGACTTTTGCCAGAGTGTTATTTGGAATGAGGTCAAAATTTGATTGGTTTTCGCTGTTGTTAAAATCCATAGACATAAAATCTCCTTGTTGTTTTTAGTTATTATTAAAAATGAGTTGTTCGTTGATTGGCTTGGCTTCAGACCGTATTTTCTCCATCAGATTGCCGAGGTGCGGTTCCTCTATTTGCTCGAGTCTTCGTGATCGATCTTTAGCCGGATAATTGAACTGATTGATGGTATGACAGATGAAGGCGCGATAGGATTGCCCTTTGTCTTCGGGTTGGATTTCTGCCATTGTGATCACCTGATCGACAATGCCTGGAAGCTCCAATCCAGTTTTGCTGCCTTCGATTTGCGGCTGGTAATATTTGCGATTAAAGTCATCGAGTTTTTCATCCAAGATGCCGACAAACCAAATATTTTTGCTGCGAGTATGTTGAAGGTGAGTTAACCAAGATATCATCTCACGACCATGCAAACCATAGGCTCCACGAGTATCCGGCTTTCCTGACTTCTCGCTAAATGCTTCAGGTTGACCTTGGCAATATCCAAAACACAAACGACCTGCGACCGTTATGCTGTCGATGAAGATGGTCTCGTATTTATCGAGGAAAGAAGGATCACCATACTTTTGACAAACCTCGTCAAAGTGGCGCTGACTAAACTTTTGATCAGGACGCAAGGCGCGATTCGGTCCGCCGATAAAGACTGCAAAGTCACAACATTCCTGCCAAGTTTTCGGTCGGATTGTATCACCTTGCCAGCCTTCAACAGCGAGGTCGCCAGCTTCAAGATCAAAAAATAAGGTGGTTTTTGGATTGAGAGTCCAAAGCAGAGAAGTTTTGCCGATGCCGGATTTTCCGAAGATGCAGCCTTTAATTCCCCGCGTTTCTTTTAAGCGCTCATCCGCGCTGATGATTGGTAGATTACTCATTTCTACCTCCTTCAGCGAGAGGCTGAATCTTAAAAGTTTCGGCGCCGGTTTTTAAAACACGTGCTGGCTTGAAGATGTTTTTGATATGCTCTGGCCACGCGGTGTATTTGGTTTCAGAGATTTTGTAGGAGCTCTCAACATATTCGTCAGGGTTGTCGCCATGCTTTCTGATAGCGGATACAACATCTTTTAATCTATCCTGATTCCATTCGACTTTTTTTGTTAAAACCGAAGTTACTTTGAAATCGCCATCTGTAAAATGGACAGTTCCAGTATCTTTGGAATCAAGCCTTCGAATGTTCGATGCAACATCGCGATATTTTAATGCGATGCTGTTATCGAGCCAATCCTTAAGCATTTTAGCTTTTTGCAGATGCTGCAATGCTTGTTCTTGAAGGCAGAGCAATTGCTCTGGTGACATTTTTGATAATGTTCCTATTGGAATATTTGGAACATCGGTTAAATTAATTTTATCGAGATTCATAATTTATTTCTTTGTTGTTGAAGAAGTTTTGTTGTGAGAAAAACGGCGATTATTTGTCGCTGAGTGCATGTGCTCTTTTTCGAATTTCTTGATGCTTTGAGGCGTGTACCTGACAGCGATACCTATTTTGATGAATGGCGGTCCTATTCCTTGGCAGCGCCATTTTTGAAGAGTTCTGAAGTCGATGCCCCATCTTTTGGCGAGGGCTTTTTCTGAGAGATATTCTACCATTGGCACTTTGCATTGATTGATAAAATCAAAGCCTCCTAAGCCCAAAATGGACTTGGTGATTTGACTCGTGCAAAGTTAGAAAGTGGGGCGTATGGAAATCGGTATGGCTGCCGTATTAAAATCGGTATTATTTTACCTATACGGCCAGATTCGATTGAGGAAAAGTTGTTGGATTAATTGAGGTTCAACCAGTAATATCCTTTGCTGTCGTGCTGCAAAATATTATTGCGGATGTTTTTTGAGTCTGAGCTTCTGAATAATGTTCTTAACTCGGTGCTGCTTTCTGTGACTTCTACCATTATTTCATCTTTATGTACTGGTTTTCCTGCCTTGTGTAAACATTCAAGCACATCAGCTTCTTGTTTGGTAAATCTGAAATACTCACCATTAAAACAGGCGCTGCGATAACCAGTGGTAAAACCATCTTTCTTGGTTTTTAGTATTGCTGATTTCAGAGCATTTTTATCGATATAAAAATCACTCCTATCTGCAGATAAACAATTTCTGAGAGAAATAATTTTATTGCCGGCAATTTTTGAACTAAAGTAACTGGGAATATTGCTGTGACTGGTTAGAATGGCACCTTCAAAATCTGATCTACGCTTCTTTAAAGCCTTGTTAATCTTATCAAAGATTTCTTCTTCTTTTATCTTTCTGGCAAAGAAAATCGGAACTTCCACATCAAGATTGGCAAACCCAACGCGCCACAACAAATTTGGTAGAATTTCTTCATAATCTTTGTTGATGCCAAGAACATTGCTTATGGATTTTACCATCCAATCCAGCTTCAGATTATACTTTGTGAAATTTTCAAAAGAGACGGGAACGAATTTATCGTTTTGATCGAAATATCCAGGTTGATTATCTTTGAAGCATAAATCTTCAGCATCTCCATCTTTGTTAACGCAATAGCTAAGGCTGTCCATTGCGAATGCACCATTGGACACAAGATTGGTCATCTCATCGGCAAAGTGAGTAGCTATTCGGTGAGTTACGGATGGGTTATCATTTTCGCATATCTCGCAAGCAAACAGAAAAGATTCTCTGGAAATTTGATTGTTTATTGTAGTCATTTCGGGGAACGAAAAGTTATTAACTACTAATAACAACTATTCAAACACCCTGAGCCTCCAGCAGCCCCCAAGATTCCAGATATTTGTTGATAACAGGATTTTTAATCGTGGTTTTGATCTGACTGAAATATCTTATTTTGACTGGTATTCTGTTTTTCTTTTTATCAAGAAATCCCTCATAAAACAACACGTCGAGACCGATCTCTTTGACAGCAAGGCACTTTGTAGAAATGTTTTTTGCCTTGATCGCATCAAATATGGCTTTTTTGTTATCGTTAACGGCAAAAGAAAAATCGTAACTTTCGCAAGGCGATACCACTGTCACGTCCTTAATTTTGACATCTTTTATTCCGTCTCTTGGATCTGTAGAAAACTTGAAACCATCTATCAACTTTTCAAAATTTTGCGAAATATTGAAAGATTTTCTAAATAAAACTTCATTTTTATGCATTGTGATACTATTATTTGTTTAATAATAAGCCCCCAAACTATCTTTTGGGAGAGCATCATAGCTACTTAACTTGATTTTTACCACACAAATCAAGTTAAGTAAAACTTTTATGAAAAATAGTGTATCATTTTAGGACAACTACCGATGAGATCTGATGAAAAAAGTAACCATGGAGGATATAGAGCTGGAGCAGGAAGAAAGCTGGAAGTAGGTAAGACAAAATCTAGGCGCATCCCAGAAGAAATCACAAGTGATGATATCAGGCTTTTAAGCGCATATAAAAAACACGAACTCCCATTTTACGAGATGAAATCTGAAGGCGGAGTTGCCTCCATCGCAGATAAAGAGCAATACGAAAGCCGCAAACCAACTGAAAAGCTGCTGATAAACAATATTCAGAATCACTTTTTTGTTAAAATGTCCGGATGCCACTTGAAGGAAGAAGGCATATTGGAAAATGATCTTTTACTGGTTAACCAAACAAAAGACCTTCGAGACAACAACATCGTAATTGCAACATCCGACACTGGTAAAGCTGTTATTAAAAAACTAACCAAAGAAGGTGATAAGATGAAGCTCACTTGCGGCAACGATAATTGTCCTGACATGGAAATTGATGATAGTTCTCTTGATAGAATCTGGGGAGTGGTGACCAGAGTCATCAGAGATTACAACCCAGTTGCTGCTTAAAGCTCACATCCCCCCGTATAGTCAAATTAATACCGATTTTAATACGGCAGCCATACGGATTTCTATACGCCCCCCATTTTAAGTTTGGCTCACAATTTCAACAACCATTGTGAGCAAACAAATGACATCAAAAAAAGAAGAAAACGGATCAGCAAAACAGGCGCAAAAGCGAATTGCCGAAATTGCTAGGATTTTATGCGCTGGAATCAAGCGCCTCAATGATCGGGAATCATCACAAAATAGTCTCAATCAACTTGACTACAAAACCAGCGGAAGCCTTCATAGCATTGATTCTAACCCCAATCAACAATTCATGCTATGAGCAAAAGTATTATTCGTCAGGTAATTGATTTAGATGGAAAAACGCCAGCCGATTTACGGCAGATTTATAATGAAATTATGCCGAAAAAATGTGCCGCTAATTCTGGTAAAGAATTTTTACGACCAAGGATTGCTTACCGCCTTCAAGAGTTAGTATTTGGTGGCTTAGCCGATGAAACCAAAAACAAGCTGTTAAAAATTGCAGACGGCATTTCAACCAATTCATTAAGACATCACAGCGACCTAATGCCAGGCACAAAGATTTGCCGTGAGTGGAATGAAAAAACTTATCAAGTCGAAGTCCTCAAAGATGGTTTTGAATATGAAGGGCAGAAGTTCAAAAGCCTTTCCTCGATTGCTAGAAAAATTACCGGCACCAGATGGAACGGTCCGAAATTCTTTAAATTAAGAGCTGATTAAAATATGAGAAACTTCCAACAAAATTCTAAAAATGATCAGTTAAAAAGTGACGGCGACTTAAATCAAAAACCGAAAGTTCGTTGCGCAATTTATACTAGAAAATCCAGCGAAGACGGATTGGAACAAGCCTTTAACTCTCTTGATGCCCAAAGGTCTGCCGCAGAAAATTATATTGCCTCACAGATTCATGAAGGATGGGTTTTAATTTCAACTGAATATAATGATGGCGGCTATTCCGGTGGTAGCATGGAAAGACCGGCTTTTAAGAAACTGCTTCAGGACATCAGGGAAGATAAAATTGACTGCGTAGTGGTTTACAAAGCAGATCGCTTAAGCAGAAGGCTTTTTGATTTTACTCAGATTGTTGAGATTTTTGATCAACATAAAGTCAGCTTCATTTCGGTTACAGAGAGTTTTAACACCTCTACTGCCGCGGGTAGATTGATGTTTGGAATGATTATGAGCTTCGCTCAGTATGAGCGCGAATTAACCTCAGAGCGCATCAGAGACAAGGTTGCCGCTTCAAAGAAAAAAGGGATGTGGATGGGTGGATCAGTTCCGCTGGGTTATGATGCTAAAGATGCGAAGCTTCTTCTTAACGAGGAAGAGGCAAAAATTATCAGAAACATTTTCAACATTTTTATTGAAAGCGAATCAATAACAGAAACTGCTAGAGAGCTAAATAAACACGGATTCATCACTAAAAGCTGGGTATCAAAAACAGGCAGAATTCAAAAAGGGAAAAAGTTCAACAAACAAAATGTCAGAAGGTTTTTAGAAAATAAAATTTATGCGGGAATGATTGAGCATAAAAACCAGTCATATGAAGGTTTGCACGAGGCAATAATTACTAAAGAAATTTGGGAAAAAGCTGATTCAATTCTTAACCGCAACCAACAAAATCAAATCATAATTCCGAAGTCGCGAATAACCTCAGCACCACTTCTCAAAGGCATAATACACTGCGGAGTATGTGGTGCCAAAATGGTTCCAACTTACACCAAAAAACAAGGCAAGAGATATCGCTATTACCTTTGCTCATCTAAAGCAGTGGGCAATAATGATTCTTGCAAGATAGCCAGAGTTTCGGCAAACGAGGCGGAAAATGTAATTACGAATCAGGTTTTAACTCTTTTAAGAAAACCGGAATTTATCGTTAACACCATAGGTCAAGCGGTAGGCAAAATCTCTGAAAATCTGATTATCAATTCTTTCAAGCAAATTGAAAAAGTCTGGGATGAGCTATTTCCACTTGAACAGGCCAGAATTATCAATTTGTTAGTAAAAGACATAGAGGTCAGACCAGATGGCTTAAATATCCGAATTTTTAAAGACGGACTTCACTCATTATCAAACGAACTCACAAATTGACATGAAATGGCAAAATATGATCACAGAGAGTGATAAATGCACCTCAATAGCAAATGATGAAACAATTAGCATTTTTATCCCCATGGAAATTAAAAAGCGCGGCGGAACGGCAATGATAATTCTGCCAAAAAATGTTAGCCCCGAAGAAGGTCAAAAATGTTTTGATGACACGATGATTAAATCAATCGCCAGAGCCTATAAATGGAAAATTATGATTGATAAGGAGGAAGTCGATTCACTCGCGGATATTGCCAGAAGAGAAAATCTCAGCACCGGTTTTGTAAGTAAAATTTTTAATCTGAATTTTTTAGCACCAAAAGTTGTGGAAAGAATTTTGAGCGGAACTCAGCCAAGAAGTCTGAAGTTACAGGATATTGTGACGAATGAAATTCCTGATTTATGGCAGGAGCAGCTGGAAAATTGGGGATTTGAGAAAAGTTAGTTTTGATTTTTTAAGAGAGGATTTTTGAGGGCTTCTTTTGACATCTTTTGGTTTTTTTAAGAGAGCTATTCTGCTGTCGAGATTGCGGTATTTTTTTAAAGGATTTTTTGATTTAGGTATTTTTATCCAATCTTCTTTCCAACTCCTTTTTCACGTTCGCCATATTATCTCGGATGTGATCACAATAGGACACGATTCCAAGAAGTTGTTCATCAGAAAAAGTGTGAACATCTTGAGCAAAATGCCTTAAATCCGCTGCAAATTTTTCTGCTGAAGCCCGTAAAAAATAATATTCGATTTTGTTTTCAGTCGACATAAAAATTCCTTAAAAGATTAAAAAATAAAAACCGTGCAGAGCCAATAAATACAAGGCTTTACACGGTTTTTATTTTACCTCAAAAAAGGTGTCTATCAAGTCGAAAGAAGGGAAGATAAACAGAAAGATCGGGAGCCACCACCACAGAACCCATCTGTGTTGCAGCCTATTTCCTGAAAAGGTATTTTATTCAGTGCAACTCCCGACATGAGCAGTTTTTTAGAAAAAAGAATTTTTAACAAGAAAAAGTTTTAAGTCACATTTTCTGTGCGAACAGAATAATAGCAGCGCCAATCAGGCAGACAGATGCACCTAACAGGTCAATTTTAGTGGGAGAGTTATTTTCAACGACCCACATCCAGGCAATTGATGCGCAAATATAAATCGCCCCATATGCAGCGTAAGATCTGCCGGCATAGTCAGATTCAACCAATGTCAAAAGATAGGCAAACAGGGCTAATGAAAGCATTCCTGGCGCAGTCCACCAGAAAGATTTATGAAGCCTAATCCACATCCAGAAGGAAAAGCATCCCGCTATTTCAAATATAGCAGCACCGAGAAAGAGTAAAAGATTCATCATAATTTTAATTATTTGTGATTCGTATCTCAGAAAAAAGATACCACATTATTATTAAAATAAAAGTAAGTTTCATTTGACTTATCCCTCCCTAGGGGATAGGATTACATAATCATTAGCTAACTTTTAAAATTAAACATGAGTCAACATTCCTCACATCCAGAAATCGTAAAACGCCTCAAAAGAGCCAAAGGTCATTTAGAAAGTGTCATAAAGATGATTGAAGACGAGCAGCCTTGTCTGGAAGTTGCTCAGCAAATGTATGCTGTGGAAAGCGCCATCAGTAAAGCTAAGAAAACTCTGATACATGATCATCTTGACCATTGTCTTGAGCATGCTCTGGAAGATAAAAAATCTTCTGCGAAAGCGGTTAAAGAATTTAAAGAAATCACAAAATATTTATAATCATGCCAGACATCGTAAGCCTGATACAACAAGGCAGCTCAAATCTTTTTATCTTCATACCGATTTCAATCTTACTTGGAGCTTTGCATGGCTTGGAACCAGGTCATTCTAAAACCATGATGGCAGCTTTCATTGTGGCAATTCGTGGAACAGTTAAACAGGCGGCATTGCTTGGACTTTCTGTGACAATTTCTCACACCGCGGTTGTATGGCTTGTTGTATTGACGGGAATGTATTTCATGAATGGCAAGGTTGATAGTGAAGCCACTGAGCCATATTTTCAAATGGTCTCAGGTGTTTTGATGGTGATAATTGCCCTCTGGATGATGCGTCGTAGTTTTAAGCACCATCAGAATTTTAAAAAAGAAAGTGCGCATGGTCATGGTGAATCCCATGTGATAGATACCGGACACGGTTTGATAAAATTACAGATTTTTGAGAAAAATCAGCCACCGCGCTTTCGCTTATCTTCCGAGTCTAACAATGCTTTGTCTGATTATACGCTGAACAACTTATGGATAGAAATAAAGCGACCTGATGGTTCTCTACAAAAATTTACCTTCATCAAGAAAGACGGGTTTTTGGAATCCAAGCAGGATATAGCAGAGCCACATGAATTTATGGCGAGGCTAAGTCTTGTTCACGGCGATCATGCTCACAATTACGATATAGAGTTTGTTGAACATGGACACAAACATGATTCAGCACTTAAAGCATTGGATGTCGTTTCGCCAGAATATCAAGATGCTCACGAGCTCGCTCATGCCAATGATCTACGTAATCGCTTTAATAGTCAAAATGTTACCACCGGACAGCTCGTGATGTTTGGTTTGACAGGAGGGTTATTGCCATGCCCCGCTTCGATAACAGTTTTATTGCTATGCTTGCAGCTTAAGAAAATTGCGATGGGCGCTTTGCTGGTCTTTTGTTTCAGTATTGGTTTAGCACTTGTTCTGGTTGCATCGGGAATAGTTGCTTCTCTTAGCGTTAGGCAAGTTGGTAAACGCTGGTCAGGATTTAGTAAGTTAGCGAAGCGAGCACCTTACTTGTCTGGCGCTCTTATAGCCACAATTGGACTTTATGTTTTCTATCATGGTTTAACCGCGATTCATTAGATAAAAGTTTTTTCTGAGATTGTTTTTTAAAAAAATTCTCATAATATTCGTATAATATTTTTGATAAATTTTTTTAGTTAATGACCAAGTTTCTTCGTATCATATTTTTAACAATTTTTTGCCTTTCTCTGTCTGGCAAGGCGTTGCTTAAAGATACCTGTGCGGAAGAAGCGCTGTCAAAAACTAAATCAGTTATTTCTTACGATAATTCTGGTGATCTTGCAGATTCATCTGATTGCAAAGATTGCAGCTGCCATTGCCATCACAGCCATTTTGATTTTGCTTCTCTTGCCAAATCTTTTGCCGTAGAGCCCGTAACAATTGAAAAATTTTCTTTCGATTTAGCTTCTTCTCTTTCCCCTCAAATCGCCTCTCCCAAAAAGCCGCCAAAAATAGTTTCTTAACTTACGTAAAGTCATTGGTCTCAAGCATTGAGATCATTTGTTAAGAACTATTTATTTGGATAAAATGGCAAAATTTTTTCTCGTATTTCTCTCACTTATTTTTTTAAGTTTCTCGGCTTTTTGTAAGGATTACAAAATCGAAGAGCTGATAAATATCGCTGAGCAAAACAGTGCTAATATTAGGGCGGCGCAATATTCTGCTTTGGCGCAACAGCGCCTCGCTAATCAGCAAAAATATTGGAGCAATCCGGTGGTGAGTGCTGGTAGAATTGGCGGACAAGATTCTTACAGCGTCAGTCAAACCGTCCCATTTTATAATAAGCTGCAAAGCAAATATGATATTGAGGAAGCAGAGTTTCGCGTGCTTGATGTCAGAAAAAATAATCTGTCGCTATTCGTTAAGTCAGAAGTTTTTAGTCTGCTTTATCAATACCAGGCGCTTCGATCAAAAATTGAGCTGGCGCAGAAGCGTTTAGATCGACTTACTTTGGTTGATAAATACCTCGCCACAATCGTTCTCAGCTCACCAACTAAAAAGGCGCAATGGCACATCACAAAAGATAGAATCAGGCTGGTTGAGCGTGATTTGATTAAATATCGTAATGAACTTTACCAGACTTGGAATGCGGCGAATGTTTATCTGAATCTGGAAAGTGAGCCGACAAACGTTGCTTTTGAGTGGCTTGATGACAACAACTACAAAGGAAAAAATTTCTTCATCAATGCTGCGATTGAAAATAACCTTGAGCTAAAAGAGCAAAAAATTCTCGTCAGCAAATACAGATCAGAATTGTCATTTGCAAAAGTTGAACAAATGCCTGATGTCGCTGTTTCTGCTACCAGACAAAATGGTGGTTCCGCATCTCTTGCTGGCTCTGGCAGAGATTCTACGGGAATTGGTCTTTCTGCTTCTATCCCTTTGTTTAACCGCAATCAGGAAAAAATCGCTTCATCGGAATCGAAAATAAGAGCGCAGGAGCAGGAAGTTGAATTCCGTCGCAATCAGTTGGTTCAACTCATCAGCAACGATATTAGCGAATATGAAACTTCGCTAAAATTGGCGAAGAATTTTCCTGTCTCAAATATCAAAACCATCCTTTCTCGCCTTTCAGAAGCCAACTCCGATTTCAAAAAAGGTGTACTCGATTTTATTACTTACATCGAACTCGATTCACAAGAATATCAAACAATCGATACCATCATCGACACACAAGTTGAGTTGGCCGCTTCTTACGCACAGATGATGATAAAAGTCGGCAGCTTCACTTTACCTAATTCTATTGTAGCCAAAAATGATAAATAAATTTTTTACAAAAATAATCGAGTTGAGATGGTATGTTCTCGTTCTATTTGGACTCATTTCTCTGTGCGGATTTTACTCTTTAAGCAAAGTTAAAATTGATGCCATTCCAGACATCACCAACAAGCAGGTGATTGTGAATACGAAGACCTTTGGAATGGACCCAGCTAAAATCGAAAAGTCTGTTACTTATCCGGTTGAAGCTGAACTCTATGGAATTCCTGGGCTTTCAGAAATGCGCTCAATTTCCAAATTTGGCCTGTCACAGGTTATTCTGATTTTCCGTGATGATGTTGATATTTACTTCGCCAGAAATCAGGTGTTGCAACGAATCTCTGGTCTTCGTGATCAAATTCCAAACGGCATGTCTCCAGAGATTGCGCCTTTAACCACCGGCATTGGCGAGATCATCATCTATCGCGTTTATAATCCAAACGGCGCAGACGACCTAATGGAGCTTCGCACCATCCAGCAATATCAATTTGCCCGCGAATTAAAAAAGATCAGAGGTGTTGCGGAAATTGACACGATTGGTGGTTTTGAGCGCGAGCTGCATTTAAATATCACGCCAGAAAAAATCGCAAAATATGGTATGACGCCGGAGCGATTAATTGCCCAGATTCAAACCATCGGTGAAAATTTTGGCGGTGGTTATATTGAGCAGGATGGTCAGCAAAAAGTGGTTCGAACTTTCGCCAACATCAATAATTTTGAAGATGTGATGGATGTTCCGGTGAAGATCGATTACAGCGGAAAGGAACTACCACTTAGACACATTGTTGAGGTAAGTCCAAACTACTCACAAAGGCTGGGATCTGCAACTTATGGCGGCAAAGAAGCTGTGATTGGAACGGTGATGTTGCAATCAGGAGAAAACGCCAGAGAAGTTTTGGTCAAGGTAAAAGAAGAAATCGCAAAACTAAATCAGCGAAGTCTTAATGCTAAAATCGAAATCCTTTATGATCGCCAATTCCTGATTGATTCCACCATCAAGACCGTAATGAAAAATCTAGCAGAAGGAATTCTGCTGGTCGTTGGCGTATTATGTTTGCTGCTCGGCAACTTCAAAGTCGGCATGATCGTGGCTTCATCGCTGCTATTTTGCATTTTGATTCTTTCTGCCTGCATGAATTTTTTCGGCATCTCGGCAAATTTGATGAGTTTGGGAGCCATTGACTTCGGCTTGCTGGTTGATTCCTCGGTGGTGTTGGTGGAATACATCGTCAGCCATTTAATTATACGTAAAAGCAGAGAAGAAAAAGCACATTCAATTGCAAAACTTTCAGCACAAGTTGCGAAGCCAATTTTCATCGGCATCACCATCATCATTCTGGTTTATCTACCGATTTTGATGTTCACAGGAATTGAAGGAAAAACCTTCAAGCCAATGGCGATCAATGTAATTATTGCCATGACAGCCAGCTTGTTTGTGGCATTCTTGCTGATGCCAATCCTGTCATACTTTTTGATTAACACGGGAATCACTCACGAAAAGCACCGCTTCTTTGCAACAATCATCAAGGGTTATGAGAAGCTGTTAGACAAGGCTCTAGCAAATGTCAGGCTAGTAATTTTCTGCTGCGCTGGCTTTTTCATTTTCTCACTTTGCTTGTTGGCGGTGATGCCTTCCGACTTTTTACCGGAATTAAATGAGGGCGATGCTGTTTACACGGTAGTTACGAAAAATGGCATGAGCCTTTCTAAAACTGGTGAAATAATGCAGAGTCTTGAGCAAACAATTTCCGGTGAAAAAGAAATCGAAAAAACTTTTTCACGAGTTGGAATAAGTGAAGCTGGACTTGACTTGATGCCACAAAACTCCGCTGATCTTTTTGTAATTTTTAAGAAGAAATACAAAAGCAATGCACCGGAAATTTCAGAAAGAATTCATCAAAAAATCAAAGATAATTGCGTCGATTGTGAAGTGACGGAATCTCAGCCAATCAAGATGCGCTTTAATGAAATGCTTGAAGGAAGTAGAGCTGATCTGTCTCTAAAAATCTTCGGTGAAGATCTTGAAGAGCTAATGAAAATCACTGAGAAAATCAAAACCCTTCTCGCAGAAAAACCGGCGATAAAAGAGATTGAAGAGGATTTTATCAACTCGATCCGCAAAGGCTCATTCATTGATGTCATACCAAATTACACACAAATTGCCAAGCACCAGGTGACAATTTCCAATGTTAATAATGACCTTAAAGATGCGATGGCCGGAATTCAGGTTGGGAATTTTTATGCTACAGAATTTCCAATCTCAATCGTTCTGCATTTAAGCGAAAAGAGCCGCAACGATATGGGTGCAATTGGTAAAATTCCAGTGGGGCTATCAGACGGCGGAAGCTTTCCATTATCAAAAGTTACCAACTTGCGCGAAAGTGAAGACATCACGTCAATTCCACGATTGTTTGGCAAAAGATATTCCAGTCTTTCAATCTATTTGAAAAACACCGATTACGCCGGATTCATCGAAAATGCCGAAGCAGAAATCACCAAAAATAACATCGTGCCAGCCGGTTATTACCTTGAATGGGGCGGCAGATTTGAAAATCTTAACAGCGCTAAAAAACAAATCTTCATTATCATCCCGCTGATCTTGCTGATGATATTTTTTATGCTCTACAAAATGTTTGGCTCGCTGAAAAATGTTGCGGTGGTTTTCTCTTCGGTGCCTTTTGCCTTGAGTGGAGCGATTACGCTGCTGTTTATCTGTCACATTCCAATCACGATTTCGGTTTATATCGGCTTCATCGCGCTAATCGGGATTAGTCTTTTGAATTCGATAATTCTCATCGACACCTTCAAAAATAATAATGATTTGAGACTGACTTGTCTCTCAAGATTGCGACCAATTCTAATGACCGCAATCGTTGCCAGCCTTGGTTTCTTGCCAATGGCATTTGGACATGGAATCGGCTCAGAAGTGCAACAACCAATCGCAATCACTGTGATCGGTGGTATCATCAGCTCAACAATTGCAACACTGATTCTAAGCCCTGTTTTGATTAAAAATTTTATCAACCAAAAAACCTTCTAATGAAATTACCATTAAACGACAAAAAATTTATTTTCCTGCTTTCAGCAATTACCATCGTAATTACGTTAGAGGTTTTATCGATCCTTGGAATCAATATTCCCATGCCTTACGCACCTTTTATTTTCGCGGCATTTATTTTTGGCATTGGTCATAATGTAATTTTGAGTGGGGTAAAATCCTTAATCAAATTTGATTTTAGTAGCATCAATTTATTGATGGTAATTGCGGCGATTGGTGCATTTTATTTGGGAGAATATCCGGAAGCGGCAGTTGTAATCGTGCTCTATGTTTTGGGCGAAAGGCTGGAAGATATTGGTATCGACAATAGCAAATCTGCTTTGGATGAGTTAGTAAACAGAGCTCCAAAAACAGCTACTTTAAAGGCTACAGGAGAAAGTGTCGTCATTGATAAAATTGCTATCGGAACGATAATTCAGATCAAGCCAGGCGAGTTAATTCCTTTAGATGGAAAAATTATCTCCGGAGAAACTTCGGTTGATGAGGCCGCAATCACCGGTGAACCAATTCCTAAAGACAAACGCGCTGGCGACAATTTATTTGCTGGAACCCTGAACCAATATGGTTTTGTTGAAATAGAAACCACCAAACTTTCCACCGATACAACTTTCTCAAAAATCATCCGCCTCACATTCGAAGCCTCTGCCAGCAAGTCCGATACTCAAAAATTTATTCAGAAATTTTCTACCTATTACACACCTGCCATCATTGCGATGTCGGTTTTACTTTTTCTGATTCCGGTTTTTGTTTTGGGTCTGGATTCAAATCATTGGCTACAGCAAGCCATTGCACTTTTGGTGATTGCCTGTCCGTGCGCTTTAGTAATTTCCACTCCAGTAGCGATTTATGCCGCTATTGGAAACGCTTCAGCAAAAGGAGCGTTGGTTAAAGGCGGTAAATTTATTGAAGCAATGGCGAGTATTAAAGCCATTGCACTCGACAAAACCAGAACGATTACTTTTGGTAATCCGATTGTTTCCGATGTGATAGCGCTGAAAGGAACTAGTCGTGAAGAGTTGTTAGCTTGCGCTTCCGGAGCCGGAATTCTTTCCGAGCATCCATTGTCGCAGGCAATAGTCAAAACCACTAAACAAGAAGGTTTTGAACCTCATAAAGTTGAAAACTTTAAAAGCGTAACAGGCAAAGGAGCGATTGCAAAATGTATGGTGTGCGAAGATGAAACTGTTTATTTGGGTAAACTTCCATTCATCAAAGAGCATCAACATGTATCAAATGAAGCAGAAGAAATTGTAGCACGACTTTCATCTCAAGGAAAAACAAGTGTAGTAGTAAGCTTCGGTGATGGAGTAGCTGGGATCATTGGCTTAATGGATGAAATTAAACCCGACAGTGCTAACGCATTAAAAGAAATAAAAGCGTTAGGAATTGAGCCTGTAATGCTTACTGGCGACAATCAACATTCCGCCCAATATATCGCTTCACAGGTAGGAATTGAAAAAATATTCGGTAATTTATTGCCCGAAGATAAGTCGGCAAGAATCACAGAATTATTGCAGCAATATCAGAATGTAGCAATGGTTGGTGATGGAATAAATGACGCACCAGCACTTGCTCAAAGCACTGTTGGAATTGCAATGGGAGCAGCAGGAAGCGACACCGCAATTGAGACCGCAAACATCGCTTTGATGAATGACAAACTTTCTCTTATCCCTTTTTTAGTTCGCTTAAGCAGAGCAACTTTGCGACAAATCAAACTTAACACTGTCGGCGCGATACTCGTAAAAGTTATTTTTATTGCTCTGGCATTTCTCGGTCACAGCAATTTGGTGTTTGCCATTGCAGCTGATGTGGGAGTAACGCTAGTGGTAATTTTTAGAAGTTTGAATCTGATGAAGTTTGAGAATTCTTCCGAGGAAATAGGTTTGCAAAAAATGAAGTTGGCAAATTTTCCTCAAGAAAAACACTCGCATAAAACTAAAAAATCTGATTGTTGTTAAGAATAATTCATTTCACTCATTTGAAGAAATTATGAAAAAAGTTTTATTTCTCTTAAGTTTTTTAATTACATTCCAAGCCTTACCAGTGCTGGCTAAAACCTATGATCTTGAGATCAAAAAACAGAATGTGTTTATCACTGGCAAGGCGGTTGAAGCGATCACAATAAATAATTCAATTCCTGGTCCAACTTTACGCTGGCAAGAAGGGGAAGATGTTGTGATGCAGGTTAAAAACTCGATGAATGAAACAACTTCGATTCACTGGCACGGAATTTTGCTTGATGGAAAATTTGATGGAGTGCCTGGATTAAACGGATTTCACGGCATTGCACCGCACACAACTTTCACTTACAAATTCAAAATCAGGCAGAATGGAACTTACTGGTATCACTCCCACTCCAATTTGCAGGAAGCTCAGGGTGTTTATGGTTCGATTGTTATTGAACCAAGCGAAACCAAAACTGATCGCGACTATGTCATCGTGCTTTCTGACTTCAGTGAAGAAAATCCAAATACCATTTTAAACAATCTCAAAATCGACTCCGGATATTACAACTACAACAAGCGCACGATTTTTACTTTTTTTAAAGATATAAAAAAGAACGGATTTTCTGACACGATACGCGATTATATGGATTGGGGCTCAATGCGTATGGACCCTACAGATTTATCTGATGTCACCAAATATCATTTCTTAACAAATGGCAAAACCGCAGAACAAAATTGGACTGGGATTTTTAAAAAAGGTGAACGCATAAAACTGCGTTTCATCAACGCTTCAGCGATGACACTTTATGATGTTTCAATCCCTGGTCTTAAAATGAAATTAGTAGAAGCCGATGGTCAACCAGTTAAGCCAATCTCAATTGATGAATTCCGTTTTGGCGTTGCTGAAACTTATGATGTCATCGTTGAGCCAAAAGAAGATAAGGCTTACACAATTTTTGCTGAATCACTTGATCGCACCGGCTATGCCAGAGGAACTCTCGCACCAAAAGAAGGAATGGAAGGCAAAATTCTACCAATGCGACCAAGAGCAGTTTTAACAATGGCTGATATGGCAATGGGCGGAATGGATCACGGTAGTATGCAAGATATGAATGGCAAAGGTATAGATGAAGACAAAAAGATGGATATGAAAATGGATGGTATGGATCATTCAGCCATGGGTCATGATATGGGCGGTATGAATATGGCCGAAATGAATATGGATAATGTAAAAAGTGGCTGGGCAGATCGCGGCACTCCTGCGGGTAATAAAGCGCTAGAATATTCTGATCTCACTTCTCTTCATCCGCAAAAAGATTTACGAAAACCAACTCGTGAAATCGAATTTAAATTTGGCGGTAGTATGAACCGTTATATCTGGACAATTAACGGTGAGAAATTTCCCAAGCCAACGCACCTAAAATATGGTGAAAGAGTTCGTTTGAAATTCGTTAATGAAACCATGATGGCACATCCAATCCATCTCCACGGCATGTTTATGCAGTTGGAGAATGGTCAAAGCATGAAATGGATGCCAAATAAACATACGGTAATTGTTCCGCCTGCGCAAACAGTTACATTGCTTTTAACTGCCGATGAAGCGGGAGAATGGGCATTCCATTGCCACTTACTTCTACATATGGCAAGCGGTATGATGACCTCTGTTACTGTTGAGAAGGAGCACAAATAATGAAAATAAAATTCCTTCTAAATTCATCTTTATTATTTTTCTTCTTCAACGGAATTGCTTTTGCACAAGATGTTAAACAGGGAATGAATCATGGCGATGATCACGGGCAGATTTTTCACGCTTTTACAGTTGAGGCCGATGTCGGAGAAGCCCGCGATGGCGGATCAAAAGGCTTCGATCTTTCAGGTTGGGTTGGTGGTGATTACAACCGACTATGGATCAATAGTGAGAAGAAAAATTACGGAAATTACGAACAAAAATTTGAAGCTCAGGCACTTTACAGTCGCAATGTTGCACAATTTTGGGATGCACAAATCGGTATTTCTCATGATTTTAGCACCGACTTTACCTCAAATAATTTAAACTATTTAACCATCGGACTTGAAGGTCTTGCTCCACAAATGTTTGAAACCAAAGCGCAAATTTTCTTAAGTGAAAAAGGCAATTACAGCGCGAGGTTAAAGCAAGAAGTTGATATTTTTATTACGCAAAAACTGATCACGCAGCCTTATTTTGAGACGGAACTTTTTGCTCAGGATGTAAAAGAGTTGCAGGTTAAATCCGGAATTTCTGATTTAGAAATCGGCGCTGAAACTCGCTACGAAATCACCCGCAAATTCGCTCCGTATTTTGCTTTGCGTTATCACACCAAAACTTTTGGCACGGCAGATTTGGCAAAACAACTCGGCCAAAGAGTTGATAATTTTATTGTTGTCGCAGGGGTGAGATTGAGATTTTAAAATGACGACAAGTTTGCAAAAAAGTCGGAAACATCACTTGAGGTGGCATACCATGAAGTTCGATGGAAAACCCACGAAGTCAGCATTTATCAATGCTCACCTTTTTTAAAAAGGTAAACGTGAAGCGGAGAAACGGAGAGAAAAATACCCCAAAAATGCAGAAAATTTTGCTGACTAGAGAGAAGAAGGTAAGCGTGAAATGGAAATTAAAATGTGGAGAGAAGCCGCAAACGCAGGGCTTGGAGAGTGGTAGAGAAATATGCTAAAACCTATGTGAGATTCGGTTCGCAATAGTAGGAATGGCGGAAGGGGTGAGATTCGAACTCACGGTAGACTTGCATCTACGACAGTTTTCAAGACTGTTGCCTTAAACCGCTCGGCCACCCTTCCATAAAAAAACTTTTGCCTTCTAAGTACGAAACTGATTCAAGAAACCGAACTACAAGTTTGTCATCCCCACGTAGGCGGGGATCCAGAATGCTTAGTTAGTGTTGGATCCCCACCTATGCGGGGATGACAAACTAAAAAATGAAGCTCGGTATCTTCAGCTTGTTTGGATACAGACAAGCCAAAAAATCTTAACTTGGAGTGAAAATTGTCAGAATTTTTTGAGGAAATTTTGGTAATCTGGCAAAATTACTATCTTGCTGCAAAACCAATATTTTCAAAGATTGAAAGCACTTAGTCTTCGCACAAAAGCGCGCTGCAAATTATTTGTCGAATTTTTAATTGCAAGTTAGCGAATGAAAATCATTTATGAGCCATTGGAGCTCTAGTTTAGAGGCCTTTACTAAGGTGTTGTGAGACCTAATTTGGGACTATGTTAAAACATGTATTCTGAACAGCTAAGATAAGGCTTGAGGCTAATAACAAAAAATTAGTGAGTAATTTAAATGGTTGAAGAATTTATGAAGACAATTTTTAGAGGCGCCCTTTAGCGAATCAAAATAGCTAAAATTTCTTCTTCTCCATAATTTCCAACGCAGCTTTTCCAAGATCTTTTTGAAAATCAGAACTCTGCGTCAATCCACCAATCACCAAAAAAGATAATTCTTTCCCCGCTCGGATATCGCGCGGATAATGCATGCCGATCAAAATGCGATGCTGGGCAATTTTTTCTGCTAAATTTTGGAATTCTTCGCGCTGTTGTGGAATCAGCAAACTCATGACGTGAGCGTAAATATAACTGCCAGTAGCATGTCCGCTGGGATATGATCCACCTTTGCTGGGCGAGATTAACATTTTAATGCGACTATCAGCCAAATAAGGGCGAGTTTGATCAAAGTGAGCTTTAATATTATCGGTTACGCCGCGCGAAGTGTCGCCAACGCGATCCAGTAAATGATAAAGTTTTGGATAATCAGCGCGAGTGAGTTTAGGATCAATTTTTTGCGCGATTGTTTCTGGCTGAAGATGTTTTTCTTCAACTGCTTGATCGAGATCTTCAAGATCGAGATTTTTTTGCATTTTTAAAATTTGACTAACTTCACTTCGCCATTCTGGACTGTTAATTACAAGGGTTGGCGAAAATAGTTGTGGCGAGATTGAATCAATATCAAAATATGATTGATCTACTTGAGCTATTGCAAATTCCGCTGAAGAGAAAAATAAAATAACCGCGACGAGAAACTTATAGATCCATTCAAGTTGAAGATACCGAGTTTCTCGCTCTTCCAGTCCGCCATCTCCGTGAAGGCGGGGATCCAGGAAGTTTGCATAAAGGGCTGGATCACAATTTTCACGGGGATGACAAACTACAGTTCGATTTCTTGAATCAGGCTTGGTATAGAAATTCATAATTACTTAAAAAATTTAACAAATGCCGACAACAAAGAATAAGAAATTCAAAGATAAAATCAAAAGTCACAAAAGCCTTTCGCGCTTGATGGCAATACAAATTTTTTACCAGCATAATTTTTTTAATGACAAGTCTGATTTAGAAAAAATCAAAAATGATTTGATCGAAAATTATGCTCTTCAAGAGGATGAGGTGGTTTCATCTTATCGTGATAAAATTGATGAGAACCTTCTAAATAACTTGCTGCTCGGCCTCTCCATGAATGTTAAAAAAATTGATGAAGAGATCGCAAGTTTTTTGCGTGATGATCAAAAAATTTCTGCACTTGAAAATGTAATGCTACAAATTTTGCGCCTCGCAGCCTTTGAAATAAAATTTCTTTTGGATGTTCCAATCAAAGTCGTAATCGATGAATATGTCGGAATTGCCGCCAGTTTTTTTGATGCAACAAAAGTCACTTTTGTTAATGCATTGATTGATGGAATGGCGAAGAAAAACGTTCGAAACTGATTTTAGGGCGCCTCGAAAAATCATAATTTTTAGAGGCGCCCTTGATTTGAGAAGGTTTTGTGTCAATCAATATCAAATTTATCGACCGCCAAAAATATTACGACGCCTTCAAAGAATTTTATAAAAAAGGCACAACTAAAATAATGGAAGAAATAGTTGGTAGAGCTCTTGCCAACAGTTATCACAAAAGATTAGTATATCTTGAAGATAAAAAAATCATTACTTTGCTAGAATTTTCAAAACGCAAAAAACTTTCTCATTCCAATCTGATCAACAAGGCAAACCGCCAAACCATCGAGGCTTTTTTGGAAAAAGGCCTGTGGAAGATCGGAGTGAGTCACGGTAAAAAATAAATTTTATGAAATATCTCTCCTACAGATTACAAAAAAATCACGACGAAGCCTTTGTTGAAAATGTGAGGGTGAGTGAAATTGCTAAGTCAGTGGGTACGCCATTTTATTGCTATTCAAAAAAATCTTTGGTCGAAAATTTTCAAAATTTCGTCACCGCTTTTGAGTCTGAAAAAATTTCTGATTATAAAATTTGCTACGCCATCAAAGCTAATTTTAATCTGCATTTAGTAAAAATTTTAAGTGGGCTTGGAGCTGGTGTTGATGCGGTTTCAGCGGGAGAAGTTTTTCGCGCAATCAAAGCAGAAATTAAACCGGAAAAAATTGTTTTTGCTGGAGTTGGAAAAACTAAAAGCGAAATGGAATTCGCGCTGAAAAATGGCGTGGAAGAATTTTCCGTTGAGTCGATTGCGGAAATATTTTTGCTAAATGAAGTGGCGATTTCTTTGAATAAAAAAGCCAAATTTTCTTTGCGAGTAAATCCCAATGTTGACGCCAAAACTCACGATAAAATTTCTACTGGCAGAAAGGGCGATAAATTCGGGGTTGATATTGAATTAGCCGAAGAAATTTATGATAAGGCAGCAAAGCTAGCTGGCCTTGAAATATATGGCATCGCGATGCATATCGGTTCGCAAATAAACTCACTTGAACCTTTCGAAATTGCCTTCAAAAAACTGCGCGATTTATGCTTAAAATTACGCCAAAATGGTCACAAAATTTCTGCACTAGATTTTGGTGGTGGCATCGGAATTTTATATAAAAATGAAAACACCCTTTTAATCGAATCCTATGTAAAATTAATCAAAGAAATCACTGTTGATCTAAATGTTAAAATCACTATCGCGCCAGGTAGGGCAATGGTTGGTAATGTTGGAATTTTAGTCACCTCAACAATTTTTTTGAAAGAAACTTCCACAAAAAATTTCGTAATTATTGACGCAGCGATGAATGATCTAATGCGTCCCGGCCTTTATGACTCATATCATCAAGTGCTGCCGGCAATAATAAAATCTGGACCAAAAGCTACTTACGATTTGGTGGGACCAGTTTGCGAAAGCACTGATTTTTTAGCGCGCGATCGCGAACTTGTCGATCCAAAAGCTGGAGATCTTTTTATTTTAGCAGGAGCTGGAGCCTATGGCTCATCTATGTCCAACGAATATAATTGTCGTCCGATGATTCCAGAAGTTTTGGTTGATGGCGATAAGTTTACTATAATTCGTCGTCGTCCAACTTTTGAGGAAATGTTACATTTGGAAGTGATTTAATTTTATGGACCCCGTCATGCGACGGGGTGACAAGTTTGAGAGATCGAGCCTATGCTCTAGTTTTGTCACCCCGTCGCATGACGGGGTCCATTTTCCAACAAACTCCCAAGAATTAAAAATAAAAAAAATGAGTAAAAAAATTCTAATCGCAAAAATCACCACAGTTTTTGGCATCAAAGGCGAAGTTAAAATCGTGGTTTATTCCGACAATCCTTTACAGCTTGAGACCTACAGCCTCTTTGATTCAAAAGGAAAAGAATTCAAAATTAAAATCAGCAATAAAAATAAAAGTGTTATAGGAACTTCCAGTGGCGATCCAATCATCATGGCAAGAATTGAAGGGGTGAATGATCGCAATGAAGCAGAAAAATTGCGCGGAGTTGAGCTATTTGCAGATCGCAAAGATTTTGATAAAACCAACGAAGATGAATTTTATTATGTCGATTTAATCGGTCTTGATGTCATCGATATGAATTCAAAAAAAATTGGCAAGGTGCTGAATGTCTTCGAACACGGCGCTGGCGGAATCGTAGAAATTGAGTTCAATGAAAAATGCTTACCAAAAAATTACCAAAAAATCGAAAATTTTTCTTTCAGAAATGCAATTTTTCCTGAAGTAAATTTAGCTAAAAATTTTATTCGAATCGACGTGCCGGAAGTGGTGGATTTAAAAAAAGAAGGTGCTGATTTAGAGGCTGATTAATGAGTCGTTACGACAACTCTTTGTTGTACATTATGCGCCAACGGAGATTTGATTTCGGATGTGGCGGGAGCCTGATCTTTTAAAAATTCCTTTTTCAAACTCAGATAATTTTCATGATCTTTTCCTAATAATAAATTCAGCGCCATAAGCTCAACCATCGTATTTTTATCACCAGGATTTTGCTGAAATTTCTTTTCCGCTTCTTGATATTTTTCGCTGAGTTTTGCTAAGGCAGCTGGCTTTGATGGGGGGCTTCCTGTTTCGATGATGGTTATATATTCCATTAGACCAACCACCTTCTCCTTTCCCATTTCAGCCGCTTCTTTTGCATAATCACCGCCTAAATCTTTAAGCGCAGCCAAGGCACTTTCTTTTATGGATGTTCCCAAAGATTTATCCGTAGATAATTTTGCAGCCTCAACGCACCACCATGGTCTGTCGTCGTAAAGCTGAACTCCTCTCTTGGCTTTTTTTTCATATTCTGCGATTCGATCGCGAATAGATGATGCAGTTTGAAACGCCGAGGAATCTTGGGTTTCAGCGTTTCTTTCAATTTTCCTTTCAGCATTTGGCTTAATCACTTCTGTTAAAAACTGACAGGCTTCTTGATGAAAAACTTTTCCTTTATGCTTAGGATAGGCCATTTCCGCTACTTGCTCGGCGTAATATTTTATTAAGGCATGTTTAAATTCTTTGCGAATTTCATAGCCTTTGCCGGCAGGTTTTCCATCAACTAATTTTGATCCCAATCCATATACTTGCTCCAATATTGCTCCGACCAAAAGCAAATCGGATTTGAAAGAGCAGGTGCCTCTCGTTTGTGATTGTGTTGGGAGGTATAATTCAAGAGTGGTAACTTCTTTTTTATCTTTTTCATATTGAGCTGAAAACAATTCAGCTCTCAATAGTTTCAAATCCTCGATTTGCGATAGTATAAGGCGGTAATAGTGCGAATCATGTTGGGCGAACTTACTAAATTTTTCGTGATCAATTTTAAATTTTGCTCCGCCGTATAAATATTGACATTCTTTCGGAAAAATTTCGCCAAATTCTTGCTGTATTTTTCTTGCACTGGCTAGTTGCTCTTCACATTCTTGTGGATCTTGATTAATACGCAGAGCTTTTTGAGCATTATCTAAAGCGATGTTAAGTCTGCTATGTATGGAATTTGTAAAATCAGAGGAAAAAGGGCAATTGCCATCGATGTAATGTACAAATAATGGCTTATCATTTTTGTCGCATTCTAGAAGAAAATGTGATCTATGTCCAGAAATTGCGGATGGAAATGTAGTAAATTTTCTGCCATCGCTTTCTCTTACAAATTTTCCATCGCTAAGCAGGCCAGAGAAAATTTCTTTCAACAGCTTTTTGCTCGATTCTTCCATGGTTAGATTCGGCAATGCTGCAGAAAATAATCTAGTCATAGAAACCAACTGACCAAAATCCCTGTCGGAATAAGATAGTGTGAGCATCATTTCAGCGAGATATAGCTTTAGCTGCTGCTCTACTTCTTCTTCACTTACATCGGGTTTTTTCTTTTTTAGAAGATCGATGAATAATTTTTTCATCTCCTCTTTTTTTGCCGCATCCTCTTCTAAGAAAATCTTCTGAGCGAGAAACATTTTAGGACTTTGCCCATCCTTATTTTTGAAATCAGTATCAGCGCCTTTCTCAATCAATAATTCTGCAATTTTTATTCGACCTAATCCCAATGCTGTCATTAAGGGAGATTCCTCGTCATCCGGACCGGCGCGATTTATCTCAACTCCATTTTCAATCAGTAATTTAGCGATCTCATCATGTCCTAGAAAAATGGCGCGTTTTAATAAAGTTTGGTCATTATCGTAGTGTAAATCTAAGCACGCTCCTTGCTTAATTAATAGCTCAGCAAGCATTAAATTTTCTTGAGAGCGGTAAGTGAAAGAGACAAGACGCATTAATGGAGTCATGCCGTCTTTTATATCTATTACATCTAGCTTAGCTCCTTTCTCGATCAATAAAGATTGGTTCACTCTGTGGTTTCTTACAGAATAGTTTAATAAATCTGTTCCATAAGAATTTGTTACATTTGGAGAGGCTCCTTTATCAAGGAGAAATTTGATTGTTCTATCATTGCCATGATTAAAGCCAGCAATCCTCAGAAGATAATCATAGGTGATTGTTTCGTTCGTGATTTCTTGTCCAAAGATTTCATAAATTTTTACTTTTTTCTCAACCAGGCGAGAAAGTGCGGCATAGAATCTTTCCAGCAATTCCTCGTGCTCTGTAGAATTAGCAATACAGGTAATATTTGGATTTTCGACTCAGTCCACTTGGTTTCATCGATATCAATTAAAGCTTCCATTCCTTCTATAAGACCCAACTCAAAGTCTGAAATTTCTATATCCTGTTTTGACATTGATTAGCTATTGGAATTGGGGGAGTTTGATATTTTTCGGAGGTATTGGAAAATACAACCAATGTCTAAGTAATATTTCGTAGCTGCAAAAACCTGATCCACAAAATTGCGCAGGAAATTGTTTTTCTTGGATAAAGTTTGGCGATGAGTTTTTTATAATTTTGCAACTGTTCGAGATAAGTTTGTGGAGTCTCTTTGGGCAGGGTTTCATCTGATTTATAATCGATGATTATTACTTCATTTTCTTTTTCGATTAGCAGATCAATTCGGCCGAAATTTCCAGCGCCGGCTATTTCAATTTCACACTTAACTTCTCCGCAAAAAATTTCATCGAAGAGCTGAGAGTGCAGGAAATTAGTGGTTAGATCGTGAATTTCATTTTTATCTTCCATGTTCAAAAATTCCGTTTTTTGAATAATTTTTTGTGCCAGTTGCAACAGCCATTTTTTTTCTTCGCGATAATTTTTTCCGAAAACTTCGAGGATTTTGTGGATGATTTCACCTTTGATTTGGGCGGGGTTGATTTGGGTTTGAAGTGTTTGTTTATCCTTATGGATCACGTCATGCGACAGGGTGACAAATATAGGAATTTCCTGTAATGCTACTTTTGTTGTCACCACGTCGCATGACGGGGTCCACTCTTTAACCACATTCTCCGGCAAAGCATTTTTCACAATCTCATACCAACAATCTGCACTGGAATTTTTTCCAAATCCGCCAATATAAAGTTCATCCTCAGCGCGCGTCATCGCAACGTAGAGTAGGCGCAAATATTCCTCAGAAATTTCGGTAAATCTTTTTTGGCGATAATTTTTTATCAGCTCATTTTCATTAGATTTTCTGCTGCACCACAAAGGAAGTTCATCGGCCCAAAAAATTTGCCCCCTATTGGAAGGAAGTTGTCGTGGATTATAAGAGCAGTCCGGCATCAACACAATCGGCGCTTGCAAGCCTTTGGCAGAGTGAATTGTTGTGATGCGAACGCGATTAGTTTCGTCGCCAACCAGCGAAATTTCCGGATCAATTTTTTCGACGAATTCAAGAAATTTTTGTAAATTTGGAGAAAAGTTTTTACAAAAATCTGCGACGTGAAGTAAGAATTTATCCAATATTTCTGCACTCTCGGCACCAAAATAGGAAATAAAATTTTGGCGATAATTTTTTTCGCAAAGCAAAAAATAGAAAAATTCGAAAGAGTTTAATTGGCGTGATTTTTGTGTTATTTCTTCCAGCTGTTTTTTGATTTTTTCATCAGTGATTGCAGTAAATAAACTGCATTTTTCTGAATTTTTTCTTAGGCATATTTCCAACAATTCTTCTTCGGAAATAAGGAAAAAAGGTGATTTTAGTAAACAGGCTAAATTCAAATCATCATTGTCTAAAAGCGCGAATTTAGAGGCTGCAAGCAAATCCTGAATCAATAAATTTTCACTAAATCTGATGCGCGAAATTGAAGTGAAGGGAATTTGATATTGGTGAAAATATTTTATTAATTGATGTAGAAATCCGTTGGTGCGATTGCGCAGCAAAATCATGATATCGCCATATTTTATGGTGCGATTTTTTGCAGAAATTTCTCGTGAATTTTCTACCCAATTTTTGATTTTTGTGGCGGTAATTTTTGCCATAATTTCCGCTTCTTTTTCTTCATCATTAGCCGAGAAATCTAATTTCCATTCATAGCCTTCTTCAACTTTTTCTTTTTTTTCTAACTTGACTTGTGGCCATATTTCAACAACTCCGCGACCATCTCTAATCGCTTGGTGATTTTTAAATTTTCCGATTTTTGTGATGGCATTTTGTCTTTCTTCATCAGCAAAAACTTTATCAACCGCTTGAAGAATTTCTGCAACCGAACGAAAGGAGTTTGTTAGTTCAATTTTTTTTAAATTTCTCCCCAATTTTTCTTCAAAATAAGAAAAAATAGTTTTGCTGATATTGGCGTCGGAGCCTTGAAAGGAGAAGATCGATTGCTTTTCATCGCCAACAATAAAAATGCTGCGCTCTTTTGTTGCAGCGCTAAATCCAGAAAAAAAATCTTCGCTCAAAGCTTTGATAATATTCCATTGCTGATGGTTGGTGTCTTGTGATTCGTCGATCAGGATGTGATCAAAACCACTATCCATTTTCATTTTTATCCAGTCGCTATGTTCGGGATTTGCCAGTAAGCGATTGGATTCGATGATGAGATCATTGTAATCAAGAAAGCCTTTTTCATTTTTTAACTGCGAATAAATTTTTAGAATTTCTTCGCAAAGTCGTAAAATATTGGCGCTGTCTTTGGCGATTTTTAGAGAATTTATTTTTTCGGATAATTCCCCACAAGTGCTTGCCAAATCAGTGATCTCAGCCCTGAGCTCATCAGTAATATTTTTACCGGGAATTTTTCTTAAACCACCTTCTTGGGTAAAAAAAGCCGAGCGATAAATTGCAAATTTTTTTAAAGTTGGTTGCACAAAAAAATCTCGCAACTTGGTCGCGATTTCATCATTGGTCTTGAGCTTGCTCTCTTCAAGGATTTGCGCGATTTCTAAATTTCTTTGGCGATTTGTTTTTTTTAAAAATTCTGTAAAAAGTTTTTCCTCATCATCATTTTCTGTGATATTAAATTTGCTAAAAATCTCGATGATAACTCCTTCAATGCCGAAGAATTTTTCTTTAAGAAAAATCAGTTTTTCTTTTTTATCTAAAAGCTCTGAAGTCAGATCTAGCAAGCTTTCATCGTGAAGTGTGGCAGTGATGTTGGTGATTAAATTTCCGAGATTTTTATCGCTATGCGCTTTTTTTCGAAGTTCTTGCTGCGCTTGTTTGATGAGTAATTTTTCCTGATTTTCTTCCAGCACTTCGAAGCTTGGTTTTATTTTTGCTTCAAAGGGAAAAATTTTAATTAAAGTTTGGCAAAAAGCATGAATGGTTTGCGCTTTAATCTTGGCATCGGCATCGATGATTTTTACGAAAAGCGTGCGGGCTTTTTTTAATTCTTCCTCACTGGGAATGCTTCCATTTAACGCTGTCAGTTGTTTTTTTAATTCATCATCAGAGCAAATTACCCAATTGCTTAATGCCGAGTTGATGCGCTTCTCCATCTCTCTGGCTGCTGCTTTGGTGAAGGTGAGGCAGAGAATTTTATGTGGAGCAATATCGTTGAGTAAAAGTCTTAAAACGCGATCAGTGAGAATTTTAGTTTTGCCTGAGCCGGCCGAAGCAAAAACCCAAGCGGAGTTTTTGGGATTAGATGCTTCTTGTTGGAGAGTTTGGGACATGGGGATTTGGTATATACCGAAACTGATTCAAGTTACCGAACTCAAAAATAAAGAGTCGGTATATGGGGTTCCCCGCGACTGTGGGGCGCAGGTCATCCTGCGTAAAAACAAAATCAATTACCAAAGCTGATTCAAGATACCAAACTCAAAAATAAAGAGTCGGTATATTTTCACTTATCTAGCTAAAACTTCCCGTTCCCTGCCTTTAAGAAAGCTACGATAACGCATAACATTGGCGTTATGTTCGGAATATGTTGAGGCGAAAATATGATCACCTCGACCAGAGGCAACGAAGTAAAGTAGGTCGCTTTTAATTGGATTTAAAACTGCCTTGATCGAGGCGAGTCCAGGATTGCAAATGGGCGCTGGTGGTAGGCCATAAACGTGATAAGTGTTGAAAGGGGAATTATTTTGAATGTCGCTAACTCGAATTGGTCTTTCCAATTTTTTATCACCAAAGGTAAAAGAATAAGTGATAGTTGGATCGGATTGTAGCTTCATGCCTTTGCGTAAACGATTAATAAAAACTGAGGCAACTTTTGCTCTTTCTGATTCCAGTCCAGTTTCTTTCTCTACAATCGAAGCGAGAATAATTAGTTGCTCTTTGCTACGAAGCGGAATGGATAAATCGCGCTTTTCCCACAAATCATCCACCGTTTTTCTCAAGGCATTTTGCATGCGATGCAACACGCCAATTTTAGTGTCATTATAAGAATAAAAATAAGTTTCCGGCAATAGCGATCCTTCTATAATTTTCTCTGGCGTTTGCCCGATTAGACCAACGGAATTATTGACGATTAATATTGCAGAATAAGAGGAGAGGCCTTCAGCAAGTGTAATTTTGCGAAAGAAAATATTGCCACGAATCATCTTGTGGAGGATTTTATAGTATGAGGTATTTTTTTCGAAAAAATATTCACCATAATGCACCTTGGGATTCAGCCCCTTGACCAATTGTCCCAGGTAAAGAAATGTCGAAGGGTTTTTGATAATTTTTTCTGCGTAAAGTTTATTGACGACTTGACGAAGCGTCATGCCACTTTCAACGATGAATCTTTTATCTTCGCGATGATAAGAATTTGGCGCATTGAAATACATGATGATAGAAATCATGCAAATCAGGTAAAGGAATACCGTGACTGAGAAGAGGGCGCAGATTTTAAAAATTTTTTCTTTCATTTATTATATTCGTTTTAAAATCAGGCAGGCATTGGTTCCGCCAAATCCAAATGAGTTTGACATTACAACATCAATTTTGCGTTGTTTGGCTTGATTGGCTACTAAATCAATATCACAACCTTCGGATGGATCTTCCAAATTTAATGTTGGAGGAGCGACATTATCACGAATTGCTAGTGCAGAAAAAATTGCTTCAACCGCGCCAGCAGCTCCCAGTAAATGTCCTGTCGATGATTTGGTGGAAGACATTGAAAGTTTGTAAGCATGATCGCCGAAAACTTTTTTAATGGAGCCAACTTCAATCTCATCACCAAGAGGAGTTGAAGTGCCGTGAGCATTGATGTAATCAATATCATCAACATTCATGCCCGCATGTTTTAATGCTAATCTCATGGCATAAGTTGAGCCGCGACCAGAGCTTTCTGGAGCGGTGATGTGATAGGCATCGCCTGACATTCCGTAACCGACAATTTCCGCATAAATTTTTGCGCCACGTTTTTTGGCATGCTCATATTCTTCAAGTACAACAATACCAGAACCTTCGCCCATAACAAAGCCGTCGCGTCTTTTATCCCAAGGGCGCGATCCTGCAGTTGGATCATCATTGAAAGAAGTTGAAAGTGCACGAAGAGCGGCGAAACCACCAATTCCAGCTTCGCAAATTGTTGATTCAGCGCCGCCAGCGATCATTACATCAACATCGCCATATTCGATCATGCGAGCAGAATCGCCAATGGCGTGAGTGCCAGATGCACAAGCTGTGACAACGGCGTGATTTGGTCCCATGTAACCATGTTTAATTGAAACTTGGCCGGAAACTAAATTGATCAAACTTTGTGGAATAAAAAATGGAGTGATTTTTCTGATGCCTCTTTCTCTGATAGTAATAACAGTTTTTTCAATCGCCGGAAGGCCGCCAATACCAGAGCCAATCATTACACCAGTGCGAAATTGCTGTTCTTCATTTTGTGGTTTCCAACCAGAATCGGCAATTGCTTGATCAGCAGCAGCAATACCAAAATGAATGAAGCGATCCATTTTTTTCTGCTCTTTTGCATCGACATATTTATCGAGATTAAAAAGATCGACGCCATCGCCATATTTAACTTCACCGGCAATTTTGCAGGGAGAGTCAGTTGTGTCGAAAATGCTGATCATGCCAATGCCAGATTCGCCATTAATTAATTTTTTCCAGCTGCTGGCAATATTGTCAGCTAAAGGCGTAACCGCGCCAATGCCAGTTATAACTACTCGTCTTTTTTGTGTCATTTTTAGATTTTTTGGAATGAAGAATTTTGAGAACTATACCCATTCGACTTCAAGAAGCCGAATGGGTATATTAATTTTATTTTTACGCAGGATGGCCTGCGCCCCACATTGTGGGGAACCCCATATACCGACTCTTTATTTTTGAGTTCGGTAACTTGAATCAGTTTCGGTATATACCCATTCGACTTCAAGAAGCCGAATGGGTATATTAATTTTATTTTTACGCAGGATGGCCTGCGCCCCACATTGTGGGGAACCCCATATACCGACTCTTTATTTTTGAGTTCGGTAACTTGAATCAAGTTCGGTATATGAGTTTTTTAAAATAGAAAAACTATTTTGGAAGAATGTTGTTGGTGGGTATAAATTTATTTAGTTTTAATTTAATTAGCATCACGAGCAATCTCCAAAAATTACGCATAATACGCAATTTACTTTTGCCAATTTTTTTGCCGTAATCGTAAGAAATTGCGACTTCGTCGAAGCGGGAATTTATGCGGGATAATTTTATTACAAACTCGCAAGTGTATGTGAATTCTGGCTCAGTGATGAAGTCATTTTTTTTCTTCACAAATAATTCTTTTATTTTTTTGGTGCGATAGATGCGATAGCCACTAGTATAATCTTGAAGCCTTTCACCGGAAATTTTTTTCACCGCAAAAAGAGTTTGTAAAAGTAGTGAAGTTCCCTTGCTAATTGCTTGGCGATAAAGCGGAAAATCAGCCATCACGGCATTTCCACAAAAGCGTGAAGCCACCAAAAAATCGAGAGAATTTTTTTCGAAATGCGCCAGCATCGGAGAGATTTGTTTGCAGTCGTGAGTGCTGTCAGCATCAAGCGAAATTACTAGATCATCCTCAGTGGAATTATTAATAATTTCCAAAAATAATCTTTTGTAAGCAAGTCCCAAACCGCGCTGATTAATCTGGGGCAGAATTTTAATTTTGCAGGATTTAGAAAAATTATTTATTACTGCTACCGAATCATCAGAGCTGCCATCCAAACAAAAGAATATCTCAAAATCGCGCTTCACTAATTGCATTTCGCGTTCAAGATCGGGCAATAATTTTTTGAGATTTTCCGCTTCATTGTAACAGCAGAGAAATATTTTTATCATTTAAGAATTAGCAATTAGGAATTAACAAAATTTTCCAATTCCTAATTGTTAATTGTTAATTCCTAATTGTTAACTGCCTTGACCCTTCCAATTTCCAAAAAACATTTCGATATCATCATCATCGGTTCCGGTGGTGCCGGCTTAAGTGCGGCAATTTCTGCGATCAATTCTGGCGCAAAAAATATTGCCGTGATTAGTAAAGTGATTCCCAGTAATAGCCACACCGTTGCGGCGAAAGGCGGTATCAATGCTGCTTTGGGTAATGTTTGTGAAGATGATTGGAAGTGGCATGCTTACGATACTCTTAAGGGCGCAGATTATTTAGCGGATACTGATGCAGTTGAAATTCTTTGTCGTGAAGCAAAATCAGCGATTCTTGATCTCGAAAAAATGGGGGTGGTTTTTTCGCGCAATGATGAAGGCAAAATTTCGCAGCGTGCTTATGGCGGTCAAACTAGCAATTTTGGACAGGGTGAAGTTGCTTATCGCGCCTGCTATTCCAAGGATAAAACTGGTCATACAATTTTGCATAGTTTGTATGAACAGGCGCTAAAAAATGATGTAAAATTTTTCTCAGAATTTTTTGTTACTGACTTGCTGATTGAAGATAAAAAAATCTGTCACGGCTGTTTGGCGGTTGATTTAAATCATGGCGAACTGGTTATTTTCAGTGCCCAAAATGTTATTCTGGCAACGGGTGGTTACAGTCAAATTTATCAAAATACGACATCTTCTCTGATCTGCAGTGGTGACGGTTCAGCACTAGTTTTTAAAGAAGGTTTGCCTCTGCAAGATATGGAATTTGTACAATTTCATCCCACCGGAATTTATGGAAATGGTTTTCTAATTACCGAAGCAGCAAGAAGCGAGGGGGCTTATCTTCTCAATGTCAAAGGTGATCGTTTCATGCAAAATTATGCGCCACGAATGATGGAATTAGCCTCACGCGACGTGATCTCGCAAGCTATGGCCACTGAAATTCATCAATCTCGCGGTTGTGGAAAAAATGCAGATTTTCTCCATCTTGATTTGCGTCACATTAGTGATGAAGTCTTGAAAAATAAGCTGCCAGGAGTTGTCGAATTAGTTAAAAATTTTGCTCGTCTCGATGTAAAAAAAGATTTAATTCCAGTCGCGCCTTCAGCTCATTATAGTATGGGCGGCATTCCCTGCGACCTTAATTGCCAAGTGATCGAAGGTCTTCTAGCGATTGGTGAAGCTGCCTGTATTTCAGTTCACGGCGCTAATCGTTTAGGTTGTAATTCTTTACTGGATTTAATTGTTTTCGGAAAAATCGCCGGAAAAACTGCCGCAAAAAATATCGCCAAAAAATCAGTAAATATCGCCGAAAAAATCGCTGCAGAAAAAATTGAAAAACTGAGAAACCTCTTCGACTTACGACTTACGACTTACAACTTACAGCTAAGCGATTTAAAAAAATCGCTTCAAGAAAATAACGAAAAAAACCTCGGAGTTTTTCGCGAAAAAAATCTGCTCGAAATCGGCCTTTCAAAAACTAAAGAGCTTTTCGAAATTTTTAAAAATTATCACCTTAAAAATTCTGCTCTGTTGTGGAATGATGAATTGATTGAATATTTCGAACTACAACATCTTTTTTTAAATTCCTTGGCGGCAAATTTTGCGGCGCTAAACCGCAAGGAAAGCCGCGGCGCGCATTATCGCTCTGATTTTAAAAATAGAGACGATAAGAATTTTTTAGCTCACAGTTTAGTGAAATTTTCGGATAGCGAAAAAAATGATCTAGAATTTTCATTGAAAGCTGTGCGTAACAATTCAACAATAGCGGAACTGAAACTTGCTCCGGAGCCCAGAAAATATTAATTTTACTTTTCCCTACTTGATATTTGTCATCCCCGCGAAGGTGGGGATCCAGTTTTTAGGTAATCATTTCTTGGATCTCCGCCTTCGCGGGGATTGCAAAATAAGGTCTGCTTAAAATAGAAAACAACAAACAAACATGAGAAGTTCTAACATAAACATAATGATTAAAGCTGTCGAAAAAGCTACAGCTCACATGTCTCGTGACTTTAACGAGTTAGAAAATTTACAATCAAATCCTGCTTCGGCAGCAAAATTTGCCAGCGCTTGCTATCAACGCGTAAAACAAGTTTTGATTGATGATTTAGCAAAATTTCGTCCCGATCATAATTTAATTTTTTCCGACGGGCAAAAAGTTATTCGCAAAGAAAATGCTGAATATTCCTATTTAGTTTTAGCGGTTGATGGCTTCGACAATATGCTGCGCTCTAATCCTGATTTCACTGTTGCCATGGCGCTCGAACATACTAACGCCGCTGGCCAAAAAGAAGCAATTGCACTGGTGATTACTAAAGTTGTCGGTAGTGAAACTTACTATTGTGAAAAAGGTTTTGGCGCTTTCGTTAATAACCGCCGCATCCGCGTTTCCAAAAGAACCGCAGGAAGCTGTGTCCTTGCTGCTGAAGATGCTACTTTAGTTGAAGATCAAAATTCATCGCTGCGCTCTTACGGCTGTCGTAGCTTGGAAGTTGCTTATGTGGCATCTTCTCGCTTAGAAAAAGCAATTTTTAAAAATCAAAATACTGAACTTCTAAAGCCATTTTTATTATTGGTTCGCGAAGCCGGCGGAAAAATTTCCGAAACCGAAAAATCAATTATTGTTAGCTGCTAAATTATGCAATTCATCGATGAAGTAAAAATAAGTCTACGATCAGGAAATGGCGGCGCAGGATCGCGCAGTTTCCGTCGTGAAAAATTTATTCCACGCGGCGGTCCAGATGGCGGAGATGGCGGACGCGGCGGTAGTGTAGTCCTTGAATGTACTAAAGATTTAAACACTTTAATTGACTATCGTTTTCAACAGCATTTTACGGCAAAAAATGGTGTTTCAGGAAAAGGCGGCAATAAAAGTGGAACTTCCGGCGATGATTTAGTTTTACGCGTGCCATTAGGAACACAAATTTTCAATGAAGATGAAAGCGAATTGCTTTATGATTTGATGGAAGAGGGCGAAAAATTTATCATCCTCAAAGGTGGCAAGGGTGGACTTGGAAATACCAATTTTAAAAACTCTGTAAATCAAGCTCCAACCTATGCACAAAGCGGTGAAGCTGGTGAGCAATTATGGGTGAGATTAAAATTAAAATTACTTTCTGACGCTGGATTACTGGGCATGCCTAATGCAGGAAAATCAACATTTCTCGCCGCCACTACCCGCGCAAAACCAAAAATTGCTGACTATCCTTTTACCACTTTAAAACCACAGCTCGGCGTGGTTTATGTTGATCAGCAGGAATTTGTTTTAGCTGATATTCCCGGCTTGATCAAAGGTGCTTCTGAAGGTCGCGGACTGGGTGATCGCTTTTTAAAACATGTGGAGCGCTGTGGAGTTTTGCTACATTTAGTCGATGGAACGGCGGATGATGTAGTGGATAATTATCGTGTAATTCGCGCTGAACTTGCGGGATATAGTCCGGAACTTTTAGAAAAAGCTGAGGTCGTGGCGCTTAGTAAAATCGATCTTGTTGGCGCAGAAGAGCTGAAGAAAAAAATTACGAAATTAAAAAGTTTCTTAAAAAAATCTGGCCAAAAAAATCCAAAACTTTTCACAATTTCTGCAGCAACTAATAAGGGTTTAACTGAAGTTTTAAGAGAGCTTTACGAGGAAATAGTCGTTAGTCGTAAGCCTGCCGGTCGAAGCTCAAGGAGCGAAGACTAGTCGTAAGTCGTAAGTTTTTATGATTAAAAAAAATTCTACAGCATTAATTACTGGGGCAGCAAAAAGGATAGGGCGTGAAGTTGCGATAAATCTGGCGGGAAAGGGATATGATATAGTTATTTCTTACAATAAATCGAAGATTGAAGCGCAAAAATTAGCTAGAGAAATTAGTGAAAAATTTAATGTCAGATGTGAGATTTTTTCTTGTGATCTTTCCGATGTTACGCAGACAAAAAATTTAGCAGAATTTATGGTAAAAAATTTTCCTAATTGGAATTTGCTGATTAATAATGCTTCGATTTTTAATAAATCAAAATTCCTTACCGAATCATATTCTGAGCTATTTGAGAACCTTAATGTTCATTTTGTTTCTCCACTAATTTTATCAAAAGAATTTGCAAAAATTGCGCCAGAAAATTCTCACATCATCAATATGATTGATAAGAATATTACTCGTTACGATACCAGTTATTTTTATTATCTTTTGAGTAAAAAACTTTTGGCGGAATTTACTAAAATGTTGGCATTACAATTGGCGCCAAAGATTAGAGTTAACGGAGTTGCTCCGGGCTATATTTTAAATCCAATTGATGAAGAAAATCCTTCAGAAATGACTAAAAATTTAATCAAAAAAATTCCATTAAAAACCAAGGGTCAAGTAGAAAATATTTGGCAAGCAATTGAGTTTTTACTGGAAAATAAATTTGTTAACGGACAAATAATTTTTATTGATGGGGGAGCGAGCTTAAATCATGCGGGATAATTTAGAAATGTTGGGAATCTTTGCCGGGCGGGGTTCTTTGCCGATGATGTTGATTGAAGATTGTCAGAAAAAAAATCGTCCATTTGTAGTTTTTTTGCTGCAGGGTGAAAAATATGAAGAGGATTATTCGGAATTTAATCCTTACATTTTACCTTATGGTGAAGTTGAAAAATTCTTAAGAATTCTTCGCGAAAAAAATGTTAAAAATTTAGTTTTTATCGGTGGAGTAACTAAGCCAAATTTTTCATCTTTGAAGGTTGATAAAACCGGTGCACTTCTTTTAGCAAAAATTCTCGCCAATAAAATTCTGGGTGACGATGCAGTGTTGCGCGCAGTAATTAAATTTTTTGAAAAACAGGGTTTAAAAATTTTACGAATTGATCAATTGCTTGATTGCATGGTCTCGCAAAAAATCACGCTGACCAAAGTTGCACCAAGCCTTGCACAGCTTGAGGATATTGCTTTGGGAGTGAGGGCGATAAAGCATTTTTCAGATTTTGATATTGGTCAATCCTTGGTGGTGGCACAAAAACAAATTATCGCAATTGAAGCTTTAGAAGGAACCGACGAAATGATTTTGCGTTGCAAAGATCTTCGTCAAAATTCGGTTTTGATTAAAATGAAAAAAGCCAAACAAAGCATGAAGGCCGATTTGCCAACGATTGGCGTTACAACGATAAAAAATTGTGCCGCGGTTGGAATCGCTGGAATCGCGGTTCAAGCTAATTCCACGCTGATTTTGCAAAAGGATGAAGCAATAAAAACTGCCGATGAATTAGGATTATTCTTGACCGTCATCTGATGAATTTAAAAACCTACCCACATCCAGAATTAATAAAAAAATTTCCCTTAGAAGTAAAAAAACTTTTCGATATTTTTGGCGATGATATCCGCTTGGTTGGTGGATCGGTGCGTGATTTATTAATTGAAAAAAATGTTAGCGATTTTGATTTTGCGACAAAATTTCCGCCGCAAGAAATCATAAAAATTCTGCAAAAAAATAATATTCTTGCCATTCCAACCGGCATAAAATTTGGCACCATCACCGCTGTTCTGAATGGTAAAAATTTTGAAATTACCACTTTGCGCAAAGATCAAAATCAGCAAGGGCGTCATTGTGATGTGGAATTTGTTGATGATTATTTTCTGGATGCCGCTCGTCGCGATTTTACGATGAATGCTCTTTACCTTGATTCAAAAGGCTTGGTCTATGATTACTTCGAAGGAATTTCTGATTTAAAAAAACAAAAAGTTAAATTCATCGGCGATGCTTATCTGCGAATCGAAGAAGATTTTTTGCGTATCTTACGTTTTTTTCGTTTTAGTGCCGAATATGCTAAAAGCCTCGATGTTGAAGGTTTGAAAGCTTGCGTAAAACAAAAAGAAAATATTAAAAAACTGTCGCGCGAAAGAATCAGACAGGAATTTTTAAAATTGCTTTCGACTAGAAAAAAAGAAAATCTTTTCAAAATTTTAGAAGTGATTAATCGCAAAAAAATCGCCGCAGCGACATTTTCTTCAAAGCTTGATATTAAAGCTCTAAAACAAGTTTTAGAATTAGAAAAAAATCCCACTTCAAAGCTAAAAATCGCCGCTTTATTTCTGGATAAAAAAGTGAATTTGGAAATTTTATTTCGTGCAATTTGTGCAACCAATGAAGAAAAAAAGTTTTTACGCTTCCTATCCTTAAGCTCAAAAAACCTTGATTTACCTGCTCTCAAACAGCTTCTAGCTTTTTATGAAAAAACATTAGTCATCGATCTTTATATTTTTTCTCTGTCAAAAATCCCTCAATCAAAAACATCGTATCTTACTTTTTTACAAAATTTTTCTTTATCAAAATTTCCCCTAAGTCCCAAAGATTTAATTGCTCTTGGCTTCAAAGATAAGGCCATAGGAGTTGCCATCTCTACAGCTAAAAAAATCTGGGCAGAAAGTGATTTTAAGGTGAATAAAATTTTTCTGATCGATTATCTGCAAAAAAGTTACTCAATCGCTAGTTAATTGACTTTTATTAGCTCAAAAATAGCTTGCCGTTGCAGCGAAATTTCCAATCCAATCTAATCAAATAATGGCAACGGCGAAACAAGAACAACTCTATAATGAAATTGTTGAGTATTACGCTTATGCTGACCGCTTAGTTCGTGCTATCGAGGATAGCGAACATGAGCTGTCGCAAGAACAATTTGCGATTGTCGAAGAAGTTGTGGTCCGTCTTGAAGACTGTGCTGACAGGCTTGCAACCCAATATATCGAATTTGTAAAGGGTGAAGAGCCGAAAGAATTAATTAATCTAGTTCGCACAGCTTTGAACGATATTTCTGCAAAAATTGAAGAATGTCGCAACAAGACATTAATGCTTTATCAGGCTTCACTGACTTAATCATGGAGCAAAAATTTCGTGATCTCATCAATAATCTTTCCGCTGATCTCAAAAAAATTGACGAAATAATTTTAAGTTTCGCGCAAGGAAAATCTCCGCTAATCCAAGAAATTTCTCATCATCTTATCAACTCTGGCGGCAAGCGCATTCGCCCCATTTTATTGATTTTAGCTGCTAGACTTTGCGGTACAAAATCCGGTCACAATCATCATAATTTAGCAGCTGCAGTTGAATTAATTCACAGCGCCACTCTTTTGCATGATGATGTCGTAGATGCAAGCCAGATCAGGCGCGGCAAAAAAACTGCTAATGCAATTTGGGATAATAAGGCGAGCATTTTAGTTGGTGATTATCTCTTTTCAGTTTCATTTCAATTGATGGTTTTAACTAAAAGCTTAGCCGCGCTTGATTTGCTTTCAAAAGCCTCTTCGATCATGGCTGATGGCGAAGTGATGCAGCTGCAAAATTCTAATGATATTGCCCTTTCTTACGAAAAATATTTGGAAATTATTTTTGGAAAAACCGCGGTACTTTTTTCTGCCGCTTGTGAAGTGGGTGCTTTGATCAATGTAACTTCAGATGCTGAAATAAAAGCGCTGCGCGAGTTTGGAAAAAATCTCGGAATTATTTTTCAGATTGTTGACGATATGCTTGATTACTCTGCGCAAGAAGAAGTTTTGGGAAAGGATGTCGGCAATGATTTTTTTGAAGGAAAAGTTACTTTACCGATAATTTTAACTTACCAAAAAGCCGAAGAGCTCGATCAAAAATTTATCGCCGAAACTTTTGAAAAAAATTTCATGACGCCGAATAAAAACCAAGATGACTTTAAAAAAATTCTAGAATTGATTAAAAAATATAAAGGCCTCGAAGCCTCAAGAGGCATGGCTTTGCAAAGACAAGATATGGCAATTAATAATTTGGAGCTTTTTCCAGATTCCAAAACTAAACAGGATTTAATTCTAATCCTCGAATATTCCCTAGCGCGAATTTTTTAATTTTTTGTGAAAAAAAATCTTCTTCTAACATTTTTTTTACTGAGCTTTTGCTTTGCCAAAAATGCTGTCTCACAAGTTATCGACAGCGCTTTTTATCGTTGGAATGTTTACGAAATTCAAGAGAATGAGCTTGAGCATAAAAAATGTTACATCGTTTCTTTCCCGCTAAAAACCGACAGCAATCACTCTTCGCGCCAACGTCCTTGGATCATGATCACGCGTTTCCAAAAAGATCGCAGTGAGGAAGTCAGCGTTTTTGGTGGCTTCGAATATAAGCTAAATAGCGAGATTTTTTTAATGGCGGATAATCGACTCTTGAAGATGAAAGCCAAAAGAGACATCGCTTGGGCCCAAACCAAATATGACGACATCGCCATTATTCAGTCGATGTTAAGCAGTGGTATTTTGCGAATTCGTAGCAATTCCGCGGTCGGAACTTATGCGGTTGATGAATATTCTCTTAAAGGAATCACTCGCGCATATGCGCGGATGAAGGAAATTTGTAAATAAAAATTATAAAAAATGCCCAGTGAAATTGAAAAATTTTTTACAAAATTAGACAAAGAGGGAGCGTCCAAATCTCAGTGTCAAATTTTCTAGGCCAAATCCAATTTAAGTCTCCAGTAGCACTGTTTAACTGGTGAAGGAGCCCCTCCCTGTCTTTGAACTTTTCTGACCCGCCTATGAAATCCTTCAACAATATTTGTGGTGTAAATCATCCTTCTGATTTTACTCGAATAGCAGAAGTAAGCTGAAAGATTGTGCCAATTATTATTCCAAGATTTAATCAATATACTAAATCGGCTTCTTGAAGCTGATTTGGTATATACCGAAGCTGATTCAAGTTACCGAACTCAAAAATAAAGAGTCGGTATATGGGGTTCCCCACAATGTGGGGCGCAGGCCATCCTGCGTAAAAACAAAATCAATATACTAAATCGGCTTCTTGAAGCTGATTTAGTATAGTGCATATTTTTTACCACATTTCGCTTTTTAAAATGATTTAAAAAAAAGCTTTTACTCCTTGAATAATTTGCTCATTGGTTGAGAGTTTTTTTCGGTGAGGGCGGACGATTTACTTGCTTAGCGGGTCAGATTTGAAAGAAAGCAGCTCAAGGTTTGCTAGGTTGGGTCGCTCTCACTTCCAGCTTTCCGCAAAAGGCGCCATCGCAATCAATCCAACCGAAGATACAGATTCATGTCATTCACGATCGGTCAAACGCCGCCAATATTATTCTGCGTTTTTAATCGCTTAGATTATACCAAACAGGTTTTTGCTAAAATCAGAAAAGCTCAACCAAAGCAGCTTTTTGTTGCCGCCGATGGTCCGCAAAAAAATAAAGAAAATGATGCTGTTTTATGCCAAGAAACTCGTGATTGGATCGTGGCCAATGTTGATTGGGATTGTGATTTAAAATTACTTTTCGCTGGCAGAAATATGGGTTGTAGTATGACAATGAAAAGTGCCATTGATTGGTTTTTTTTTAATGTTGAGGAAGGAATAATTCTCGAAGATGATTGTGTAGTTGCGGACTGCTTCTTCGATTTTTGTGGCATAATGTTAGATAAATATCGTAATTGCCCAGAAGTCATGGTGGTAACGGGTCATGGGGTGCTTGATCGGGAGAGTAGTGTTAAAAAATCAGACTATGTTTTCGGTAAAGGATATTTTAATGAATTCGCGATCGCAACTTGGCGCAGAGCTTGGCAGAAAAATGATTACCATCTTGGTAAATGGCCAGAATTTAAGCAGAAAGAAATTTATAATTTTCATCAGGACAAAGAAGTTGTCGAATGTCTGTACGGAGAAATTGAAAGAAACTATCGGGAGGGTTATTGTTGGGGTAAAAACTGGATGCAAAATATTATCATGAATAATGGATTTTACATTTCACCAATAGGAAATTTAGTGAAAAATATTGGCATTATTGGGGTGCATGATATTTCAGAAACCTCCGGATTGCTCAATCATAAAACAGTCGAATTCGATTTAGAAAATTTAAAACATCCATCAAAAATAGAATCTGATGAAGAGCTATTCCAGAAGCAATTTTATCAGAAAAAAAACCAGCAGCTTTGCAAAAAAAATTCCTTGTTAACAAAAATTAGCAAAAACAAAAAAGTAAAAATTTTCCGCTACATAATTTTATCGATTATAGTCTGGGAATCCTTACGCTTCATAACCAAATTAATTTTTTGCAACAATTGCTAATTGTTAATTACTAACTGCTAATTGTTAATTGCATGTCCTCTTATCTAGTTCTCGCCCGCAAATATCGTCCACAAAATTTTGATGAATTGGTTGGTCAAGAGGTGTTGGTTACAACTCTGAGTAATGCCATAAAAAATAATCGCTTACATCACGCTTACATTTTAACCGGAATTCGTGGCGTTGGAAAAACTACTACAGCGCGAATTATTGCTAAAACTATTAATTGCTCGGATGCTGATGCCATCACAGCTGCCAAGGCTTGCGGAGTTTGTGATAATTGCTGCCTGATCTCATCTTCCAGACATCAAGATGTAATTGAAATTGACGCCGCAAGTAGAACAGGAGTTGATGACATCCGCGAAATCATTGATTCGATCGCCTATGCACCAGTTTCTGCAAAATATAAAATCTACATCATCGATGAAGTTCATATGCTCAGCAACAATGCTTTTAATGCTTTGTTAAAAACTCTCGAAGAGCCGCCAGCTCACGTTAAATTCATTTTTGCGACGACAGAAATTCGTAAAGTTCCAATCACAATTTTATCGCGTTGTCAGCGTTTTGATTTACGTCGTTTAGATGAAAGTGAAATCATCGCTCACTTAAAAAATATTCTACAAAAAGAAAATTTTGAAGCTGACGAAGCCGCGCTACAAGCCATTGCAAAAATGTCGGAAGGCTCAGTGCGCGATTCTCTCTCTATGCTCGATCAAGCTTTGGCCAGCAATAATCATCAAAAATTTTTGCCACTTGATGTGGTGGAAAAAATGCTCGGCCTTTCCAATCGCGTGCAAGTTGTTGAGTTTTTTGAGAAAATTCTCAGCGGTAATTTTCCTAACGCCGTCGCAGCTTTTAGCGAATTTTATGCTTACTCATCGGATTGTTCGCAACTCTTGAATGATTTATTGGATGTAGTGCATAAGACCATGTCAGCTAAGCTCATTAAGGATTATAGACTTGATGGTTATTCACAATTTCAGCAAGAAAAAGTTCGAGAAATTGCGCAAAAAGCCTCTCTGGGTTCATTGATTCGAATTTGGCAAATTTTAACAAAATCCGTTACAGAAATTAACTCTTTCTCATCGCCAAAAATGGCCTTCGAAGTTCTGATAGCAAAGCTTTGCCACCTAGTAGCTTTACCGGATTTACAAAATTTATTGCTTGATTTGCATCAGAAACAGAATCCTCAACAAAATATTCTTGCTCAAAAAACTAGCGAAAATAATGATGACCTATTACATGAAATTCTAAGAAATTTTGAAGGTGCTAAAATTTTAACTTAATTGAAATATGACCGAAGAAAAAAAAGTAAAAATTCTCTGTGTTGAAGATGAGCAGGATATTCGCGAAAACATTGCCGAGATTTTGCGCGACGAAGGTTTCGAAGTTTTTGAAGCAGCGAATGGCAAGCAAGGTTTTGAAGTTTTTATGCAATCAAAACCCGATTTAATTATTTCTGACATCATGATGCCAGAGCTTGATGGCTTTGGTTTGCTGAAGTTGATTCGTGAAAGCAAAAATATCCGCAACAACACTATTCCTTTTATTTTTCTAAGCGCTTTAGGACAAAAAGATGATATCATTAAAGGGGTTAATCTTTCCGCCAATGACTATCTGATTAAGCCGATAGATTTTGATATGTTGATTGCAAAGATTAGAGAAAAAACTATCAATGCCAACAAGATGCAAGAAGTTCACGATCGCAATGTAAAAAATCTCAAGAGCCAAGTAGCAACAGTTTTGCCAGCAGAACTTTCTGCATATCTTGACGTTATCACTCAAGCTGCTACTAACTTAAAGCATGAGCCATATGGCCCAATGCCGCATCGTCGTTATCTTGAAGAATTCGATAAAATTTATCTCAATGCTATGAGATTGCGCAGCTCAATCGCCAACGCTTTGGATGAATCAGTGATTGATCACAAACTTAATGCCGATGAAGAAGTTATCTCGCTATTAGGATTTCTAAATGAATTCGTTTCTGGACTCAGCGATAAATTCAAAAGTCGCATTATTTTAGAAAAACCTTTTGAGGCTGAAACAATGTCTCGCGTAAAAATTGATTGTTTAGTTTTGTTAGAAGCTTTACGCAAAATCTTTGCCGGCATGTTTAAGTCGGATGCCGAAGCTTCGCTTAAGGTTAGCATAATTTCTGATCATCTTGGTCAAATCGTGATCATTTTTTATCTGAATTCAAAAAATAAAAATTCCAACCTTGCGCAAAATATTGATGAAAGTCAGGTAAGTAAAATTCTTGATCGACAAAACTGCCGTTTTGAAATTGTCGAAATCAAGGATAACACTGCCATCCTCACCATTCCTTCACATCGCTTGGTTGATTAGTGCTGCACAATAATCTATGCAAAAAAAACACCCTCCACTAAAGCATAAAAAAAAGAAGATCAGCTGGTTTTATAAAGTGAGTTTCTCCTTACTGGTCATTGCCTTCACAGTGTTGTTCTATTTTGTTGTTATAGTTTCAACTGAGTCAAAATCATTTCCTTATGTTACAGAAAAAATCCAAGAAAATCTCCGAGATAATTTTGGTAGCGATGCCACTCTTGATGAAAGTTATGTCAGCTTTACTCGTTACGGAACTTTAAAAATTACCGCGACAAATATCAAAATTTTCTACGTCGCTGATTTAGGAAATGATAAAAAAATATTTCTTATCCCTCGTCTTGAAGCAGAATTTTCTTTGCTCGATTTACTATTGTTAAATTTTCAGCCCAACAAGATTCGCTTAGTTAGTCCTGATATCATTATTAGCGATTTAGCAAGATTACAAAACTCGCAAAATAAGCAGGGTCAGCAAGGGCAAATCTCTATTCTGGTTGATTTATTTTCTGCGATTCAAAGCAAGAATGCAGTCGAATATTTGGAAATAGAAGATGCCATTCTAGCAATTCACAGCGCTAATTTTGATCAAAAAATTCTGCTCAGAAAATCACAAATTCACTTTTTTGAAAAGAGAAATATTTTTAATATTGAGGCACAAAATCAACTCAGTTTTGATCCAGAAAAAAGTGATGTTGATTTCAGTTTTAACTGCCAGCTCTCAGAAAATTCTAAGCCAAGATGTGATAGTTTTTTAACAAATTTTTCTCCTGACTCCATATCAAATCTTCATCCATCACTAAATCATCTTGGCAAAATTTCTGCAATTTTTAATGCCAGCGCTTCATTTAACATAAGTGCAGGAGAGATAGAAAATTTTAGATTCAAGGTGAAATCAGAAAAAGGTAGTTTTGAGTTTTTAGATTTTTTTTCAGCAGGAATTAATTTTAAGAATTTGAACTTAGCTGGCGAATATGATCAAAAATTAAAATCTCTAAATTTCTCAAATATTGAAACTGATTTTACTCGCGATGATAATGGCATGAGTCCACGTCTATCAATGTCTCTTGGCATGTCAAATTGGGGAATGGAAAATGAAAAATCTGATTTTTCCATTAAGATGAATGATATTTCTGGCAGCGAGTTAGAAAAATTTTGGCCGATAAATTTAAACGATAATGATATCAGAACTTGGGTCACTAAACATATAAATGGCGGTTTAGTAAAGGAGGCTACTGCTAAATTTTCTCTCAGCAAAAAAGCCGGGGTAATGAATTTGGATGAGGTGAATGCCAAAATAAATTTTTCCGGCTTGAATCTAAAATATGATGCAAGTTTTCCTGAGCTTTCCTCGTTTTCTGGCATTGCAAAATTCACGCAAAAAGACATGAAAATTTTTATCACAGAGGGCAAAGTTTTGAAGAGTAAAATTTCTGAAGCTGTGGTGGCGATCGATGATTTTGAAGCTCAGAGCGTGATTTTAAAAATTAACAGCAAGTTAAGCGGCGATGCCGGAGATGGCCTAAAACATGCGAGCAATGACAAAGAATTTTATGCTGCAATTGAAAAATATTTAAATGGCACTGCGCAAAGTGAGGTTGAGATTAATCTTTCTTTAAGTCAGGAAATTACTCTTAAAAATAGTTACATCGCAGTTAAATCCATCGTCAGCAATTTGAACAATGACTATCTCCATGGCGGTGTGAATATCACTGCTAAAAAAGATCTCAATAGCACGAGCTTTGTAACAAATATTGATTTAACTGCGGTGGAAATTTCTGCTAAAGCTTTCGATATTTTAAAGAAACCGTTAGTGGAATCTAGCCTTGATTTTGCTCTGTTGGTTGATGATGACGACAATATTAAAATCAAAAATATTTCTTTGGTTGCTAAAGAGTTGCAGTCCGAAGCAAAGAAAAACAAAGAAGAATTTCGTTTAGCAAAAATTAGTGGAAATATGGCGATCAACTCTTCGCCATTTTTGATTTCGCAACTCAATTTAAAAAACGAAAATTTTGGTAAAAATAATTATAATTTGAGCTATCACCAAACTAAAAAATCTGCGCCAAAAATAATTTCAATTAAAGGCGAAGAAATAAATTTTGGCGCGCTAATCGAAAATAAATTCTTTCAAACTCTTGAGGGTGATTCTGCTTCTGAACTAAAGCTGCAAGCCTCTTTCGGACGCATCAATCTTTTACGAAAAAAAGCGCTGCGTAATTTTTCTTTAGCGCTTAATTGCAAAAATAATATTTGTTTAAGTGGTTTGGCAAAAGCAAATTATGGCAATAAGCAGATGCTGAATTTCATCATTACCAAAAATCCCAAAAATGATTTTTCTAACATTGAAGGTCGCGTTTCTGACATCGGATATTTGGCGGAAGCTTTAGGAATTTCTAACGTTGTTTCTGGTGGCGATGCTAAAATAAAATTACAAAATAAAACCTTAAAAAATAAGCCGCTTTTGGAAGGAGAAGTCACGATTAACAACAATATTACAATCTACGAAAGCGCTACAGTGAAGCGACTTTCAAAGGATACTCTTTTCTCTTCCGTGAAGGATAAAATTTTCTCCAGCGAGAAAACAATTTTTGATTCAGTAAAATTGAAATTTGACATCAATGGTGAGCTTTTAAACATTAATTCCTTGGTCGCCAATAATTACAAAATCGGCATCACCTCCAAAGGATTTATCAATCTCAAAGATGAATCTTATCAGCTTAAAGGCATGATTATTCCCGGCTTCATCATCAATAATCTTTTTGGCATCGGCAATCTTCCAATTTTGGGAAGCTTACTCACCGGCGGCGAGGGCGGCGGCGTTTTCGGAATCCATTACGAATATATCAAAACCAAAAACGACAAAGAAGGAAAATTCACCACCAACAAAGTTGCGGCATTTGTGCCGAGTACAATTCAGAATTTGTTTGATTAGGATTATTGATCCTCTAAAAAATTATTAGTTTTCTAAAGATGGACCCCGTCATGCGACGGGGTGACAAACTGGCGGGTAATTTGTTCCCCATAAGTTGTCACCCCGTCGCATGACGGGGTCCATCTTTAGAAAAAAAATTTATCTTCGATAATAACTGCTTTTTCTCCAGCCTAAAAATTAAAAATTATGAAAATCATCACTAAAACTTTACTCATATTTATTCTAATATTTGAAAGTTCATGCGCCCTCATGTTTAATGGTAGCAAAGATACTTTAACCATCAGGAGTAACGAAGAAAATGTTAAAATTTATATTAACGAAAGTTACTTAGGAAAAAATTCTGCCGTTACGGTGATCAATAAAAAAGATGATTATGTTATCAGGGTTTCCAAAAAAGGATGCGCAGATAAATTGGTGCCAGTTACAAGAAGCATGGATGCTACAACTTTGTTGGGCCTTCTTATCGATTTAGGTATTATTACAATTTTGCTTGTTGATGGTCTTGGCACAAGAGCTTGGCACAAGGCAGATCAAACCTCTTATGTTCTAGATCCTGAATGTTAATTTCTTCATCTTCACATTAATCAAAGCCGGTGATCGCTAAAATGGTCACCGGTTTTTTTATGCTTCCATTCTCTCTTTATTGCCATCCCTTTGCCCGGCGGAATCCATTTAATCTCACCACGATTATTATGTCCTACTACTACACCTACATCCTAACCAACAAACGCAACGGAACTTTTTATGTTGGTGTTACCAACGATATTGCCAGAAGAATCTTCGAACATAAAGAGGGAAAAATTCCCGGCTTTACCAAAAAATATAGTTTGAAAATGCTGGTTTATTTTGAGGTTTATGAAGATGTGAGAGATGCAATTGCTAGAGAGAAATTAATCAAGAAGTGGCGACGAGAAATCAAAATAGAGGCGATTCAAACTGTTAATCCAGAGTGGAATGATTTATATTATAGTCTGTATTCTTAAGGTCATTTTCCATCATATTGCTATTCCGCTCATTCCTTTAGTTGTCACCCCGTCTTCATGACGGGGTCCATCTTGCCACAAGTGCTAAACTCAATTTAATTTCGAGTCCTCGACGAAATGGACCCCGTCATGAAGACGGGGTGACAATGAGGAGGTGGGGAAAAAAAGAATCAAAAATTAAATAAAAATGACAAAGAAAGTTAACATTATTGGTGCCGGACTCGCAGGCTGCGAAGCGGCTTGGCAACTAGCATTGCGCGGAATTGAAGTTGAGATTTTTGAGATGCGCGATGAGTCGCGCAAAACTTTTGCGCATCGAACCAGTGATTGTGCGGAGTTGGTTTGTTCGAACTCGCTGCGTTCTGACGATGTCACAACTGCGATTGGTTTGCTGCACGAAGAAATGCGCCGCTTGAATTCATTAATTATGCGCGCTGCTGATGCTAATAAAATTCCGGCGGGATCTGCTTTAGCTGTTGATCGTGCCGGTTTTTCCAATTTTATTGAAAGCGAATTACTTACGACAAAAAAAGTAAAAATTACGCGTCGCGAAATTTCGGAATTGCCAATTGATTCCAACGAGAAGTGGCTGATTGCAACGGGTCCGCTTACTTCGGATTTACTTTCTAAATCAATTTTAAAAAATTCTGGCGAGGAAAATTTAGCTTTTTTCGATGCCATCGCGCCGATTATTTTCAAGGACTCAATTAATTTTGACGTAGCCTGGTTTCAATCGCGTTATGACAAGGGGACGGGTTTCGATTACGTAAATTGTCCACTTAATCGCGATCAATATTTAGAATTTATCAGCGATTTAAATGAATCAGAAAAAAGCGATTTCAAGGATTGGGAAAAAGATACACCTTATTTTGATGGCTGTTTGCCAATTGAAGTTATGGCTTCAAGAGGCGAAGATGTTTTGCGCTACGGCCCGATGAAACCTGTGGGGCTGACCAATCCGCATTTTCCAAAATCACCGGAAGGAACAAAATTTGTTGATCGCAAAGAGAAGGCTTACGCGATTGTGCAACTGCGTCAGGATAATAAAATTGGCACGCTTTACAACATCGTCGGCTTTCAAACTAAATTGAAATATGGCGAGCAGCAGCGCATTTTTAGAAAAATTCCTGGGCTGGAAAATGCAGAATTCGCGCGCTTCGGCGGCATTCATCGCAATACATTTTTAAATTCGCCAAAACTGCTTGATGCATTTTTACGCTTCAAAAAATTTCCCCATATTTCTTTCGCCGGACAAGTGACCGGAGTTGAAGGTTATGTCGAATCTGCTTCGATGGGTTTGATGGCGGGAATTTTTATTGCGAGTGAAATAGCGGAGAAAAAAATTTCCGCTCCAACTCACAAAACCGCGATTGGCGCGCTTTTGAACCATATTACCCTTGGTCACGAAGGTATTGATTTTCAACCAATGAATGTCAATTTCGGTTTGTTCGATCCGCTGACCGAAAAAGTAAAAAAAGCTGATCGCAAAACCGCTTACTCTGAGAGAGCGCTTGAGGAATTGGCGAGTTGGAAAACCCTCTTTGAAAAAGAGGGTGGCATCGCGTAAGCGATGACGGACTTGTCCGCCGTAGCTTCTTAGCGAAGGCGGATGATTTAAATCCTCCGACCCACACTTCGCTTTGGACAATTATTATTTTTTATGAAAAAACTTTTCCTAATTTTTCTAATTCTCACCTGCTCATGTAAAGCCAATTGGAGCTATGATGGCAGAGGCAAGCCAGATAATTGGAGCAAGCTGGATGGGGCAAATAAATTCTGCAAAATTGGCTACAATCAATCGCCGATAAATATTGTAGAAAAATTTGAAGCTTCGGAATTGAAGTTTGATTACAGCGTTTCTGACGTCGAAAAAGAGAAAAAAAATTACATCATGAATGTGAATTTCGATGGCAAAAATTTTGTTTCGCGCGGCAAGAAAAAATATCTTTTACGCAGCTTGGCATTTCATCATCCCAGCGAGCATTTGGTAAAGGGCGAGCCTTATTCGCTTGAAATGCAAATCGCGCATAAAAGTGATGATGAGCAATGGTTAATGTTAGGAATTTTTTTCGAAGTTGGTAAAGAAAATCCTAATTTCAAAACTCTGATTAATTTTTTAAATTCGAAAAAAACTGAAGCGAAAATCGATCCGGCGAGAATCGTAAAATTCGCTGATGAAGTTTTTTTCTACGATGGCTCCTTCACTACTCCGCCATGCAAGGAAGGCGTGAAATGGTATGTGATGAAAACTCCGATTCAGATTTCGAAAGAGCAAATGAATCAAATTATTAAATCAGCAATTTTTGCTAAAACTAATTCAAGACCGGTACAAAAATTTCATCCGGAAAAATATTAATTAAACCCTCTTTGAAAAAGAGGGTGGCCGAAGCGAAGCGTAGGTCGGGTGATTTGCTAAAAAAATCCTCCGACCCTTCGCTTACGCTACGGGCCACCTCCTTTTTACTTAGATTTACTTTTTTCTAAGTAAGAAGTTGCAATCGCTAAAGCGATTATCAAAGGAGGCAAAAAAAACAAAAATGTCCTTACAAAATCTAAACTCCCCCCAACTCGAAGCAGTACAAACAACTGATGGTCCCTTGCTAGTTCTAGCTGGAGCTGGCACTGGAAAAACTAAAGTTTTAACTTCGCGCATCATCCACATCATAAATTCTGGTCTGGCTTCTCCCTATCAAATGCTGGCGGTAACCTTTACCAACAAGGCGGCGGCGGAGATGAAAAGAAGAATCGGCGAAACAATTGGCGAGGCGGTGAATAATTTATGGGTGGGAACTTTTCACTCGACTGCGGCAAAAATTTTGCGTCGCCATCCCGAGATTGTTGGGTTGCGCTCTGATTTTACGATTATCGATGACGATGATCAAACGCGTTTGCTCAAACAAATTTTAAACGATTTCAATATCGACACCAAGCAATTTGCGCCGAAAGCTTATTTGAGTAAAATCTCGCGCTTCAAGGACGCAGGGCAACGCTCGGCGCCAGCTTCTGATTTAGGTTTGCCGAAGTTAAAAGAAATTTACGAAATCTATCAAGCGCGCTTGAAGTCGATGAATGCCGCGGATTTCGGCGATTTGCTTTTATATAATTTGGAAATTTTTGCCGCGGCGCCTGACGTGCTCGCCTATTACCAAGATAAATTCCACTATGTTTTGGTTGATGAATATCAAGACACCAACAATTCGCAATATCAGTGGTTAAAGTTTTTAGCGGCGAAATATTGTAACATTTGTTGTGTTGGTGATGATGACCAATCGATCTATAGCTGGCGCGGCGCCAACATCGCAAATATTTTGCGTTTTGAAAAGGATTTTGCTGATGCCAAAGTGATTCGTCTCGAACAAAATTATCGATCCACGGCGCGAATTTTAAAAGCAGCGGATTCGGTAATTTCTAAAAATAAAGAGCGTCATGGAAAAACTTTATGGACCGATTTTGGTGACGGCGAAAAAGTAAAACTTTTATCTTTCGCCGACGATCGAGCAGAAGCTTCAAACATCGCCAATAAAATAAAAACCACCATCGCCAGCAAAAAATTTATCCCCAATCAAATCGCGGTTTTAGTTCGTGCGGGCTACCAAACGCGGCCTTTTGAAGAAGCCTTCATTCACAATTCTATTCCTTATCGCGTCATCGGCGGCATGAAGTTTTATGAGCGTATGGAAGTTCGCGATGCGATTGCTTATTTGCGAATCTGCGCAAATTTTGATGATGATTTAGCTTTAAGCAGAATTGTGAATGTTCCAAAAAGAGGGGCGGGCGATGCAGCTATTTCAAGCCTTTACGAGATGTCCAAGTTAGGAAAAGTTTCATTTTTTTCGGCGATAAAAAAATCTCTCGCCGAAAATTCTTTGAAAGGAAAAGCGCGCGATGCTTTGAGTAATTTAGTTGCGATGTTGGAAAAATTTAATGCGCAACTAACAACAATGAATCTCGCCGAGCTAGCAAAGTCGCTGCTCGATCAATCTGGCTACATCGCGATGTGGAAAAGTGAAAACACTTTGGAATCGCAAGGACGCATTGAAAATATTGAAGAATTTATCAACTCACTGGCTGACTTTTCGAACATCACGGAATTTTTAGAATATGTTTCTTTGATCGAAGCGCGTGATGAAAAAAATTTGCAAGAAGCTGTGAGCGTAATGACAGTGCATGCTGCCAAAGGTTTGGAATTTGATTTGGTTTTTGTTCCCGGACTTGAAGATGGAATTTTTCCTAGTTCAAAATCTGTTGAAGAGAGAAATGGTTTGGAGGAAGAAAGGCGCTTGATGTATGTCGCAATTACGCGCGCTAAAAAAGAATTAATTTTATCTTGTGCTAAAAGTCGTTGGATTTTCGGTGATGTACAAATGCAGATGCCGTCACGCTTCTTGAAGGAATTGCCAGAAGATGAGGTTCATTACGAAGAAGTTTTTTTTGGTTCAGAATTCTCGCAAAATCACAGCTCGTCTTTTGGAAAAAGTTCGACTTCAAGTTTTGGTGCGCCACGTAGTTTTAATAAATTTCCGACGCAAAGTTTTGTCAAAAAAGCCGAGCCGAAATACGAAGATGCAAATTCCGGCAAGCGAGTTTTTCACCAGAAGTTTGGTTACGGAAAAATTTTGAGTGCCGATGGAAATAAATTGGAAATCGCTTTTGAGAAAGCGGGAGTAAAGACGGTGATGAAGGATTTTGTGACGGCAGCGTAATTGAAAAAATGTGGTAAGATTTTTTTGTATTTTTTGCAAATTTTGCAAGATTTACGTAAGATAATTTTTGTGAGTGGACTCAGTAATGGCCTGGGTTTTCAAGGGATTTATTTTGATTTTAAAAAGATTCCTGCCTTAAGGCAGGAATTGGGTTTTTTCTAAATATTTTAGCGTAGATTTAGTAACTATTCTCAAGAGTGAAAATTCATTTTTCTTAAAGATGGACCCCGGCATTCGACGGGGTGACAAATTTTCGACGGGGTGACAAGTTGGGGAATATGAAATAACTCCCAGTTTGTCACCCCGTCGAATGACAGGGTCCATCTTTAGGAAATACTCTGCTGCAAAAGCGGGGGGACTTATTTATTTATTTTCATTTTCATTTTTTTGATCACTTGCGCAAGCCCGTCAAATATAGCTTCTCCGATGATAAAATGTCCGATATTTAGTTCAATTATTTGTGGGATTTTAGAAATTTCTGCCGCGGTTTCGTAGTTTAATCCATGTCCGGCGTGACATTCCAATTCTAGCTCTTCGCAAAGTTTGGCACATTTTTTTATTTTTAAAAATTCTGCTTTTTTAGCAGCACCTTTTTTGTGACAAAATTCTCCGGTATGCAATTCCACAATATCAGCACCAACTTTTTTAGCTGCCAAAATTTGCTTCTCATTTGCATCAACAAAAAGTGAAACTCGAATTTTTTTTGCGTGAATTTTTTTAATCATCTCACGCAAAAATTTTTCATTTTTCATCACATCAAGTCCACCTTCAGTGGTAACTTCTTGTCTTTTTTCTGGTACGATGCAAACGGCGTTGGGTCTGGTTTTGAGGGCAATTGCCAGCATTTCTTCTGTCGCCGCCATTTCTAAATTTATCGGTAATTTTATTTCTTTTTTCAGACGGGCTAAATCGCAATCACGAATGTGGCGACGATCTTCGCGTAAGTGAATTGTAATTCCATCAGCGCCAGATTTTTGTGCTAGAATTGCTGCATCGACAGGATCGGGATGTGAGCCGCCGCGTGCGTTGCGAATGGTTGCAACGTGATCGATATTTACACCCAAGCGAATTTTGGCTCTATTTCTTTTCTGCATATTTTGTTTCATAAGTGACTAAAAAAGTGAGGTAAAAAACGCCGCTTAAAATCATTGCGATTAAAAATCCGTTGGCATCAAAAATATCTAAAAATAATCCACCAAAAAGGCTGCCAGAAAGCGATCCGATCGAGCCAATAATTTGAAAAGTAGAATTGGCTGCGACCAATTGCTCCTTTGGATAATCCTCGTTGGCGATTTTGAAAACCGAAACATAAATGCAGGCAATCGAAAGACCAAAAATGAAATAAAGAATCAGCAATAAAAGATAAGATTGGTGGTAAAGAGTGATTACTAAAAAAATGTAAATGCAGCCCAAAAATCCGATATTAATCATTTTGTAAGGACTGGTTTTTTTTAGAATAAATCCAACCCAAACATCAAAAAATCCACTGGCCATGTAAGAGGTTATTAGCAAGCCAGCAGCTTCATAGGAAAGACCAATTCTGGTGCCAAAAATTACGGTAAAAGTTAGGATGGAATAAGTTTGAAAATCAAGAAAAAATCTGCTGACGAAGCAGCGCGGATTTTTTTTAAAAAATTCTTTGAGGGGAATTATTTTGGAGGTGATTTCTGGTGGAGAGGATTTTTTTAAAAATGAAATAGAAAAAAAAGAAAGCAAAACCAAAGCGGCCGAAATTAAAAAAGAGTAATAGTTGTGGGCGCCACTAAAGCTTACAATCACTGGTCCCAAAGCTAGACCAAGAGAAATAGTCATGCTAAAAATTCCCGTCGCCACTCCTCTTTGCTCGTCTTTTAAAATGATGTTAAACCAAGCTTGGCGAGAAATTACATAGATGAACCAACAGCAGCCCATGAAAAAAATAAAGACAATCCACAGAAAAATATTTTGATAAAAATAGAGCAAAGAAATTGAGGTGGCATAGCTAAAAGCCGAGATTCTTAAAGCCGCAATCATGCCGATTTTTGCAACTATTCTGCTCAAAAAAAACGAAGCAAAAATGCAGCCAATTACTTCAAATGTTGAGGCGACTCCGATCACAAAAGGGCTAATTTTATTCTCGCTTAAAAGAGTGGGGAAGGTTACGATATTGATGCCAATCGCGACGGCAAACAGCAAAATACTTAAGAATAAAAGATTTAATTCTTTGGAAAATTTAAAGTTTGTTAGCATTGATAAAATTGAATTGAATCGTAATTCGTAAAGTCGAATTCATAATTGTTAAATCATAAATGACAAAAACTCCCTTACTTGACAGCATAAAAATTCCTGCCGATTTAAAGAAATTTTCTGTCCAAGAAATAAAACAACTTGCTGCTGAGCTGCGTTACGAAACCGTTTCTGCAGTGTCGCAAACTGGCGGACATCTTGGTGCTGGGCTTGGCGTGGTTGAACTCACTTGCGCGCTGCATTATGTTTTTGATACGCCGCATGATAAATTAATTTGGGATGTTGGACATCAGGCCTATCCGCATAAAATTTTAACTGGCCGTCGCGACAAAATGTCGACCATTCGACAAGCTGGCGGAATTTCTGGATTCACCAAAAGAAGCGAAAGTGAATATGATCCATTTGGGGCAGGGCACAGCTCTACTTCTATCTCCGCAGCACTTGGAATGTCGGTTGCTAAAAAATTCAAAAAAGAAAAATCGCATGTAATTGCGGTGATTGGTGATGGCGCAATGTCTGCGGGAATGGCGTTCGAAGCCATGAACAATGCTGGAGCTTTGGAAGAAGAATTTTTTGCCGATAATCGTCTCATCGTGATTTTGAATGACAATGATATGTCGATTGCACCACCAACTGGCGCGATGTCGCATTATTTTTCACGCATCGCTTCTTCAAAATCCTATTTAAAAATTCGCGATGTTGCTAAAAAAATTACCGAAAAATTGCCAGATTCTTTAGCGCATTTTCCGCGTAAATTTGAGAAGGCGACCAAGGAATGGTGGATGGGCGGCAATATTTTCGAAGAGCTGGGTTTTTATTACATTGGTCCGGTTGATGGTCATAATTTGGATGTGTTGATTCCGATTTTAAAAAATATTTGCGACGACAAATCAACTGATCCAATCCTCATTCACTGCATTACCGAAAAGGGTCGCGGCTATAATGAGGTGATGCAAAGTGGCGATAAATTGCATGCGGTGGCGAAGTTTGATTTAGAAACTGGAGCACAGCAAAAATCTATTTCAGAATTTCCCAGCTATTCAAAAATTTTTGGAAAACGACTTTCTGAACTTGCAAAAAAAGATGAAAAAATTTTAGCGATAACTGCGGCGATGCCGTCAGGAACTGGCTTGGATGTTTTTGCTAAAGATCATCCGGAGCGAACTTTCGATGTGGGAATTGCCGAACAGCATGCAGTTACATTTGCCGCGGGACTTGCCGCTGAAGGCATGAAGCCATTTGTGGCAATCTATTCAACTTTTTTACAACGGGCTTACGATCAAGTGGTTCATGACGTGGCGGTGCAAAAATTGCCGGTGCGTTTTGCAATTGATCGTGCGGGATTTGTCGGTGCTGACGGTCCGACTCATGCTGGTTCTTACGATTTAGCTTATTTAATTAATCTTCCTGATTTTGTTTTGATGGCGCCGAGCGATGGACAGGAATTGGTGAAAGCGATCAACACTGCAAATGAAATTAACGATCGCCCTTCGGCTTTTCGCTTTCCGCGCGGTGAGGCTAATTCTGAAATAAATTTTGCTGATGATGAAATTTTAAAAATTGGCAAAGGTCGCATGATTCAGCAAGGATCAAGGGCGGCAATAATTTCTTGCGGCACAATTTTGAGTAATGTTTTGGAAGCGGCGAAAATTTTGGAAAAAGAATTAGGTTTAAAAATTACCATTGTTGATGCGCGTTTTGCCAAACCTTTTGACGAGGATTTGGTGAGAGATTTAGCAAAAAATCATGAATTTTTAATTTCGATAGAGGAGGGCGCGCTTGGCGGATTTGGCTCGGCGGTAAGTCAGTTTTTACTTTCTTCAGGATTGTTGGATCAAAAAAATTTCAAGTTCCGCGCGCTTTTTATGAAGGATGAATTTATCGAACAAAATTCTCAGAAAAAGATGCAAGAAGAAGCTGGGCTTGGCACGAAAGCGATTGTGGATTTGATAAAAAGAATTTTTTTTAACCCAGATCCGTAATTAGGAAAACGAAGTGAACCGAAAAGGGGTCTGACCCTTTTCGAAATGCTCGCGCATTTTTTTAACGTTCGAAGCCCTTTATACCGAAACTGATTCAAGAAACCGAACTAAAAAATAAAGAGTCGGTATATGGGGTTCCCCACGACTGTGGGGCGCAGGACATCCTGCGTAAAAACAAAATCAATATACCCAACGGCTTCTTGAAGCTGATTGGGTATAGCAGGCTCCAAAATCACAAATCATTTTATGCAAAAATCTAACCGACCATTGGCCGATTTAATGCGTCCAGAAAATTTAGGAGAGGTGATCGGGCAAGAGCATTTATTTGGTGAAAATAGAATTTTAACGCTGATTGAAATTTCAAAAAATGTGCCGTCGATGATTTTGTGGGGACCGACGGGAGTTGGTAAAACAACGATCGCCAAGGCTTTGGCAAAAATATGTGATGCTGAATTTATCGCCATTTCAGCTATTAATTCCAACACTGCTGAAATTCGTAAGATCATGGATTCAGCAAGAAAATATGCTGGAAAAACTTTATTGATGGTTGATGAAATTCATCATTTTAACAAAACGCAGCAGGATCTTTTTTTACCTTTCGTTGAAGATGGCAGTATTATTCTAGTGGGAACTACAACAGAAAATCCTTCCTTTCACATCAATGCAGCGCTGCTTTCGCGTTGCAAAGTTGTAGTCTTAAAAATTCTTGAAGAAGCGGCGTTAGAAAAAATTTTACAACGAGCGGAAGAAAAAACTGGAAAGAAATTACCGCTGACCAAAGAAGCGCGCGAAATCTTGCTGGCTCTGGCTTGCGGCGATGCGAGATATTTGCTAAATGCTTGCGAAGAATTATTTAAATTACCGTCAAAAAAAGATTTAGAGGTAGATGCTTTACAAAATTTAATTTCAAAACGCGCTGCAAATTTTGATAAAAAAGGTGATGTTTATTATAATTTAATCAGCGCTTTTCACAAAGCTTTGCGCGGCTCGGATGTTGATGCAGCGCTTTATTATTTGGCGAGAATGTTGGTGGCAAAACAAGATCCTTATTACATTTTGCGCCGCCTCGCACGCTTTGCTACGGAGGATATTGGACTTGCTGATCCTAACGCTTTATTACAAGTGATGGCAGCAAAAGAAAATTATGATTTTCTAGGATTTCCCGAAGGTGATTACGCGCTAAGTCATGCGACGATTTATTGTGCTACTGCTCCTAAATCCAATGCCAGCTACATCGCGCACGATGCCGCAATTGCGATTGCAGAAAAATCAACCGCACTAATGCCGCCAAAAAATATTTTAAATGCGCCAACAAAAATGATGAAAGAACAAGGTTTTGGCGCAGGATATATTTACGATCACGACACGGTAAATTGTTTTTCCGGTCAGGAATTTTTTCCACCGGAATTGCTAAAAAAAGAACGGCCGAAATTTTATGAACCTAATGAGCGTGGCTTCGAAAGAGATATAAAAAAACGATTACATTACTGGCATGATTTGCGGCAAAAAATTCACCAGGAGAAAAAATAACTTTTTTGAGATGGACCCCCTCATAAAGACGGGGTGACAAACTGGGGGTTGGTTTATATTCCATAACTTGTCACTCCGTCTTCCCTATTTTGTCACCCCGTCTTTATGACGGGGTCCATCTTCAAAATAGGAATCTAACGAAATGAGCTAAGATTTTTCCTTCATCAACTTATAAGTGATACTGTCGCGAAGCGCGACCAGTGAGGCTTCGACGATATTTTGTGAAACACCGATTGTCGTCCATTTATTTCCTTCATCATCCATCGATTCGATTTGAACGCGTGTCACGGCTTGTGTGCCTTGATTCGGATTTAAAATACGAACTTTGTAATCGGTTAATTTTACATTTTTCAAACAAGGATATTTACGCGAAAGACTTTTGCGCAGAGCTTTATCCAAAGCATTCACCGGACCATTTCCTTCTGAAACAGTCAGGATTATTTTATCGCCGACTTTAATTTTTACCGTCACTTCAGCGATCATCGAAACTTTTCCCTTAGCGTCATATTTGATTTCATCGAGCACGCGAAAACTTTGTACTTCAAAAAAATTCGGAACTGAAGCGAGAGATTTTTTTGCTAAAATTTCGAAAGAGGCATCTGCGGCGTCATAGGCGTAGCCTTGTGCCTCAAGATCTTTCACTTTATTTACCAAATCAGAAACTTGGCTAACTTTTATTTCATCGCGAAGTTCAATGCCGATTTCTTTTAGGCGCGAAAGAATATTGGAGCGACCGGCTTGATTAGAAATCATGATTTGGCGTTCATTGCCAACTTTTTCCGGTTCGATATGTTCGTAAGATTTAGCATTTTTTGTAACTGCTGAAACATGCAATCCACCCTTGTGGGCAAAGGCGTATTTGCCGACATAAGGCGCAAATTTGTCGCGCTCTTTGTTTAATAAATCATCGAGAAAATGTGAAACTTTGCTGAGATTTTTTAAATGTTTTTCATCGATGCCGACATCGCAATTCATCTTCAACATCAAGGTTGGAATGATCGAAATTAAATTAGCATTTCCGCAACGCTCACCAAGTCCGTTCAATGTTCCCTGGATTTGACGAACTCCCGCTTCAACTGCAGAAATCGAATTTGCGACAGCATTTCCGGTATCATTGTGACAATGAATTCCAAGATTTTCGCCAGGAATTTCTTTAGTAACTTCTTTTACGATTTTAGAAATTTCGCTGGGTAGCGTTCCGCCATTAGTGTCGCAAAGCACAACCCATCTAGCTCCAGACTCATAAGCAGTTTTGATGGCGCGCATCGCAAATTTTGGATTTGCTTTGTAGCCATCAAAAAAATGTTCCGCATCGAACATCGCTTCTTTGCCTTTTTTTACGATATGTTTGAGTGAGGTTGAAATCATTTTTAGATTTTCATCTTCAGTGATTTGCAATGCGTGAGTGAGGTGAAAATCCCAAGCTTTTCCAACGATACAAATTGATTTAGCCTGCGAGTTGATGAGGGCATTTAAGCCATTGTCATTAGCGGCTGAAGCATTGGCTTTACAAGTCATGCCAAAAGCAGTGAAGCGCGATTTTTTTAGCTGGGGAAGATTGGCGAAAAATTCATCATCAAGCGGATTTGCACCAGGCCAACCGCCTTCAATGTAATCAATTCCAAGCTCATCAATTTTTTTGGCGATTTCAATTTTATCGCGCAAACCAAAATTCACCGTGCTGGTTTGAGCGCCGTCGCGTAAGGTTGAATCGTAAAGATAGATGCGAGGTTTTTTGGTCATTTATTTAAAGTAAAAATAGCGTCATGCCGAGGATGGCGAAGAATAAAGAAGTGGTCCAAAAAGTTTTTACAACACGAGTTTCTGACCAACCTTTTTTTTCAAAATGATGATGCAGAGGCGCCATTAAAAAAATTCTTTTTTTACGAATTTTGTAAGAGCCGACTTGTAGAATTACTGAAACAGCTTCGGCAACAAAGAGTAAAGAAATTACAAAAAATATAACTTCTTGTTTTACAATGATGGCGATTAGACCAAGAACCGAGCCGATTCCTAGACTTCCAACATCGCCCATAAAAATTTTCGCTGGTTTTAAATTGAAAGTAAAAAAAGCTAAAATCGCGCCAATCAAAGCAATGCAAAAGAAAATTAATTCGCCGGAAAATTTTACGTGTGGAACGTAAAATGATTCTGCAAGTTGTGGAGTTGAAGAAGCGTAAACCAATAAAATCAAACAGCATAAGCTGATGATTGCGGGCACTGAAGCTAGGCCGTCAAGTCCATCGGTTAAGTTGAAGGCATTTGATGTTCCGACGATGACAATATTCACGAATAAAACATAAAGGATGACGCCAAGTGTGATGTAATGTCCGTGACCAATTGGTAAAAAAACTTTGTTGCTAATGTGAATTTCATCAATGGTTCCGAGCCAGATAAATGCTACTGCGATGATAAAAAATTGAATTACTAATTTGATGCTGCCGCGAAAACCTTTGGAGTTTTTGTAAAATAATTTCATCAAATCATCGGTTAATCCAATTGCTGCGAAAGTGATAAAAATTGTACAAGCAACTAAAATGTAACGATTGGTGATATCGATGAAAAGCAGCGTGGTTATTAGGGTGGCGAGGATAATAAAAACTCCGCCCATGGTCGGAGTTTTCTTTTTAGTGTCTAAGTGAGACTGTGGTCCATCACTTCTAATTGGCTGAAAAAATTTAGGATTTTTATGAGCAAATGCGATATATTTTTTGGTGGAAAGAAATCCGATGATATAAGATGAAGCTAAGCAGATAAAGGCTTTAAGCCAAAGATTTGAAGCGATAAAATTAGTGAGCACTTTTTTGATCAATTAAATTTTTGATAAGATTTTCCATTTTTATTCCTCTTGAACCTTTGAGATAAAAAATATCTCCATCTTGTAGCAAGTCTTGAATTTGCTCGCTTGCCAAAGATGAATTAGGAAAAGTTTGATAGGAATTTTTGGGTAATTTTTTTGCTGCATTGGTCATTTTTTCGCCAACCATTACAGCAAAATCGATGTGAAATGTTTTTAGATAATTTGCCACCTCTTCGTGCAGTTCAACTGATTTTTCACCAAGTTCCAACATATCGCCAAGTGCGGCGACAGCGCGTTTTTTGCCGAGAATTTTTTTTAGTTTTGCTAAATGTTCAATTCCGGCATGCATCGATAAGACGCTGGCATTGTAGCTGTCATCGATGATTACAATATTTTTTCCGCTAACATTTATTTCATAAACTTTGCCGCGACCTTCGGGAATTGTGAGATTTTTTAATTGAGAAACTCCTAGCTCTACATCTTTTCCGATCAAATCCAGAGCAGCTAAAACCATTATTGAATTAAAAATAATCGCGGGATTTGAAGTGGCGATCTCGTAAGAAATTTCTGCAGAGTTTTTTAATTTTGCATGAACTTGTGCTGTTGCGAAATCAATGATTTTGAAGTCGAGAATTTGATAATTAGCAGAATTTTTTTCGCCAAATGAAATTAGGTTTTCATCCTTGATTTTGTAAGATTCCGCGCGCTTTTTTAAGAATTCAAAATGCTTATTATCGGCATTAATTAAAGCGATTCCATCTGCAGTTAAACCAGCAAAAATTTCTGATTTTGCCAGCGCGATTTCTTCTTCATTTTTGAAAAATTCAATGTGAACAGGTCCAACATTAGTGATGATTGTAAGGTGAGGGCGCGCAAGTCGTGACAAGGGTTCAATCTCGCTTAAATGATTCATACCCATTTCAAAAATTCCGTAATCGCAATCGCGCGAAAAATTGCACAGAGAAAGTGGCAAGCCGATGTGGTTGTTAAGATTTCCTGTCGTCGCAAAAACTTTACCTTGGCTTTCAAAAACCATTTTCAACATTTCTTTGGTGCCAGTTTTGCCAACGCTTCCGGTGATGCCGATAATTTTTGCAGCACTTCTTTGGCGCGAAAATTCTGCCAATTTATAAAGCGCGACAAAAGTATCTTTGACTAAAATTTGAGAAATTCCCGAAACTTCGCGACTAACAATAGCAACTTTGCAGCCATTTTCTGCGGCCTGTTTTACAAAATCATGAGCATCATTTTTTTCGCCTTTTAGTGCGACGAATAAACCACTTTTTGGAGTTTTTCTGCTGTCGATTGCAACTTCATCAATCTCAATTTCTTCTGGTAAGTTATGGCTTAAAAGCTCTCCACTTAAGGCTTCGAGCAATTCATTTTTATTCCATAGATTCATGATTTACCTCATCATTTTCAAATCGAGCGCCGAATTTTTGAATTATTTTTCCGGCGAGTTTATTGCCAAGAGTGGCGGATTTTTCTAAATCAAAATCATGGGTTAGGCCATGTAAAAAGCCTGCTGCAAAAGCATCTCCTGCGCCGGTTGTATCAATAATTTTTGCGATTTTGTCGGTTGAAATTTCGCTGATTTTTTCAGCTTTGAAAATTACGCAGCCTTTTTCGCCTCTAGTTACAATGGCGATTAAGTTTTTATTTTTGGCGAAGAAATTATTTAAAACTTCTAGCGAAAATCTTTCTTTGGAAACCAATTCAATAGCTTCATTTTCATTGGCAAAAAGAATATCGAGATCACCCAAAACTAGATCGATAAAATCCTGTTTGTGACGTGAAACGCAAAATGCATCGGATAAAGAAAAGGCAATTTTGAGATGATTTTTTTTCGCTAATTCAATCGCTTTTTTCAGCGCCAAAATTGTTTCAGGGCGATCCCACAAATAGCCTTCGAGATAGAGGATTGCTGCACCGGAGAATTGTTTTTCATCGATAAAACTTGGATCGATTTCAGAAGCGCAGCCTAAAAAAGTGCACATGGTTCGTTGTGCATCTGGCGTTACTAAAACGAATGATTTTGCTGAGAGTTTATCGTAAGAATTTTTGCCGAGAAATTCGACGCCGCTTTTTTCAATTTCGTGAACAAATTGCTGACCAAATTTATCATGTCCGACTTTGCCGATGAAAGCCGATTCATTTTTCATTTGCGCGAGAGTTGCGATGGTATTTCCAGCGGAACCGCCGGAGGTAATTTTTTCTGGTTGGAGTTGCGAAAGTTTTTCTGCGGTATCCTCGTCAATCAATGACATTGAGCCTTTGATGAGGTTGTGACTTTCTAGAAATTTGTCGTCAACTTTGCAGAGAATATCGACGATTGCGTTGCCGATGGCGATTATTTTTTTGGTCATTTGTTTGTTTTTATTATGGACCCCGTCATGCGACGGGGTGACAAACTAGAGGTAATTCGCGCCCCATAAGTTGTCACCCCGTCGCATGACGGGGTCCATCTATTTACTTAACGATAAGTTTAAAAAATTTTTTCTTACCCACTGATAAATTAAATTCACCAGTTTGGTCGAGAATATATTGTAGGTCTAAAACCGCTTCGCCGTTGATCTTAACGCCTTTTCCCTCAATCAATCTTTTAGCTTCTGAGCCAGATTCAACAGCGCCGATTTCTTTCATGATTTCGGTAAGTTTTTGTCCGGTAGAAACTTCGCGTTCTTCAAAAGCATTGGAATTTTTTGAGACAAAAATTTCGCGTGCTTTTTGCAGCGCTTCGGTTGCGGCTTTTTCGCCGTGGCAGATTTTTGTAGTCTCAAAAGCTAAAATCTCTTTAGCTTTATTTATTTCCACTCCTTCAGATTTTTCTAATTCTTTAATTTCCTCTAAATCCAAATCAGTAAAAAGTCGTAAAAATTTTCCGACATCAGCATCGTGAGTATTTCTAAAATATTGAAAATAATCGAAAGCAGAAAGCATTGTTTCATCCAGCCAAACCGCACCATCAGCAGTCTTTCCCATTTTTTTGCCATCTGTAGTTGTGAGAAGAGGTGAGGTTAATCCAAAAGCTTCGCGCGCTTCATTTTTATCATTTTTTGCTGCTGCTATTCTGCGAACTAATTCAACGCCATTGACGATATTTCCCCATTGATCGGAACCGCCAATTTGTAAGCGACAATTATATTTTTGATTGAGCTCAAAGAAATCATAAGCTTGCAAAATCATGTAATTGAATTCGAGGAAAGAAAGCGGCTGTTCGCGCTCAAGACGAGCTTTTACCGAATCGAAAGTTAGCATGCGATTGATCGAAAAATGACGACCAACTTCACCTAAAAAATCGATGTAATTCAAGTGACGTAACCAATCATAATTATTGACTAAAGTCGCGCTTGCCGCGCCGCCGCCAAAGGTAATAAATTTTTCTAAAGTTTTACGGATTCCTAAAAGATTTTCTTTTATTTTATCTTCGCTCAAAATTTGGCGGGCTTCATCTTTTCCTGAGGGATCGCCGATTCTGGTAGTTCCCCCACCCAACAAAACTATCGGTTTGTGACCGTGTTTTTGTAGTAAACGCAGAATCATGATTTGGATCAAGCTACCAGCATGTAAAGATTTGGCGGTGCAATCAAAACCGATATAGGCAGTCACTTTTTCGCTGCAAAAAAGATCGTCGAGCTCATCGGAGTGAGTTGCTTGGGCAAAAAATCCGCGCTCGGAAAATTCCCTAAGAAAATTTGATGAAAAATCTGATTTAAAATTCATTTTATGGAAATAGTTTGAAGGAAAATTTCCCTGAAAATTTGATCTCAATTGTCAATTAATCAAGCCATAGCTCATGCATCTCCAAGAAAAGCAAGATTTAACCTCAGCTTGGTTCAAAAATCTGCGTGATAAAATTTGTACGGAATTCGAGAAAATCGAAAGTGAATTTGATGCAGCGAATCCCGGTAAATTTGTCAGAAAAAATTGGGATCGTGATGGCGGAGGGAGTGGCGAAATGTCCTTGATGAAAGGAAATGTTTTTGAAAAAGTTGGGGTGAATTTTTCTAAAGTTTTTGGCGAATTTAGTCCAGAATTTCGCAAGGAAATTCCAGGTGCTAGCGAAAATCCAAACTTTTGGGCGAGTGGAATTTCGCTAGTGGCGCATATGAAATCGCCTTTAGCTCCCGCTGTTCACATGAATACGCGTTTTATTTGTACCGAAAAACAATGGTTTGGTGGCGGTGCTGATTTAAATCCGATGTTTGAAGTTGAGGCAGATACTCAAGATTTTCATCAAGCCTTTAAAGTGGCTTGTGATAAGGCCTCTCCGCAATATTATGATAAATTTAAAAAATGGTGCGATGAATATTTTTTCATCAAACATCGTAATGTTTCGCGTGGCGTGGGTGGAATTTTTTACGATTATTTGAATACAGAAGATTTTGAAGCTGACTTTGAATTTACTAAAAATGTTGGACTGGCTTTCTTAGAAATATTTCCGAAATTAGTTCGTCGTCACATGAATGAAAAATGGACGGAAGAACAGCGCGAGCATCAATTACGTAAGCGCGGATTATATACAGAATTTAATTTGGTTTATGATCGCGGAACGAAATTTGGCTTGATGACTGGCGGGAATACGGAAGCGATCCTTATGTCTTTACCACCAGTGGCCAAGTGGGATTAATATTACTCAGTTGTCATCCTCGCGAAAGCGGGGATCCAGTTCTTTCTAAGTCTTCTGGATCCCCGCTTTCGCGGGGATGACAAAAAAAGGAAAATCGAAATTAAAATTTTTAGAAATGCAAAAGTTAGAAAAAATTTACGAAGGAAAAGCTAAACAACTTTTTAAAACTGATGACGAAACTCTTCTCATCCAATATTTTAAAGATGATGCCACCGCTTTCAACGGACAGAAAAAAGAACAAATTGAGCGCAAAGGAATTTTGAATAATGTGATTTCTGAGCATATCATGCTTGAAATGGCTGCGGCGGGAATTCCAACGCATTTTGTAAAAAGATTGAATGAGCGTGAGCAATTAATTCGCAAAGTTAAAATTATTCCGCTGGAAGTTATTGTTAGAAATATCGCTGCCGGATCAATGGCGAAGCGTCTTGGAATTGAGGAGGGTCGCGAACTTTTATCGCCGATTTTTGAAATTTGTTTCAAGGATGACGCTCTTGGCGATCCTTTGATTAACGATGATCATGCGATTAGTGTTTTAAAAATTGTCACCAGAGCGCAGCTTGATGAAATCAAAAATTATACGCTAAAAATTAATCAATTATTACTAAAAATTTTCGCTGAAATCGGCATTAAATTGGTTGATTTTAAAATTGAATTTGGCTTCGATTGGCAAGGAAAAATTACTTTGGCTGACGAGATCAGTCCAGATAGCTGTAGACTTTGGGATTCCACAACTTTAGAAAAACTCGATAAGGATCGCTTTAGAAGAGATCTTGGTGGACTTGTTGAAGCCTACGAAGAAGTGGCGAGAAGGCTTGGAATTAGCAATTAAGAATTATCAATTAACAAATTTCGTTTTATGAAAATCAGAATTTTAATTTCTCTAAAAAAAGGTGTTTTAGACACGCAAGGAAAAGCCATTGAAGCTTCGTTGCAAAAAAATCTGGGCTTTCCGCAAATTTCGCAAGTTAGACAAGGAAAGGTTGTAGAGCTTGAAATCGCTGAAACTGATTCAGCAAAAATTAAAATGATTGTTGATGAAATTTGCGACAGGCTTTTGGTCAATAAAATTATCGAAGATTATTCTTTTGAGGTTCTTTAATGAAAGCGGCAGTAATTACATTTCCAGGCTCAAACTGTGATCGCGACGCTCTTGTCGCATTGCAAAAAGTTGGCGCGAAAACACAAAAAATTTGGCATCAGGAAAGTAAGCTTGATGACAATCTTGATTTAATCATCGTTCCCGGCGGATTTTCTTACGGCGATTATTTGCGCTCCGGCGCCATGGCGGCGATTTCTCCAGTGATGATGGAAGTAAAAAGGTTGGCAGATAAAGGCGTGCGAGTGCTGGGCATTTGCAACGGTTTCCAAATTTTAACCGAAGCGGGACTTTTGCCAGGAGTTTTATTGCGTAACAAAAAAATGAAATTCATTTGCCGCACAGTTAGTCTTCGCGTTGAAAATTCTGATTCTGCTTTCACTCGCAAATATAAAAAAAATCAAGTAATTCGCGTTCCAATCGCTCACATGGATGGAAATTATTTTGCTGATTCTGCAGTGATTAAAAAGCTGGAAGATGATGGAAATATCGCTTTCCGCTATGTTGATGCGGAAGGAAATTTAACCGATGAATCAAATCCTAATGGCTCGATGTTTAACATCGCTGGGATTTTCAATGACAAACGAAATGTGCTGGGGATGATGCCGCATCCTGAGCGCGCAATCAATGATGACACGGGCTCTAAGGATGGTTTTGTTATGTTTGAGGGATTGATTTAATTAGGATTTAATGGATAAAAAAGATGGCGACATAGTTGATCCCCGCGAGGCCGAGCGTAATAAAGCGAAGGCTTTATATGCCGCTGCGACACAAAGCAACTCGCCACATAACTTTGCCGAAAATATAAAACTGGCGATTAAGAATTCTGCTGAAAAAGCTGCTAAACATCCAATTCCAAGAAAACCATTTTTTGGAAAAGCACCAGCAGAAATGCCATGTTTAAAATATGAAGGTTGTGAAAATTTTGATCAATATTGCGATTATCTAATAAGAATTACAGGTAACGAAGTTGATATAAGGACTCACCGAGATGTTTTCGAGTGTGAAATTGAAGATCTTAGAAATATCTTTCCTGAAGGAAAAATTTTTGATCAAAAATATTTCCATTATTTTATTCTCTCGCTCAATGAGTTAGAAGCGAAAGCGCAATATGAGAGAGATGTAAAAGAGGTGGCTGCTAAAAGGAGCGTTGCTTTTAATGAGGAATTGAAAGGAATGGATTATCCTCAAAAAAAATCTCCTTACGCTGCTTTTTTAGGAAGTGAAATATCGGAAAGGTCAAAACTTCTTCATATGAGTTGTGCCGGATCTCAAGGTAAACGTGATAACTCCCAAGATAGTTTTTTTGCTGGACTGGCAAATGTTAAGGGTGATAAAGTTTTTTCAGATTTGGAGAAAATGTTTGAAGAAGTAAAAAAGGGTTTGGTGAAAGCAGCTTTAGCAGAAGGAGGAGGAACTACCGCAGTTATTTGTCATCTTGAAGGTAATCAAATTAAAATTGCTAATTGTGGTGATGCAAGAGCGGTGCTTTATGTTTGGGATCCTAAAGAAGGAGTGAAGGCAATTAGACTAACCACAGATCATAGACTTGATCATCCTTTAGAGATGGCTCGTATCGCCTCTTTAGGTGGTGAGATTGTTGATGGAAAGTATGGAAAGAGGTTGGGAGGGCTCAATATGCCACGCTCTCTTGGAGATCGTAATAATAAAGGCAATAAAGATAAAGAAGGAAACGTGGCGCATGTGGTTTCTGATAATCCAGATTTTTATCATTATAATCTTCAGGATTTAGGTGTAACAGCTGGTCAACAGGCTCATCTTTGTGTTTCTTGTGATGGACTTTTCGATAATAATATCAGCGAGCGGGAATATGTTTTCGCTTTGGATAGATGGTTTAAAAACCCCTCCTTACAGCAAAGTTGGGAAAATAATATGTCTGAATTCATCTCAGACTGTGCTACAAGGGCAGCAGGTAGTGCAGATAATATTTCGGTAATAACTTGCGATTTAACGCAAATTCAAAAAACACCAAGAATGCTTGCTGTGTTTGATGGTCATGATGGAAAAGGTGATAAGGTTTCAAGTTATGTTGCTCAAGAATTTGCCAAACTTACTAATGCAAAAGGTCGCGTAATGCATTGCGCTACTGATTTTCAACCTATTGGCTATGAAGTGAAAGCGGATTTTGCTCTACAAATTATAAAAAAATCTCAAGCTAAAGTTGTATCGAATTACGAAATTCTTGGAGTTAAAAAAGAAGCAACGCCAAGAGAAATTGTTAATTCTTATTCTAAAATGCTGGAATTCATTACATCGAGCGCAGAAGAAGTAAAAAAAATTATTAGCCAAGCCTTTGTCGAGCAACTTGTGGAAAGTTGCAAAACCAATTCTTCAGAGGCGATTTCTCGTAATAAATATTCTCGTTTGCATAGGGATAGTGATATAGCTAACGGACCATTGGTTGAAGCCCAAAGACATTGCGATCCAGCTTTATTTAAAAGGGCGTCGCTAGTTATTGAGATGGCTAAAAAACTTACTAAAAATGCTAGAGAAGAAGAAATAAAAATTCTTGATCCAAAAACCAAAGAACCAGATCGGGTAAAGGCAATAGTTAAATATGTTGAACTTGGTGGTGATCCAAGAAAATTCGTTTCAACAACTCCATTTGTTTCATACGTAGTAAATCATGGTAGTTTGAGCGATCTAAATAGTTTTTTAAAAAATAATGTAAAAAGAAGTGAGGAGGAGAGGTGTAAAATTGATGAAAGGAATGGTGCAAACTTTACTGCTCTACACTTGGCAATTACATCAGGATCTTCTGATAAGGCGTTATTGCTTTTAAGAGCTGGTGCAAATCCAAATGAAAAAGCGATGTATCAAGGAGTTGAAAAAACTCCTTTGCAGATGATCAAAAATTTAAAAGATGCTAATGGTAAAGAACTTGCCTTATATCTCCTGCAGAAAGGAGCCGATCTTACGTCGGAAATGGTTAGAAAAATTCCACAAGGGGCCCTGCTAAGAATGAATTCATATGATTATGTGAATTTAAAAGGATTAGAAGCAGAAGCCGACATTCCAACTTTAGAGAGTCAAATAGTTGCAAGAGACGCTACGGATATATCTAGAATTCTTGGTTTATGTAAAAACGAAATAGCGGTAAAAAATAAAAAAGAAATTCCAGCCAATGTTCCTTGGAAAGTTTTGGGAGCTTTTAATGATTTAGATAAAGATTTAGATAAAGAATTAGATAAAGAATTAGATAAAGAATTGGGTGAAAAGTCACTAGCTAAGGTTGTTCTTGCTAACGCATTTCTAGATCAATTCAATAAAGTTTGCGCTAATAGTAAGAATAAAGATCGCCAAGAATTATTTTCTGAAAAAGATTCTGCGTCCAAATTGGTAGCTCACTATTTGAAACTTTTATCAACAATAAAAAATGTAGAAATAAATCTTGGTGGTGATGCAAAAAGCGAAAAAGAGACGGCATATAAAAATAGTGCCGCAGCTTTTAAAGAAAAATTAAAGGATATTAAGATTGAAACTACTGCAGAATTTGAATTGGTTTTAGCTGTGATTAAGGGGCCTACAACAAAGGATTCTTTGAAAGAACATTGCGATGTTTTTCAAATTTTTACTCGGATTGTTCCTGGCAAAAAATATGAAATTACCGCAGAAAATTTTGCTTATTTGATGGCAGAAATGCCAAAAACTCCTGATTATAAAGCGGCGCGTCAGGCTTTATCGCATGCTTTTATTGATCAGTTTAAGATAAAAGATGCTAATGCAATTTGTCAGGCAAAACTGCTGGATGGCGTAACTCTTGAGCAATTGCAATCGATTCAAAAATCAATCTCACTGGATAGTAATTTTGCTTATTCTTTTGGTGCAAAATCATTGGCTAATTTTGATCACGCCATTGGTTTAAAATCGTTTTTATTATCGTTAGAAGATCCAACTATTTTATTATCGTTAGAAGATCCAACTAAGGTAGATAAAAAAACCGCATTGCTAAAAGAATATCGTTCATATGGCGGTTCGGTTGACTTACTTCCAGAGCGGTTAAAACAAGATTTTTTAACTGAAGGCACGAAGGTTTTGAGTGCAGAGCAAGTATCTGGTGGGGCAAAAGACGAGAGAACGTCCGCCACTCCGTGAAGTGACCCCCTCAAGCCAGACAGAAATTTCTGCCGGATAGAGTTCTTTTTTTAAAAAAGATGGAACAAATTCAGAAGTAATTTTTGGATAATTTCTAACTATTTTTAAGTTAAATTTACCCTAAAAATCACCTCTAGAATTTGCT
>CAMCMF010000002.1 GCA_945875865.1 Rhizobium sp. Q54
TGAACATACCGAACTTCTCATTCTTCCGGTTTGTCATCCCCGCGAAGGCGGGGATCCAGCTCTTCGTAAAGACCTTCTGGATCCCCGCCTTCGCGGGGATGACAAACTATAGTTCGGTAACTTGAATCAGTTTCGGTATATACCGAAACCAATTCAAGTTACCGATCTCAAAAATAAAGAGTCGGTATATGGGGTTCCCCACGACCGTGGGGCGCAGGCCCTCGTGCGTAAAAACAAAATCAATATACCAAGTCGGCTTCTTGAAGCTGATTTGGCATAATTTACTCAAAAATTTCCAATCCAGCAAAGAAAAACGAAATCTCATTCTTCGCATTTTCCAAACTATCTGATCCGTGAACTGAATTAGCTTCGATTGAAAGAGCAAACTCTTTGCGGATGGTTCCGGCGTCGGCATTTGCTGGATTAGTGGCGCCCATGATTTCGCGATTTTTTGCGACGGCACTTTCGCCTTTTAGCACTTGGACTACAACTGGACCAGAAGTCATGAACTTCACTAGATCATTGTAGAATGGGCGTTCGCGATGCACAGCGTAAAATTCGCCGGCGATTTTTTCTGAAAGTTGCATTCTTTTTTGTGCAACGATTTTCAAACCAGCTTCTTCAAATTTTGTATTAATTTTTCCAGTAAGGTTTCTGATCGTAGCATCGGGTTTGATGATCGATAAAGTCATTTCGATAGTCATGATTTTTAATTAATTTGATTTTGAATTGAATGCGATTTCGCTGACAATCTTTCCCATCAAAAATAAAATCAAGTTTCAATCACAAAAAATGTTTGAGTTGTTGGCAAAGCAAATTTAGTTTCTGAAAAACCCTCTTTCAAAAAGAGGGTGGCGTCGCGTTAGCGATGACGGGTGATTTATCTAAAAAAATCCTCCGACCCTTCGACAGGCTCAGGGCCACCTCCTTTTGCAAAGGAGGTTAAGAAAAATTTACATGAACAAAAAAATCCTCTCACTATTTCTGCTTGGGCTCTTGCTTGCGGCTGGTGGATATTATTTTTTCATCATCACGCCAAAAATCGCCCAGCAAAAAGCCGCGATGCAGACAATGATGGGTAAGTCTCCTGAAGTTAGCATCTTGGTGATAAAAAAAGAACCACTACAAACTTTTCGCGAATTACCAGCGCGTGTTGCCGCTTTTCGTATTTCCGAAGTTCGTCCACAAATTGAAGGCGTAATCAAAGAACGTAAATTTGAAGAAGGCAGCTTTGTCAAGCAAGGCGATCAGCTTTACCAAATCGATCCCAACGTCTACGACATCACTTTAAAAAATACCAAAACTAGCTTCGATCGAATGCGCGCCAGACGCGATCGCTACAAAATTTTATTCAAAGAAGATGCCCTCAGCCAACAGGAATTTGAGGATAGCGAGGCTGATTTCGCTAAGGCGGAAGCTGATTTCAAACTGGCACAAACTAATTCCAATTACGCCAAAGTTTTAGCGCCGATCAGCGGTTATGTTGGCAAATCGAATGTCACGGAAGGTGCGCTAGCCACTACCAATCAAACTACCATTCTAACTACAATCACGCAGCTTGATCCGATTTATGTCGACATGATTCAGCCTAGCAAAGAATCAATTAAATCGCCGGCGCAAAAAAATATGGCGGTGAGTTTGTTAGTTGATGATGAAAAATATGAGCATGACGGCGAATTAAAATTTGCCGAAAAATTTGCTGATGAAGCCACTGATTCCGTAAGATTGCGCGCCGAAATAAAAAATCCTGACGGCAAACTTATTCCCGGAATGTTCGTCACTGCGCGGCTACATTTGCCAGTGTTCGATGCCATTACAATTCCACAACGCGCAACAATGCGCGCCGCAAATGGCGAATTATTTGTCTTCATTCTTGAAAATGGAAATAGCGCCAAACAAAGGCCAATCAAGGTTAGCCAAGCCATTGATAATCGCTGGATTGTTGTTGAAGGCTTGGCGGAAGGCGAAATTTTAATTTACGAAGGCCTACAAAAAATAACCGACGGAGCGAAAGTTACTGTGGCTCCAAAAATCGAAAAAGGGGTCTGACCCCCAAGGCCGACGCATGAAAATCCAAACTCAACCAAACCTCGGTCTAGCTCCCTCTCCCTTGAGGGGAGAGGGTTGGGGTGAGGGTGATGAGCGTAAGCGAAGTTTTGTAAAATTTTACAACAGCTACAAAATTTAAAATAATTACCACGTAAAAAGTTTTAATTTTCGTTTTTTAGTTGGCGTAAGTTTTGTAATTCGCTTTACTTATTCACCCTCACCCCAGCCCTCTCCCCTCAAGGGAGAGGGAGTTTGACCGAGTCAAACAAAAAAAATCGAAAAAAATAATGTCCGACTTTTTTATTCAACGACCGATTTTTGCTTGGGTGATCTCTATTATCATCATGCTTGCTGGCGCGTTGGCATTGCTTAAAATGCCGGTTGAACAATATCCAAATATCGCGCCGCCTTCAGTTTCAATTTCGACTCTTCTTCCCGGCGCATCTGCTGAAACTCTGGAAAATAGCGTCACCCAAGTAATCGAGCAAAGCCTTACTGGTATTGACAATTTGCGTTATTTTTTTTCGAGTTCTGATGCTGATGGCAATGTCACAATCACTCTTACTTTTGAGCCAAAAACTAATCCCGACATCGCGCAAATTCAGGTACAAAACAAGCTGCAAGCCGCGATGCCTCTACTGCCGCAAGAAGTTCAGCAGCAAGGTGTTCGAATAAATAAATCCAATAATAATTTTCTGTTGGTGATCGCGCTTTATTCCAAAGATCATTCCGTCGATCAGGGCGATCTTGGCGACATACTTTTATCTGACGTCAAAGATGCCATCGCGCGCGTCAATGGCGTAGGCAACGTAATTTCCTTCGGCAATCCAAATGCCATGCGAATTTGGCTCAATCCCAACAAACTTTTCAGCTACGGCATTTCAACCGGCGATATTATTGCCGCAATTCGTGCCCAAAATAATGACGTTTCCGCTGGCCAACTTGGTGGATTACCCGCGGTAAAAGGTCAGCAGATTAACGCCACGATCACCGCGCAATCGCGCTTACGAAGCGTAGAGCAATTCGAAGGAGTGATTTTGCGCGTGAATAAAAACGGCTCGCAAGTTCGTTTGCGTGACGTCGCAAAAGTTGAAATCGGCTTACAAAATTACAGCACATTAGCTCGTTACAAAGGTCATCCCGCTGCAGGAATGGCGGTAGTTTTAGCTAGTGGTGCCAATGCTTTAGAAACCGCAGCCAATGTGAAGAAAAAAATGGCCGACCTCGCAAAAACTTTACCAAAAAGCGTCGAATTTGTTTACACTCTTGATTCAACTCCTTTCATCAAACTTTCGATTATCGGCGTAGTTGAAACCTTGCTCATCGCGATATTTCTAGTGTTTTTAGTAATGCTACTTTTCCTACAAAATTTCCGCGCCACGCTAATTCCAACCATCGCCGTCCCTGTTGTTTTGCTCGGCACTTTCGCCATTCTTTTTTCCTGCGGCTTCACCATTAATACTCTGACGATGTTCGCCATTGTGCTAGCGATTGGCTTGCTGGTTGATGACGCGATTGTAGTCGTCGAAAATGTGGAACGCATCATGCATGAAGAAGGCCTCTCGCCTGTCGAAGCAACAAAAAAATCAATGAAACAAATCACTGGTGCCTTGATTGGAATCGCCGTTGTTCTCTCCGCCGTATTTGTGCCGATGGCATTTTTCGGCGGCTCGGCTGGCGGAATTTATCGCCAATTTTCCATTACTATTGTTTCGGCAATGGGGCTTTCAGTTTTAGTAGCCTTGATTCTTTCTCCCTCACTTTGCGCCACCATTTTAAAACCAGCAAAAAAAGATTTTACTCTCACGCAAAATCGCTTCGATCGCGGATTAAATGCGCTGCGAAATTTTTACCTCTCAAGCTCTAACAGCGCCATCAATTCCAGCATTCGTTTCATTTTAATTTACGTCGTAATGTGCGGCGGAATCGTTTTTCTTTTCAGCAAACTTCCCACTTCATTTTTGCCGGTTGAAGATCAAGGCATAATGTATGTGATGCTTAACACGCCAAGTGGATCAACGCTGGAACGCACCTCAGAAAGTTTGAAAAAAGTTGAAGAATATTTTTTAACCAAAGAAGAAAAAAACGTCGAACATCTTTTTACCGTTGAAGGTTTCAGCTTTATGGGACGCGCTCAAAATGCTGGTTTTGGTTTTATCGGATTGAAAGATTGGTCACAAAGAAAAAATCGAGATCAACATGTTGCGGCGATTTCACACCGCGCCATGATGTCGCTTGGAGGCTTGAAAGACGCAGTTGCTTTCACATTATTCCCCCCACCAATTCGCGAACTTGGCAATGCTTCAGGATTTGATTTACAACTAATTGATCGCACTGGCGTTGGTCACAATGTTTTGATGGCGGCACGCAATCAGCTGCTCGGCGCCGCTGCAAAAAATCCGCTACTGATGGGAGTTCGACCAAATGGTTTGAGCGATGTCGCGCAATATAAAATCGATGTTGATTACGAAAAAGCTGCGGCGCTAGGCATTTCTCCAGCCGACATTAATCAAACTTTGCAAAGCGCTTGGGGATCATTTTACGTAAATGATTTTCTTGATAAAACCCGCATCAAAAAAGTTTTCCTTCAAGGCGAAGCTCAGTATCGCATGGCGCCGGAAGATTTGAAGCAATGGTATGTTCGCAACAAGGATGGAAAAATGGTCTCTTTCGGCAGCTTCTCGACAGCACATTGGACTTTCGGCTCACCAAAGCTGGAGCGCTTCAACGGCTTTTCTTCAATCAATATTCAAGGTAGCGCGATTCCTGGCGTAAGCTCTGGCGTTGCGATTGCAGAAATGGAAAAAATGATGGCGGATATTTTGCCCAAAGGCATGGATTACACTTGGTCGGGAATTTCTTTTGAGGAAAAAGCCAGCGGTTCAAAAACTTTAATTCTTTACGTCATTTCAACGATCGTAGTTTTTTTATCGCTCGCTGCACTTTATGAAAGTTGGGCGATTCCTTTTTCAGTGATTTTGGTGGTGCCATTTGGTATTCTCGGCGCCCTACTCTTCTCGCTATTTTTCGGCATGAATAATGATGTTTATTTCCAAGTCGGTCTTTTAACCACCATTGGACTTTCCGCCAAAAACGCGATTTTAATCGTCGAATTTGCGCGCCGACTTTACGATTCTGGCCATGATATTGTTGAAGCCACGATGATTGCCACCAAACAAAGATTTCGTCCCATCATCATGACTTCAATGGCATTTATTTTAGGAATCACTCCACTGGCACTCGCTACTGGCGCTGGTTCTGCAAGTCAAAGAGCAATTGGAATTGGCGTGATGGGCGGCATGATTTTTGCAACTTTCATCGCCACTTTATTCGTACCGATGTTTTATGTTTTGGTGATAAAATTGGTGAAAAAATCATGAAAAAAATTACCTCACTTCTCATCGCAGTCACTCTGATTTCCTGCACGATGGAACCAAAATATCGTAAACCAAAAATCGATTTACCTCTAGCCGAAAATTCAAAAGAAAAAATTAGCCAAATTTCTTGGGACAGATTTTTTCAATCAGAAGATTTGCAGCGCGTCATTAAAATGGCGCTGGCGAATAATCGCGATCTCAAAACTGCCAATCTCAATGTTGAATCAGTCGAAGCAATTTATGGCGTGACGCGCTCTAGTCTTTTTCCTTCGATTAGCGCTAATGCTTCCGAAATTAAACAAAAAGCACCCACAGCTTTCAGATCATTTACTCCAAAAAAACAATTCAGAGCTAACCTCGCTTTCACTTCTTACGAGTTGGATTTTTTCGGACGTTTAAGAAGTTTAAAAAAATCAGTTTTTGAAGATTTATTGGGAAGTAGACAGGCGCGCAATCTAGTAAAAATCACCGTGATTTCACAAACCGTAAATGCCTACGCGCAATTTTTAGTCGATCGTGAAAATCTCAGAATTGCCGAAGAAAATGTTAAAGCCTTAGAAGAAAAAACTCGTCTTGTTGAATTGCGCCACAAAGCTGGTTTAGATGCGCCAACAGATTTATTAAATGCGGAAGCAAACACTGAAAATGCTCGATTGACTTGCGATAATTACAAAAAATTTGTCGAACAAGACAGCAATGCTTTGATGATTTTAACCGGAAAATTCGATGCTGAATCCTTACCAAAAATTGATTCAATTGATGAAATAAAAATTGATGAATCCTTACTGGAATTCACACCTTCAACTTCACTACTTTCACGTCCCGACATCTCACAAGCCGAACATCAATTAAAAAGTGCCAATGCCGATATTGGCGCCGCTCGTGCCGCTTTTTTTCCAACAATTTCCTTGAGTGGAACTTACGGCTACAGCTCGCGCGAATTAAATAGCACGATTGCTCCGGCTTCTAGATCTTGGACGCTTACACCACAAATTTCTTTGCCAATTTTTTCTGGCGGACAAAATATCGCGCGCTTAAAAAACGCTAATGTTTTGAAACAAATCGAAATCATAAATTACCAACAAGCCATTCACACCGCTTTTGGCGAGGCTTTAGACCAGTTTGCACAAAGAGAAGCTTCTGTGCGACAATTAAAATCATCCGACCTAATTTTAAAAATGCGGGAAAAAGGTTTCAAAATTGCTACCGCAAAATATCACCAAGGCGCTTCAAGCTCTCTCGATAAAATCGATTCACAATTAACACTGTTTTTAGCCAAGCAAAATCGCAATAATGTTAAAAAAGAATATCTGGTAAACCTCATTACGCTCTACAAAGTGTTGGGCGGAGGAAATGCAATTGATAAGGAAGAGGAATATTCAATTTTTTAAAAAATGTCAGAAATAAAATTAACCTTCGAAGAAATTTTTGTAATATTAAAACAACGAGCGACGACGCTGGGGAAAAATTCCTACACTGCTGATCTCATCAAAGGCGGTGTTGAAAAAATCACTCGCAAAGTTGGCGAAGAAGCGGTTGAAGTTGTAATCGCGGCTTTTCTAAATGATAAAAATCGCAATCAAAAAACTCGCGAAGATTTAGCGGGAGAAGTTTGTGATTTATTTTACCACACTCTAGTTTTACTGATCTCACAAAATATTGAACTTGATGAAATTTTGAGTGAATTAACCAAAAGAAATAACAGGAAATGAACGGCGTGAACATCTCAGAATCAGCATTAACCAGAATTGCAGAGATCAGAAGCAAAGCAGAAAATCAGAATAAATTTTTGCGCGTTTCAATTTCTGGCGGCGGTTGCAGCGGCTTTCAATATATTTTCGAGCTAGATGAAAAGCATCTTGATGACGATATTGAGATCGCCAAAAAAGAAAATTTTATTCTCGCTGTCACCGACGAAACCTCGATGGAATTTTTAAAAAATGCCGAAATCCAATTCGTAAAAGAACTCGGCGCCTCTTACTTCAAAGTCGTAAATCCCAACGCCGCCAGCAGTTGCGGCTGCGGTTCATCCTTTAGCGTCTAAAACCAAAAAAGGGTCAGACCCCTTTTCGTATTAATTGTTAATTTCATGAAATCCTTCCAAGAAATAATCCTAACTCTCCAAAACTTTTGGGCTGCGCAAGGATGCGCGATTTTACAACCAATTGATATTGAAGTTGGCGCTGGCACTCTTCATCCTTCAACAGTTTTAAAAGCATTGGGTAAAAAACCGTGGAATGTTGCTTACGTGCAACCAAGCAGAAGACCTACCGACGCTAGATACGCGCAGAATCCCAACCGTCTAAGCCACTATTATCAATTTCAAGTTTTACTAAAACCGGCACCAAAAAATATCAAAGACCTTTATCTGCAAAGTCTGGAATTAATTGGTCTGAACCCCTCACAAAATGATGTGCGTTTCGTGGAAGATGATTGGGAAAATCCTTCAGTTGGCGCTTCTGGCTTGGGTTGGGAAATTTGGTTCAATGGCATGGAAGTCAGTCAATTCACTTACATGCAACAAGTTGGCGGCATCGAATGTGAAGTCATTGCCGGCGAAATTACTTACGGCTTAGAACGCCTCGCCATTCATATTCAGGGCGTTGATTCGATTTTCGAAATTAATTGGAATGGACTTGAAGGCGATAAAAAAATTTCTTACGGCGATGTTTTTCGTGACAGCGAAATCGAAAATTCCGCTTTTATTCTCGAACATTCCAATCTTGAGACTCTTTTCAAAAATTTTGCTGAAAATGTTGAACATTCAAAAATTTTAGCGGAAAAGAAATTACCAATTCCTGCTTACGAAATGGCACTTAAAGCCAGTCACTTACTAAATTTACTTGATGCCAGAGGAGCTATTTCAGTAAATGAAAGAGCTTCTTACCTCACCCAAATTCGCGGACTTGTGAGAGCAGCTTGCGAATTAACTTTAGAAAAAAATCAAAGCTAAAAACACATGACAAATTTAATTATTCTTCTTGGCGAAGTTCCTCATCTCGGTTTGATAATCGCAACTTTAGCGGTGCTTTGTGCCTACAAAAAATTCCCCGGAATTTCTTATTTTATTCTTCTCGCAACTTATCTTCTCCCCCAAAATCTCCCAACAAGTTTCTGGGTATTTTTTGCGCTAATTTCACTTCCCCTAGTCATCCCGGCAATCCGCCGCAACCTGATCACCATCCACATTATCTCTCTAATCAAAGCTCTCGGTCTCTTGCCAAAAATTTCTGAAACTGAAAAAATCGCACTCACTTCGGGAACGGTTTGGGTTGATGGTGAACTTTTTTCCGGTCGTCCAAATTTTAAAAGAATCTTCTCCGAAAAATATCCCAAGCTAACCAGCGAAGAACAAAATTTTTTGGATAATGAAGTTGAAGAACTTTGTAAAATCTGCAGCGATTACGAAGTACAAAAGCTGCGCGATCTTCCAGAAAATGTTTGGAAATTTTTACGCGAGAAAAAGTTTTTTGGCCTGATCGTTCCCAAAAAATTCGGTGGCTTGCAATTCTCCGCTTACGCCAATGGCTGCGTCATTGAAAAATTATCTTCACGCTCGGTTCCACTAGCAATCACTGCCATGGTGCCAAATTCCTTAGGACCCGCAGAATTATTGATGCATTACGGAACCGAAAATCAGCGCAATTATTATCTTCCTCGCCTAGCCGACGGCCGCGAGTTACCTTGCTTCGCGCTTACCGAACCAACCGCAGGATCTGATGCAACTTCAATAATTTCTAACGGCGTTTTATTCAAAGATGAAAGTGGCGAAATAAAAATTCGTCTCAATTGGAATAAACGCTACATCACTCTCGGCGCTTACGCCACCTTGATCGGACTCGCTTTTCAACTTCGCGATCCCGAACATTTAATTTCAGAAAAAGAAGATATTGGTATCACTTGCGCTTTAATTCCCCACACAACTAAAGGCGTGCGCCAAGGCCGCAGACATGATCCGCTAGCAACTCCATTCGTAAATTCTCCACTTAATGGCGAAAATGTTGTAGTGGGTTTGGATGCTGTAATTGGCGGCAAGGACGGGCTTGGAATCGGCTGGAAAATGTTGATTGATTGTCTTTCGGCAGGTCGCGGAATTTCTCTGCCCTCAACTTCCAGCGGCGGTTCAAAATTAACTTTAAGAGCTGTTAGCGCCTACTCAGCAATCCGCCAACAATTCGGCACTGCAGTTGGAAAATTCGAAGGAGTCGAAGAAGTTTTAGCGCGCATGACTTCGCGCACTTACGCAATCGACGCCATGCGCTGCTTCACTGCCGGTGCTATTGATTCTGGCTCAAAACCTGCGGTAGTTACTGCAATTGCCAAATATCACGCCACTGAAATGTTCCGTCAAAATATTAATGACGGCATGGATATTCTGGGCGGACGCGGCATTATTCGTGGGTCGCGCAATCTTCTTGCCAACGCTTATTTCTCGACGCCAATTTCAATTACGGTTGAGGGCGCCAATATTATGACGCGCAGCTTGATCCACTTCGGACAAGGCGCCATCATGTGTCACCCTCATGCTTACAAGGAAATTATCGCGCTACAAACTGGCGATTTGAAAGTTTTTGATCGCGAATTTTTTGCGCACATTAATCATCTAATCAGCAATTTAACGCGCTCGATTTTACTTTCTCTAACTCGCGGATATTTGCACAAACCATTCAAAAATGATTTTGTCGGACGCTACGAACGCAAAATTTCTTGGTGCTCTGCAACTTTTGCTCTTCTCGCTGACATCGCTCTGGCGCGCTTCGGTGGCAATTTAAAACGCAAAGAAAAATTAAATGGCCGTTTCGGCGACGTTCTTTCTGCAATGTATCTCAGCACTTCGATTTTAAGAAAATTTATTGAGAATGGAAAAAAAGCTGAAGAAATTGACGTAGCAAAACATGCGCTAAAAGAACAATTCCAAAAAGCACAAATTGCCTTTGACGGAATTTATGAAAATCTTTTTGGCTGCGTTGCAAAGATCATTCTCTGCCCTTTCATTTTGTGGTCTCGCGTCAATATTTTTTCTAAGCCAGCTTGCGATGAACTCGGTCACAAAGTAGTAAAAAATATGCTGAAAAATGGTCATTTCAGAGATTCCTTAACTAAAGGAATTTTTATTTCCGCTGATAAAAATGATAATTTGGGTCGCCTGGAATATGCGCTAGCTTTGCAAGAAAAAGCACAAGAAGCAGCGGAAAAAATCAAAGTTGCTATTCGAGGCAAACTCTTGCCAGCTAAGCGTTTGGAAGATTTAATTGAATTAGCTTTTGCACAATCGATCATCACTGCCGACGAAAAACATTTACTAACCGACTCACAAATTGCCACGCTCGATGCGATGCAAGTCGATGAATATTCACTCGAAGATTACAAAAAAAATTAAACCCAGATCCGTCATCGCTAAAGCGACGCAACCCTCTTTTTCAAAGAGGACTAAGTTCCGAGGTGGCCCGTAGCGTAAGCGAAGGGTCGGAGGATTTAAAAAAAACCAACTCATGACCATCCTCCTAATCGACAACTACGACAGCTTCACCTACAACCTCTACCACTACCTCATCCAAGCGGGTGCAGAAAAAGTTGTGGTTAAGCGTAATGATGAAATTTCAGTCGCTGAAATCAAAAAATTAAAACCGCGCGGAATCGTTTTATCTCCCGGGCCTTGCACACCAAATGAAGCAGGAATTTGTTTAGAAGTGATCGAAAAATTAAAAGGAATTTTTCCAATTTTTGGTGTTTGCTTGGGACATCAAGCAATCGGTCAAGCCTTTGGTGGCAAGGTTGTAAAAACTTTCCCAATGCACGGAAAAGTCAGCGAAATTTTTCACAAAAAAGAAAATATTTTTAAAGACATCCCCTCACCTTTCAAAGCTACCCGCTACCATTCGCTAATCATCGAAAAAAAAACTTGCCCGAAAAATTTGAAAATTACCGCTGAGACAAAAGATGGAATAATCATGGGAATTGCCGACGAAAAGTTAAAAATTTTCGGCGTACAATTCCATCCAGAATCAATTGCTTCCGAGCATGGACATCAGTTAATTGAAAATTTTTTGAAATTGATTTCTTAAGGGGTCTGACCCCTCATCCACTTTTGACAGAATAAAAAAGTTAAAATATGAATCTCTCTAATATCTCCCCCCAAGAATTCGAAAAAATTTTTAGTGAAATTATTGAAGGTAAGATTGATCCCGATTCGGTAAAAAAATTTCTTCTCGATCTCAATTCCGAGAATCTTCCAAGTAATGCATTTATCGGTGCCGTTTCTGTGTTGAAGAGCAAGATGAAAAAAATCTCCGCGCCGGAAAATTCGATTGATGTTTGCGGAACTGGCGGTGACAAACTTGGCACTCTCAACATTTCAACTGCGGTTTGTTTTGTGGTTGCGGCTTGTGGCGTCACGGTTGCTAAGCATGGAAATAAAGCGATTTCTTCTCAATCAGGATCTGCAGATATTTTTGCAGAATTGGGAATAAAAATTTCTGCCGATATTTCTGAAATCGAAAAAAATCTCCGCGAAAAAAATCTGTGCTTTTTATTTGCGCCCTTCTTTCACGAAGCTTTAAAAAATGTTGGCGAAATTCGTAAATCCCTTGGCATTCCAACAATTTTTAATTTTCTTGGACCATTGCTAAACCCAGCAAACACCAGCTCTCAACTCATTGGCACTTCGCGCTACGACACAATGCAAAAAATTGCCGCGGTAATTAAAGAAACAGAAAATAAAGCCTACATCGTTCACGGTTTTGATGGCATGGATGAGATCACCCTCACCGCCAATTCTTATCTTTTGCGCGTCGAAAATGGCAAAATTTTTGAAGAGGAAATTATTGATCCCGAAAAATTTGGTTTGAAAAAAGTTACGCTGGAAAGCTTGAAAGGCGCAGATTCAAAACATAATGCCCAAAAACTTCTGGCGCTTTTTGAAGGAGAAAAATCTGCTTACCGCGACATTGTAATTTTAAATTCTGCCTTTGCTTTGAAGTTAGCCGGAAAAGTTGAAGAAATTGTGGATGGAATTGAATTGTCGAAATCAATAATTGATTGCGGAGACGCCAAAAAAGTTTTGAAAAATTTGCAAAAATAAAAGTTCAAAAAAAGATTGTCGCCTGCCAGGCGACAATCTTTTTAAATCTCTAAAAAAACCAATGAAAACCCTTACAACTACTGATGCTACTTACAAAAAACTTCTTGCAGAAATCTTGCTAAATTTGCAAAAAACGCAGCAAAAAATTACTCGCCAAAAAGTTGAGGTTTCTTGGCAGATTGGAAAATTAGTTGAAGAGCATTTGCTAAAAAATCGCGACGAAGCTTACGGAAAAAATTTGATTAAAAAGTTGGAACAAGACACAAAAATTTCTAAAACTGCACTCTACAAAATGCGGAACTTTTTTCAAACCTATTCAAAACTTCCTAAAGATGATCCAAAATTAAATTGGTCTCATTACCGAGTATTAGTAGGGATTCCAAGCAATGATGAAAGAAAATATCTTGAAGATTTAACCAAGAAGAATGATTGGAGCGGAGATACTTTGCAGAAAAAAGTTGCTGAGATAAAAAATAATAAACCTCAGAAAAAAAAGTTAAAAAAAGTTTCAACTTCACAAAAATTAAAATTTTCGCGCGGAAAATTATTCAACTACCGACTGGCGAAAATGAAGGGCTCGGATGAAATGTTTGTTGATTTAGGGTTTGGAATTTTTAGTAAAATAAAAACTAACTTTACTGAGAATGAAACTGTAGAAAGCGTGAAAAAATCTGAGAAATATTCGCTAAAAAAATCTACCGCTAACAAAAAAGAAATGCACACCTACAAAGCTTTTTTAGATCGCGTGGTTGATGGCGACACGCTGCATGTGAATTTGGATTTAGGCTTTGGAGTTTTTCACAAGGAAATTTTGCGACTAGCAAAAATTAATGCCGCGGAAAGCAAAACTAAGGAAGGACAAAAAGCTGCAACTGAGCTCAAAAAAATCTTAAAAGACGCTCCTTTTTTAATCATCAAAACCAATAAAACCGATATTTACGGTCGCTACATTGCCGATATTTTTTTCACCAAAGATTCTCAAGATCCCAACAAAGTTGCCAGCGACGGAACTTATTTGAATCAATTGTTGATTGATTCTGGAGTGGTTGGAATTTTTTAGGAAAAAGGGGTCTGACCCCTTTTGTAGGATTCAAGAACCCGAACTCAAAAATAAAGAGTCGGTATATGGGGTTCCCCACGACCGTGGGGCGCAGGCCATCCTGCGTAAAAACAAAATCAATATACCAAGTCGGCTTTTTGAAGCTGATTTGGTATATACCGAAACCAATTCAAGATACCCAGCTCAAAAATAAAGAGTCGGTATATGGGGTTCCCCACGACCGTGGGGCGCAGGCCATCCTGCGTAAAAACAAAATCAATATACCTAATCGGCTTTTTGAAGCTGATTTGGTATATTAGTGCATCAGCTGCAACACGTCATTTATCGTCGTAAAAATCATCAAAGCTAAAAGCAAACTTAGTCCGAAACGAAAACCCATTTGTTGAGTTTTTTGGGAGAGGGCTTTGCCGCGGATTGCTTCGATTAGGTAGAAAAATAAATGTCCGCCATCCAGTGCGGGGATTGGCAGAAGATTCATCACGCCGAGATTTAGCGAGATCATCGCCATGAACCACAGCACTACTAAAATTCCCATCTCGACAGTTTTGCCGGAATATTTGGCGATTTTAATTGGTCCACCCAACTCTTTAACCGAGCGCTTTCCGCTAATTAATTCGCCGACTGCATTAAAAATTGCGATCGAAATGTGGTAGGCTTCTTTGTTAGCCTCAATAAAACTTTGTCCTAAATTTAAATCACGATGATCGACGATAGAAGCGCTAACGCCAAGAGTTGCCAGCTTTACCTCATCACCGAAAAAATCTTTTCTTACTTCAATTTTTGGAGAAATTTTTAGCTCAAGAAATTTTTCACCGCGTTTAATTTTAAAATTTAATTCCTGTTCTTTTGTCAGCATCACGGCATTTCTAATTTCATCAAATTCAGAAATTTCTTTTTCATCGATTGCCAGAATTTGATCACCTTTTTGCAAGCCAGCTATAAAAGCAGCGCTAGCTGGAACAACTTCATCAATGATCGGCAAAACTTTGTTTAGACCATTAATTTGAAATAAAATCGTGAAGATAAAAATCGCCAATAAAAAATTTGCGACTGGTCCTGCCACCACGACTGCCATGCGTTGCCAAACATTTTTACCAACGAAAGAAATCTTTTTTTCATCAGCAGACATCTTGGCAATCGCCTCCTCATCCGGCATCGACGTGGCATTGCGATCACCATACATTCTCACGTAACCGCCGAAAGGCAGCAGGCAAAATTTCCACTCGGTAGCTTTTTTATCGCGCCAAGAAAAAAGTTTTTTACCAAAGCCAATCGAGAATTCTTCCACCTTCACGCCGCATAAACGCGCCACCCAAAAATGCCCAAACTCATGAATAAAAACGATGAGCGAGATGATGAAAACGAAGGAAAGAAAGTTGTGCAGAATCAATTGAATAATGGCCATTTTATGAATTAAATTTTGCGGCGATTTGACGCGCTTGTTGATCAAAGAAAATAACTTCTTCAATCGAAGAAAGTTTTTGGTGCGAAATTTTTGCTAAAGTTTTTTCAACAATTTTTGTGATTTTATCGAAAGTAATTTCACCCGCTAAAAACTTTGCCACCGCAATTTCATTGGCGGCATTCAATACCGCTGGCGCACTTCCATCAATTTCCAAAGCATTGCGACAAATTTTTACTGCGGGAAATTTTTTTTCATCAACATCAAAAAATTCTAATTTTTGTAACTTAGCCAAATCAAGTTTTTGATGTTTTATTTTCATGCGTTTTGGAAAAGATAAAGCGTGAGAAATCGGTACTTTCATATCGGGCAAGCTAAGCATCGCAAGGCTTGAACCATCAGCATAATTTACCATGCCGTGAAGAATTGACTGTGGATGAACCAAAATTTTAATCTGTTTTTTTGCGACTGGAAAAAGATGAAAAGCTTCGATCACTTCCAAGCCTTTATTCATCATGGTCGCCGAATCGATGGAAATTTTTGCGCCCATTTTCCAATTAGGATGTTTAAGCGCCTCAGCAATTGAAATTGTTTTTGGATCTTGCTTGGAAGCGAAAAAAGGCCCACCAGAAGCGGTTAGAATGATGTCGTCAATCATTTCTAAATTGTCATTTTCGAAAATTTGGAAGATGGCATTATGTTCGGAATCAACTGGAATAATTTTTACTTTTTGTTTTTTAGCTTCAGCCATTAAAAATTCTCCGGCGCAAACTAGCGATTCTTTATTAGCGAGAGCGATGTGCGATTTGGCCTTGATGGCAGCGAGTGTAGGCAACATTCCCGCCGCACCAACAATTGCTGAAACAAATAAATCACAGCGAATTTTTGCTACTTCTAAAATCGCTTTTTCACCTGCCAAGACTTGACATTTTTTTAGATTTTTTAGTGCTGATTTTAATTCTGGAAAATGTTTTTCATTGGCGATGACAACGTATGAAGGCTTGGTTTCTAAGGCTTGCTTGATGAGAGTCTTGACATCATTTCTCGCAACTAACGCGAAAACTTCAAAATCCTGCGGCGCGTTTTTAATGACCTCAATGGTATTTTTTCCAATTGATCCGGTGCAACCAAAAATCGAAATCTTTTTCATCTATTTTTTCTTTTCTGGAGTTCTTTTTAACTCTGCATCAAGGATTACTTCAAGATTCAAAGCCTTCTGCTCCGTTTTATCGAGAATAAAAATAATTTCTGGCACCGCGCGCAAAGTGATTCTTTTTGCCATTTGATAACGAAAATGGGGCGCCGCTTTATTCAGAGATTTAACAATTTGCTCGTGCATTTTTTCATTACCAAAAATATCGAGATAAATACGAATATTTTTTGCATCGGGACTAACATCGGCTTCAAGCACGGTTAGGATACTTCCCGGAAAAGATAAAACATCTCCCCGCAGAAAAATTTCTGATATTATGCGTTTAATATTTTCACCAATTTGCAGCTGACGTTGTGATTTCATATTTAGAATCTTTTATATTGATGAACGCCGCGAAGCGCAATGTTGAAGGTACAAAGCTTGATTGATTGCGGATTGGTAATTTCGGAATGATGCACTGTTGCGGTAAGTAATTTTTGCTCATCGGAACTGTAAGCTAAATATTGGTAATCATTTTTATTGTAAGGATGATCTTCGAAATAGATTTCAGTTTCCAGCTTACCAAACTTGGGATGATAAATATTCATGTTAAGGTGTGGCGCACGTCCTGGATTGGATCCCGGCATGATGGTGATAAAATGGTAATTGCCTAAATTATCCGAAATTGCTCGGCCCGACATGTTAAAATATTTGTCAATATATTCGCTGCCCGGCTCAAGCAAAGTGTGATATTTTCCTGCAGCATTAGTTTGCCAAATTTGAATGATTGCGCCTTGAATCGGCACCCCAAAAGAATCGCTAACTGTACCTTGCACAAAAATAACTTCACCGAAAGCGCGATAAAATGAGCCAACTTTTTTAACTAAATTATTGGTGGTTCCAAAAATATCCGGCGTTGACAAATCGGCCGTAAAAAAACGTGATGGAGTTGGATTTTGTGGATTAAAAAATCGCGGAGATTCTTTGGCGTAATCATTTATAACATCGCCCTTCACATCAACAAAATCAGGAGATGGAGCCTCTTCTACGGCCGTCTGATTAGAATAACTTTCTTTTGTCGCATCATCCTCCGCGAAGGCTAGATTCGCGAAAAAAAATAGAGTTAAAAAAATTATTCTGATCATGAATTAAACTTTTGGTAAAGTGACTCCAGTTTGTTTCATATATTTCCCGTCACGCATGTCGTAGGAAATTTCGCAAGGTTGGTCGCCTTTTAAAAACAAGAATTGGCAGGCGCCCTCGAAAGCATAAATTTTTGCTGGCAGAGGAGTGGTATTAGAAAATTCTAGCGTCACGTGACCTTCCCAACCTGGCTCCAAAGGCGTAACATTCACAATAATTCCGCAACGCGCATAAGTTGATTTGCCAACACAAATTACTAGCACATCTTTTGGAATACGAAAATATTCCACAGTGCGCGCTAGAGCGAAGCTGTTTGGCGGAATGATACAAACATCAGTAGTGCGATTTACAAAACTAGTTTCGCAAAAATTTTTCGGATCAACAATCGCAGAATCAATATTAGTAAAAATTTTAAATTCGTTAGAAACCCGCGCATCATAGCCATAAGATGAGTTTCCGTAAGAAACGATTTTATTTCCATTGTCGTCAATTTTAATTTGGTTGGCAGCAAATGGCTCAATCATGCCCTGCTTTGTTGCAAGTTCGGCAATCGATTTATCAGATAAAATAGTCATAAAAATATTGGAAATTCGGGGCCTGTCCGCCATAGCTCAAAAGAGCGACGGCGGATCATGTTTTTGCAAAATTAAAAGTAAGTTATGCTTGTAAGAAGAGAGGGTGGTTTTTAAAAACGAAAACTGAAAAAAACAAATTTAATTACCAATTCATTTCCATGCACGACATCTCCTACCTCCACGATATTCTAATTCTTCTATTCGCTTCCGTTGCCATCATCATTGTTTTTAAACAATTGGGATTGAGCCCTGCCCTTGGTTATCTGGTTGCCGGCGCTGCAATTGGTCCATTTGGTTTTGGAGTTTTAACCAGCACAGAAACCACTCAATCAATCGCTGAACTTGGGGTAGTATTTTTACTTTTCGCCATCGGACTTGAACTAACTTTTAGTCGACTTGCCGCGATGCGTAAATTCGTTTTGGGATTTGGCGGATTACAAGTTTTATTTACCAGTGCGCTAATTTCCTTTATCTGCTATCGCTTCATGCATTTAGCGCCCGATGTTTCAATCATCATCGGTAGCGCTCTGGCGATGTCTTCAACTGCCATCGTGATGCAAGTAATTGCTGAACATGCTGAACAATCAACTCGCGTTGGTCGCCTCTCTTTTTCAATTTTATTGATGCAGGATTTAGCGGTGATTCCGATTTTAGTTTTGTTGCCACTTCTTTCTAAAGCTGATTTAGATATCGGTCACGCACTTGGTGGGGCCTTGCTAAACGCGGTCATCGCCATGGCAGTTATTTTTGCTGTTGGTCGTCTTTTATTGCGTCCGCTTTATCGTTTAATCGCTGAATCGCAAAGCGAAGTTTTATTTTTAAGTCTAACTTTAATCGTAATTTTAGGCTCCGCTTTTTTAAGCAGCAGCATGGGATTATCCTTTGCCCTTGGCGCCTTCATCGCTGGTTTGATGGTTGCAGAAACTGAATATAAATATCGCGTCGAAGAGGAAATTCTTTCGCTAAAATCTTTGCTGCTGGGATTATTTTTTATGACGATTGGCATGTCATTTGATTTCGATTTATTGCTGCGCAGCTTGCCTTACATCATCCTCGCTTCATTTGCTCTCATCGCTTTAAAAACCAGCATCATCATTGGCCTGTGTAAACTTTTTCGTTTTCCAATGGCGCCAGCAATTCATGCCGGATTATTACTTTCGCAAGGCGGCGAATTTGCCTTTGTAGTATTTTTAATGGCAGTGGAACAAAAATTAATGGATGTCGATACTTCACAATTTTTAATGACATTAGTCACTTTCACCATGGCTCTGACACCAATGTTGGCAACGCTGGGACGTAAAATAAAATCACGCATCTACATCAAAGAAGTTTTGCACGACAATAAAATTAAAAGAGAAATCGGCGATATTGAAAAACATATTATTGTCATCGGATTTTCTAAAGTTGGACGCATCGTCACTTACATTTTGCGCAAACGCGGCATTCATTACGTAACTTTGGAAAATAATCATCGCGTAGTTCGCATCGAAAAAAGTAACGGCTACAACATCTATTACGGCGATGCGATGAATCTCGATATTCTGCGCTACATTGGGGTTGATCGTTGCGAATCAGTTGTGGTGGCAATGGAAGATGAAACCGCTTGCATGTCGATCACGCGCTTCATTCACGAAAATTTCCCGCATGTTTCGGTGATCACAAAATCAGAAACCATCAACAATGCCGATCGCTTCAAAAAAGTCGGCGCTAGTTATGTTGTATCAAAAAATCTGGAAACTGGTTTGCAACTAAGCCATGCCGCCCTAGCTTCAATCGGCACTAGCAGCAATGAAATTACCAGCGCGCTGAATGCATTTCGCGAGATTAATACTGAGGTGATTAAGGATATTATGATGTTTGATGATGGGGTGAAGGCTTCGGAGATTTTGGAGAAGAAGTAGGTGGGAGTTTGTTGAGCTAGCCGTGCGGCGCTCTAACCGAATTTAACTTTACCAGCCGTGCTTCGCCTAAAAGGCTACGCAGGGCATGCTTCGCTCTAACGATCTCCTGCATGGCTTCGCCATGCGTAGCTCGCAAGAGCGAAGCATGGTCGGGGCGGAGAGATTCGAACTCCCGACCCCCTGGTCCCAAACCAGGTGCGCTAGCCAGACTGCGCTACGCCCCGACAATATTTTTCTTGAAAGGAAAAAGTTTGAAAAGAAAAGTGATTACGCATCTTTCTTAAAAAGAGGCGCGCATAAAAATCTTAACACCAAGAAAAGTCAACCATGAAAATAGTATCACTCACAAAAATCCTCACGATCTCCGCAATTTTTTTTAGCTTTAGCTCTGCTTATGCTTGGACGGGCTATGATTATGATAATAAAACCGAAGTAGAAATCGGCGAAGGAAACTTGGTTCGCGAAGGATCGTTAATTCAATTTTACGATTCCAAAGCTGATAATTATCACACGGCAAAAGTTTTATTTGTGGATTCAATTGCCGGCGGCACTCGAATTCAGCTGCAGGATTTGGACGCTAAAAAAGAGCGTACCTTAGTCATGCAGAATTAAGGCCTCTACTTACCAGAATACCAAATCACGGTTTCCTTCAATCTCTCCGCAAAACTCTTTGTTGGTTTAAAACCAAATTCTTTTGCAACTTTTGCATTATCAATCGCATAGCGCTGATCATGTCCCAAGCGATCTTGCACAAACTTGATTTGTTCGCTGTAAGATTTTTTTGCCGGTTTTAAATCATCCAAAATCGCGCAAATTTCATAGGCCAAATCGATATTTCTTTTTTCGCAATCACCGCCAAAGCAATAGCTTTGCCCTACTCTTCCTTGAGTTAGTGCCTGATAAATTCCATCGACGTGATCTTTTACAAAAATCCAGTCGCGAATATTTTCGCCATTACCATAAATCGGGATGTCTTTTCCCGCTAAGGCGCAACGAATAATAGTTGGGATTAATTTTTCCTGATGCTGATGCGGGCCAAAATTATTTGAGCAATTTGTGATAATTGTTGGCAATCCATAAGTTTCAAACCAAGCGCGCACCAAATGGTCGGAAGAGGCTTTTGACGCGGAATAAGGAGAGTTGGGACGATAAGAAGATTCTTCAGTAAATTTCGGATCATTTTTTTCCAGCGAGCCAAAAACTTCATCAGTTGAAATATGCAAAAAACGAAATTCTTTTTGCTGATCTGAATTAAGACTTTTCCAATATTGCAAAGCGCAATTCAACATATTGTAGGTGCCAACGATATTGGTTTCAATAAAAGCGCCAGGAGAAGAAATCGAATTATCCACATGTGATTCAGCAGCGAAATTGACTATGGAATCTATTTTTTGACCAGACAAAATCTCGCTCACAATATTGGCATCGCAAATATTTCCTTTTACGAATTTGAACGATTTAGAATTTTTTATTTGGTTTAAATTTTCTAAATTTCCAGCATAGCTCAAACTATCTAAAACTATGGCTTCATCGCCAAGTTCACAAATTTTGATAGCAAAGTGACTGCCGATAAATCCAGCGCCGCCAGTTATTAAATATTTTTTTGACATTATAAATTTTACTAAAAATGAAAGGAATTTTACTTGCCGGAGGAAGCGGCACCAGACTCGCGCCACTTACCAATCTTATCAGTAAACAACTTTTACCAGTTTACGATAAACCGCTTATTTGCTATCCACTAGCAACTTTGATGAACCTGAATATCCGCGACATCCTTATAATTTCAACTCCTAACGACACGCCAAAAATTCGCGATTTTTTGAAAGATGGTTCGGATTTAGGAATTAAACTTTCTTATGCAGTACAAGATCAGCCAAAAGGAATCGCCGAAGCTTTTATAATCGGCAAAGATTTTATCGGCGACGACGCTGTTTGTCTGATTCTAGGCGATAATATTTTTTACGGCTCAGAAGTGAGTGGACATTATAATGAGCTACAGCAAAAAATAAAAAAGATTGAGGCCAAAGAAGATATTGGCGCACTAGTATTTACTTATCACGTTTCCGATCCTGAAAGATATGGAGTCATCAATTTTGATGAAAATGACAAAGTTATTGAAATCGAAGAAAAACCAAAATTCCCCAAATCACATTTTGCCGTAACCGGTCTTTATATTTACAATTCAGAAGTTGTTGAAATTGCTAAAAACCTAAAACCTTCAGACCGCGGCGAACTTGAAATTACCGATATCAATAAAGCCTATTTAAGCCAAAATAAACTTGATGTTATAAAGTTAAAACGCGGCTTCGCCTGGCTTGACGCCGGAACTCCTGACTCACTTCTTGATTCAGCAACCTTCATTCACACTATTGAAAAAAGACAAGGTCTAAAAATTGCCTGCCTTGAAGAAATTTCTTATCGCAAAGGCTTCATCACCAAAGAACAATTTGAAAATCTAGTTTCGCGCTACAGCAAAAATTGTGATTACAGAAAATATTTAGATCATGTCACAAAATTCTAAGCCGGAAGAAGCGCTAAAATTAATCGAAAATAATCTTCGCGCCGCTTTCGCTGATATAAGAAATCGTAATCATGTTGTAGATACACTGAAAATAGATGAAGAATGCCAGGAAATCGGGCGCAAGCTTATGGTGAATCACCTAGGAAATTCGCCAGCAAAAGGCGGATTAAACAAAAAACTAAATATATATATTTCCGCCGAAATTTATCTTGTCGGCGGACATACTAGAGAGATCGAGGATTGGATAAAAGATACTTACAAGGATAGAGAAAATATCATAATTCTCAGCGGCTTAATGAGAAAAAGCCAAAAAGAAGAATTAGAAAAACTCGCATCAGAAAATATTAAAATTATCGGAACCAACGAAGTCAGTTTGGTAAAAAGAATCGAGTGGCTACAAAACTTACTGAGAGAATTAAATCCTGACGTAATTTTCGTTTCGACAACTCCATTTGACGTTGTGGCTCTAGCTACTATTCAGCCAGAACTAGTAAATAAATTATATTGGAATTTAAGCCTTGATTGTAGCATCAGCATCGGACTTCACCTCAAAGGAATAACTAAAATTATCGTCAAAAGACCTTACATATATTTTTATTTCAGAGAATTTTTAAAGCTAAAAAACCTCGTCTATATTCCCTTCAATCGCCCCGATTCGATAGGACAATTAGATCATTATGTTTCTAACGACAGACAAAAGAAAATCATAACCGCTTCCTGCGCTTCAGCTCATTATAAAATAGAAACTTGCTACGCCCATAAATTCACCAGCGTCATTCCTAATATTTTAAAAATTACCGGCGGCACACATATTCACATCGGCGCAATATCAGAAGCTGGCCTTAAAGATCTCTATTCTAATATGGATAATCTTGGTGTAAGCAGAGGTAAATTTATTTTGATTAAACGCGTTGAAAGACTTGCAAAATTCTTGCATGAAAATGATGTCGATATCCTGATTCAAACTTTCCCATTCGGTGGTGGGCTTGTAAGCGTAGAAGCCATGGAAGCAGGAAAAATGATCATCAATCACAAAAATTATAGCAGCTATTTGTTAACTCCTTCTGATTTTTGCTATGAGGAATCCTTGAGCTGGAGCAATCCAGATGAGCTATATGAATATCTAAAAAAATTGGACAGAGATGAGATTGTTCGTCAAAGCAAAATCTCTAGAAACTTTTACGAGAAGCATAATAAATCGGAAAATCTGCGTAAAATCTGCGATTTAGAAAATATGAGCGGCATCAATATTGACGACAAAAAAGAGGCTATTGATGAAATGTTTCACTATAAAATTGATCATTATCAAAAATATCTCGACGAGCTAGAACTTAGTAAAATAAAAAATCCGCGAAAATCTTTGGCCAAAAGATTATATAACAGCGTAAAGAAAAGAATTCCTTACATCAAAAAAAATCAAAATGAGCGACCTGATTAATTTAATTAAATTCGATGTAAAAGGCGATGATCGAGGAAGCTTGATCGCCTTGGAAAACAACAAAAATATCCCCTTCGATATCAAGAGAGTTTATTATATTTTTGATACTAAGGAAAGCGTCAGAAGAGGCTTTCACGCTCATTTGAAGCTACAGCAGGTTTTGATTTGTGTAAAAGGCAGCTGCAAAATTTTACTCGATGACGGAAAGCAAAAAAACATCGCCACACTAGCTTCTCCAGATAGCGGCCTGGTGATAGAAAATAATATTTGGCGTGAAATGTATGACTTCTCAGCAGATTGTGTTTTGCTGGTTTTGGCGAGTGAGCTTTATGACGAAAAAGATTACATCCGCGATTATCAGGAGTTTTTGGCTTATGTTAACAAACCATAATTCTAACTCAATTGTCACCCCGTCATTCGACGGTGACAATTAGAAGACGTTAAGAATAATCATTAAGCGCATTAACAACCTGCTCTATTTCGCTTTCGCTAATCACACCGCTAATCGGCAGGCTTAAAATCTGATCATGGATTTTATCAAAACTAAATTCGGTTTTAGAAAATAAGTTTTGGTAACAAGGCTGCTTATAAAAAGGCTTGGGATAATGAATCAAACTAGTAATTCCGCGCTGCTCTAAAAACTTCTGCAACTCATCTCTTTTTTCGCAACGAATCACAAATAAATGCCAAACATGCGAAGCCTGGTTTTGCGAAATATTTGGCAGAATTATTTTGGAATTCTTGATGCGCGCAGAATATTCCAACGCCACTTTTCTTCTGCGATTATTATCCAAATCGAGATAAGGCAACTTAACTCGTAATATCGCAGCCTGCACCTCATCAAGTCGCGAATTGAAACCTATCTCATCATTAAAATATTTTTTCTGTGATCCGTAATTTCTGAGAATTTTTATTTTATGCGCCAGTTTTTCATCATCAGTTGTGATGCATCCGCCATCGCCAATCGCGCCTAAATTTTTTCCCGGATAAAAACTAAAACCCGAAGCAATTCCAAAGGATCCGGCTTTTTTGCCATTCAAATCACAAGCGCCGTGAGATTGCGCGCAGTCTTCAACGACATGAAGATTAAACTTTTTTGCAATTTCCATTATCGCTTCCATATCGCACAAGCTGCCGTAAAGATGAACCGGCATAATTGCCTTGGTTTTTTTGGTGATGCTTTGAGCGATTCTTGCCGGATCGATGTTGTAAGTTTTAGGATCAGATTCGACAGCAACCGGAATTGCACCAACGTGAGAAACCGCAAGCGCTGTTGCGATATAAGTGTTTGATGGAACAAGAACTTCATCACCCTCACCGATTCCTAAAGCGCGCAAAATTAATGAAAGAGCATTGAGTCCATTATCAACGCCGATGCTATATTTTACGCCGCAATATTTGGAAAATTCTTCCTCGAATTTTTCAACTTCCTCACCGAGTATGTAGTGACCAGAATCGATAACACGATTTACTGCCGCCTTTATTTCATCAGCGTGAATAGAGTTAACCAATTTTAGGTTCAGGAATTCAACTTTCATGATTTTATAAATTTTAAAAAAAAAGATGGACCCCGTCATGCGACGGGGTGACAACTTTTGTAGATACTCACTCAATCTTGTCACCCCGTCGCATGACTGGGTCCATCTTTCTAACTATTTATTCAAAAGATATTCCCGCAAAGCACTTTCCCAACTGCACAAAATATTATTATTTTCCATCGCTGAAAATTTAGGACGCATAGCCGGACGAGGAAATTCTTGAGTTGAAACCGGTGTCACTTCAACATCAATTTCAAGAATCTCAAAAATCTTGTTAGCCAGTCCAAACCAGCTCGTAACACCGCTTCCGCACAGATGATAAATTCCAAACGGAGATTTTTTTTCGATCAAATTTTTAATGCCATTGGCCAAATCAACGCTCCAGGTTGGACAGCCAAATTGATCATTCACAACTCTTAGCGACTTCTGATTTTTTGAAATATTGATCATGGTATCGACAAAATTTTTGCCGTATTTTCCGTAGAGCCAACTTGTTCTAACTATGTAGTGATGAGGATTTTCTTTTCTAATATTCTCTTCGCCAGCAAGCTTTGAAGCACCGTAAACATTGATTGGATTCGTAACATCATCAGTCAAATAAGGCGTAGTTTTTTTTCCATCAAAAACATAATCAGTGCTGATATAAATTAACGGAATTGCTTTTTCATTTGCAGCGATTGCCACATTTTTTGTACCTTCAGCATTAACTAAAAAAGCCAGCTCACGATTGGTTTCCGCATCATCAACTTTGGTGTAAGCCGCAGCGTGCAAAACAAAGCCGATTTTATTTTGAGAGAAATATTTTTTAACCGCATCGAGACTCGTAACATCTAAATCAGATTTTCCCGCTTTCAAAACTTCATAACCAGAATTAGCAAAAACTATAGCAGCATCTTGCCCCAACATGCCATTTGCGCCAGTAATGAGAAGGGTTTTTTTCATTTAGAAGAAATTTGTTAGATCTTTAAATAAAGGCAAAATTTTATCTTTGTCGGAGATAATCGGATTTTTTACTTTCCAATCAATGCCAATTTCTGCGTCATCGAAACGCACCCCTGATTCAGATTTCGCATCATATTCACAACCCGAAACATTATAAAAAACTTCCGCTTCATCTGACAAAGTTGAAAAGCCATGAGCAAAACCCTTTGGAATATAAAGCATTTGATGATTTTGTGCCGAGAGATTTATACCAAAATATTTTCCAAATGTTGGTGATGATTTTCTCAGATCAAGAGCAACATCATAAATTTCACCACGCAAACATCTGACTAATTTCGCCTGCGCACTTTTGCCGATTTGAAAATGCAAACCACGCACCACGCCTTTATTTGAAAGGGATTGGTTGGCTTGGATAAATTCATCTTCAATGCCGATTTCTTTAAAACTTGAAGCTTTGTAAGTTTCAAAAAAATAGCCGCGATCATCTTTAAAAATTTTTGGCTCGATTATTTTTAACCCTTCAAATTGGGTAGTTTTAACATTAAAATTCATAAAATTTATCCTCTTGAATTACCGTTTTTATCGAATGCTTCTAAGCCAATAAAAAATGAAAAAGCACCGGCGCTAGAGCCAAGATTCAACACAAGTTTTTCGCGATTAAATGTCAAAGCACAGAACAAAGCTTTAATCAAATAGACTATCGATAATTTGAAGGCTGAACGTTTAGCGCCAAGAATTCCTTTGCGCAATTTTTTCCAATAAAGTTTTGACCAAACTAAGTGCCAGTTCTTTTTATAAATCACTTTAAGGCTAGAGCCAGAAGATTTTCCACCGCCGCTAACATGAAAAGCCAACGCATTTGTGACTATAATATTTTTGTAACCGTTATTTCGAACTCTGGCACATATTTCGTCATCTTCATAATATAAAAAAATCTTCTCATCGAAAAATCCGATTTTTTTCATGATTGAAATTTTCATAAAAAGCGCCGCGCCGGATAAAAATCTTGCCGCAAAATTACCGTCAATTTTTTCGTAATAATTGCCTTCAGCTTTTGTTAAATCAGATTCCGAACGAGAAATTTTTTTCTCCACTTCGTTTTTATTTGCCGGATATTCATCCAAAATAATTGGGCCAGTCATTGCAATTGATGCATCATTTCTCATCACTGACAAAACTGTTTCGATATCCTTTTCCAATATCATGGCATCAGGGTTGAGAACTAGAGCAAAGTCCGTTGCGACCAACTTCAAAGCGGCATTATTGCCATTGCCATATCCGATATTTTTTGGTAGCGCGATTATTTCTGCTTGCGGAAAATTTTTTCTAACAAACTCCAGAGCGTTGTCTTTGCTGGCATTATCGACTACTACAACTTTATATTTTTCAAAATTCAGCTTGTTCAAACATTCACCAATAATATGCGCACTGTTATAAGCGAGAACGACAATTGTTAGATTAGCTGACATATTTGGTTTGATTTTGTAAGTAGAGCCGGCGCGCAATTGGCATAGATTGTCACTTTATTAAAAATGAAAGTAATTTTACTTGCCAGAAGAATTAATTTCCCTCAAAAAATATGACATAACAGCGCCAATCCTGAATTTAATCAAAATTCCACAAGCAAAAAAATGAGCAAAAAAACTTCATACGACGATTTTAACTTTGCTACTTTTCAAAAAATGGCTCAGGACAAAAAGCTCAATCAATATGAAAAGATCGGCTTTCCCACCAAATATCGCCAAGGCAAAGAAGAGATTATTTTTGCCGATATTTTACAAAAACTTCCATTACTCAAAAATGGCAAAAAACTCAATGTTCTAGATATCGGACCGGGCTGTAGCGACTTACCAAATTATACTGTCACACTTTGCAAAAAAAACGGCAATAAACTCACTTGGTGCGATTCATCCGAGATGCTCGCCAATTTACCAAATGAAAAATTTATCACCAAAATCCCCGGCCCTTTTCCAGAAACTTTTGACGCGGTAAAAAAACAAAATCCTCACGGTTTTGACGTGATAATTTGCTACAGCGTTTTTCATTATATCGCTTTCGAGCATAATATTTTTACCTTTCTCGATAAAGCGCTGCTGCTCCTCAAAGATGGCGGCCAAATGATTATCGGCGATATTCCGAATTTTTCAAAAAGACAAAGATTCTTCGCCAGCAAAAATGGTATAAAATTTCATCAAACTTTCATGAAAACCAAAGAGCTGCCGCAAGTTGAATATAATACAATTAAGGAAAAAGTTATTGATGAGTCGATGCTCGATGCGATGATAAACCGCGCCAGATTTAGCGGCTTTGATGCCTATTTGGTGCCGCAAAATTCCGAACTTCCAATGTCGAACCGTCGCGATGATTTAATTATCCAAAAACCATGAAACAGAAACTTGTCATAATCGGCGACAGCGATTTCGGCCAAATTGCTTACGAATATTTTACTCACGATTCAAACTATGAAGTGGTTGGATTCGCCGTTGAAGCAGATTACAAAAAACGTGATGTTCTTTTTGATTTGCCGGTAATTGAGTTAGAAAAAATTGAAGAAATTTTTCCCGCAGCAGAATTTTTTGTTTTCACTGCCATCACTTATCTCAAGCTCAACACAGTTCGCGAACGCCTTTATCTCGATTTGAAAAAAAAGAATTATCTTTTTGCAAATTACATCAGCTCGCGCTGCTTTTTTTGGCATAATGTTGAGATCGGCGAAAATAATTTTATTTTTGAAGATAACACGATTCAGCCTTTTGTGAAAATCGGAAATAATAATATTTTTTGGAGCGGCAATCACATCGGACATCACTCAAGCATTGAGGATAACTGTTTCATCTCCTCTCACGTCACGATTTCCGGCCACTGCAATATCGACTCTAACTGCTTTATCGGCGTCAATGCTTCAATAGCCAATAACGTTAATATCGGCAAAAAAAACTTTATTTCTCCCGGCGTCATAATTTTAAAAAGCACCGGAGATAATGAAATTTACAAAGAAAACCAAACCGAAAAATCACCGGTAAGTTCTGAGAGATTTTTGAAATAAGATTATCTCCTTTCGACCAACTGAAAGTTTGAATTATTTGCTTAAAGATGGACCCCGTCATGCGACGGGGTGACAGCTTTGATAAGTACTCACTCAATCTTGTCACCCAGTCGCATGACGGGGTCCATCTTTTTAATTTTATCCTAATTATGAAATTTATCAAAAAAGGACTGATCTATTCTTTAGATAAAAAAAACTGGTGGATGGATAATTCCACTCTCACGCCAACACCTTTTTTACTGAATGACCAAACTATTCGCATCTATTGCGCAATCAGGGATGTAAAAGGTTCAGCTCGTATTGGATATGTTGATGTTGATGCGCAAAATCCTTCAAAAATTCTGAAAGTTTCTGATGAGCCGGTTCTTGATATTGGCGAAGATGGAATGTTTGACGATAATGGAGTTATTCTTGGCGATGTAATTCGCGATGGCGATGAAGTTCGTATGTATTACGTTGGTTTTCAGTTGGTAAATAAAGTGAAATTCTTGGCTTATAGCGGACTCGCAATCAGCTCCGACAACGGAGAAACTTTTCAAAGATTTTCCAAAACTCCAATCATGGATCGCGCTGATAATGCGCTTTTCATCCGCGCCATTCACGGCACTACCAAAGCAAAAGATCATTGGCGAATTTGGTATTCCGCTAGCAGCAAATGGGAAGAAATCGATGGCCAAGTTTTTCCTTTTTACAATGTTCGCTACGCCGAATCAAAAGACGGAATTCATTTTAGCGACAATGTTGGCAGCCTTTGCCTTGATAATTCCGGCGATGAATATCGCATTGGACGCGCCCGATTTATCAAAATAAAAAATGAAGATTTTCTTTTTTACACCTACGGCACCAAAGATAAAATCAATCACGCCGGTGTTGCAAAATCTCATGACGGGAAAAACTGGAAACGTGAGAAAAATTTTTATTTTGACCGATCTGAAAATGATTTCGATTCAAAAGATCTCGGCTATCCAGCTCCACTAATTTACAAAAATAAAATTTACATTTTTTACACTGGAAATGGCTGCGGCGTAAGCGGATTTGGATATGCTGAGGCGGAACTTTAGAAAATTATGAACATAAAAAATATTACTCACGGCGTGGCTGAAAGCGAAAATTGCGACATCCATATCGAAAATTTTCTGCGCAAAGGTTTTAGCGTTTTGAAAGGCGTACTTTCGCCAAGTGAAGTTGTTGAAGCAAAAAAACGCATTCACGATATTTACAAAATTCAATGCGATGCCGCAGGTGGCGAAGAAAATTTACGCAAATTAAATGAAGGCGGAATTGTACGCTCATTATTTGCTTATGATGAATTTTTCGTAAAAAAAATTCTCAGCAACGAGATAACAGAAAAATACACTTCACAGCTGCTTGATGGCCCCTACACTCTTTATTCACAAGTCGGCGTGATTAGCGAACCTCACAATAAACTTTACCAAATTCGCTGGCATCGTGAAATTCAATATCAGCATTTCACTTCTTCGCGACCAATGGCAGTACAAACGCTTTTTGTGTTGGATCATTTCAATGCTGAAACTGGCGGAACTTTTTTACTTCCCGGATCACATCTTTTTGAAAAATTTCCCTCACCGGAATTTGCCGAACGAAACCAAATTCAACCACTTCTTGAGCCAGGAGATGTGATTTTGATGAACTCAATGCTTTATCACCGCGCCGGACTAAACACTTCAAAAAATAATCGCCTACTGATTACTAATGCCTTTGTCAGACCTTTTATCGCGTCACAATTTAACTACCCAACAATGATCGAAGATTCCTCAAACCTCACTGCAAAAGAAAAGGAAATTCTGGGATTTCGTTGGAATTATTGCCAAGAAATGCAGCCGTGGAGAAATGAAAGAATTAAAAATCTCTAATATGTTCAAAAAACTCTTAAATAGAAAAAAAAGGAAATTGCTAAAAGCGCAGCGCAATGAGCCATTGCCGCATAATCGCGAAGCATTTTTTTCGATAAATAACATCAAAGTAATTTCCACTTACACCGAATTAAAAAATTGCCAGGTTATCGCCAATACCAGATTTGTAATTTCAGAAAATGAAAAATTATTTTTCACCTCAGGAAGTTTGCCAAACTACACTTTTCAGGAAGCTTTACAAAAATGGGTTCTTTGCGAAGAAGATTTTTCCAACTGCAAATATTATGAAGATGACGGAAAAATTTCTTTTAAAATTAACAAAGCAGAAAAATTTCTTTTTGGCAACAGCCTCTACGCGTCAAACTACGAGCCCAACAACATCTACCACTTTTTCATGGATTGCATGTTTGATGCAATTTTAGCTCATGAAAAAGGCATCAAAATCGATAATATTATTATCAGCGCCACACTGATTGAAAGATTTCGCGAGATATTAAAAACCCTGTTTCCGCAAGCAAAAATTATCGAAGCGCAAAATGGCGAAATTGTTACGACACAAAACTTGATTTTGTTTGGTCAAAGAAATGTGCAATGGCATTGGCTGCGCGAAAACGCAGATGAAAATGAAAAACCATCCGAAGGTCGGCAATATTTTAACGAGGAATATCTGCTTAAATTGCGCGAATTTTTGCTGGTTAATTTTGATATCAAATCGCACATAAGCCGTAAAAATTCTTCAAGCAAAAAAATTGTCTTTATCCCAAGGAAATCAAGCTTCCGCAACACATTGAATCAAAGTGCTTTAGAGCAATTTTTAAAAGAAAAATGTCGAGGAAATGAATTGCTGATTATTGATCCGCTTAAAATTTCTTTTCAGGAAATGGGAGAAATTTTATCTGATACAGATTTGTTATTTTGTCAGGAAGGCGCTGCTCTTTTTAACATGATTTTTGCCGGCAAAAAAGAAATGCAGATTGTAACTTGGCCACTTTTTGATAAGAAAAAACAGGATTCAATTTACGAAGATATCAGCAAAATTTTAGGATATAATTTTTTAGCACTTCCCGCTTTGTGGTTAAAATCAGAAAAAACTACTGGCGAATCAGCTGCTCAACTGGCCTCTGAATCGCTCAGCGACCTTTTAGCACCAATTCATCTCATAGATAATTTTTTAACGGAATTTTTAAGCAGTGATAAGAATAGAAAAATATAACCCACAGAAAGAGAAAATCTGGAATGAATTTATTGCCACCGCAAAAAACTCAACTTTTCTTTTCAATCGCAACTACATGGATTATCACGCCGACAGATTTACTGATAATTCTTTGATGTTTTTTAAAGATGAAACTCTCATCGCCTTGCTTCCGGCAAACCTAAAAAATGACATCCTTTATTCCCATCAAGGCCTTACTTATGGCGGATTTATAATTGGTTTTAAAGCGCGCAGCTCCTTGATGCTCGAACTTTTTGAGGAATTAATTAATTATCTGAAAAGCAGCCAGATCAAAAAATTTATCTATAAACCGATTCCGCAATTTTATAACGCGATTCCTTCGCAAGAAGATCTCTACGCACTTTTTAGAAATAACGCGCAACTTTTTCGCCGCGATGTAAGTTCGGTAATAAATTTGAAAGATAAAATTCAGTTCAACGAATTACGCCAACGCATGATAAAAAAGGCCACAGCGCAAAATCTTGAAGTAAAAGAAAGCAAAGATTTTGAAAGTTTTTACAAAATTTTGCAGGAAAATCTGCAAACAAAACATGCGACTTGCGCAGTTCACAGCTTGGAAGAAATCACCAAACTTTCACAAAATTTTCCTGAAAATATTAAACTTTACTCCTGCTTCAAAGATGGCGTGATACTTGCAGCAACTTGGATTTTTATCAATCGTAGAGCCATTCATTTGCAATATATAGCCAGCAATGAAGAAGGTAGAAAAAGTGGCGCATTGGATTTGATAATTAATCATCTCATCAATGAAAAATATCAGGATAAAAACTATTTCGATTTTGGAATTTCGACCGAGGAAAATGGCAAGGTTTTAAATGAAGGCTTAGTAAACCAGAAAGAAATGTTTGGTGCGCGCGCTTACTGCTGCGACCATTATTCAATTGAGCTGTAATCTATTCGTGAAGGAAAACTATTTTTCCGTAAGTGGAATTTGCATACATCGCATCCATCATTTTTGGCAGATCGTTAATTGAATTTACCGAGTGGATAAGTGGATTTATTTTTCCTTCAAAAACCAGCTTCGCTGCCTGCTCTGCTTCAAAATAATTGGCGAAATGGCTACCTATAAGATGCTTCAAACTCATCCATAAATATCTCAAATCAATTGTTGCATTGAAGCCACTGCTGGCAGCGCAAGTTACAACTTTTCCACCACGTGATAATAAAAATAATGATAGACCTAAGGTTTCGCGTCCGACATGTTCAAAAACTACTTCCAATTCATTGACACCTTTTTTCTCTAAAGTTTTTTTTGCTTTTCTCCAAGCTAAATAATTCGGCTCGCCATTTGGCATAATGAAATTCTCGAAATCATCTTTTTTGCGATTGATGATTATTTTTGCACCTAGCTTACGACATTCTTCTTCTTTTTCGTCACTGGAAACAACGGCGATTGGATTAGCACCCATAAGGTTGCACAGTTGAATTGCAAAATTTCCAAGTCCGCCACTCGCGCCCCAAATTAAGCAATTTTGATTTGGTCGAAGCGCAACACCATTTTCTGAAACCAACATGCGATAAGCTGTTGAAAGTGTGAGCGAAAAACTGCCGGCAACTTCCCAGGAAACATGTGCAGGTTTACGAATTAATTGCGAGCTCTTCACTTTGGTATATTCAGCAAAAGCACCATAGTTAGTTTCATAACCCCAGATCGATTGGCTTTTAGCAAGCATGCCATCAACTTGCGCGATTGGCTCATTGGTGTCGATTACGTTACAATGAACCACAACTTCATCACCCACTTTCCAACCTTTAACATTTTTCCCAACTTCAGAAATTATTCCCGCCGCGTCCGATCCAAAAATTGCAAAATCTTGCTGCTGATCAATATCGTGCGGATTGCGAACTATATGCGAATTGATTAATTGAAAAGGAGCCACCGGATGAGAAAGCGCACTCCAAATTGAATTATAGTTTAAGGCGCTGGCTTTAACTTTTATCAAAACTTCATCATCTTGCAAAACAGGTTTTGCGACTTCCATCTTCATCACACCATTGGATGGCTTTCTTTGCGCCAAAGGAATTTTTTGCAGATTCGCAACTAGATCTTTATTAACTCCGTAAGCCCACATGTTTTAACCCCAAAGATTTAACTTTTTAATAATGGAAAGAAATTTTCTGGAACCGGCGCATCTTCTACAACCTTAACACCCATGCGATCAAATGGCGGAGTGGCATTGATATAATTTTTAGTCATTGAAGCACCATCAAGCAAATAGCGCACCGATAAAGCACGACGGCGATTTTGTGAAAGATGCGGATGAGATGCGTGAATTGTACTATTAAAAAAAACCAAAGCATCACCCGGCTTCATGTCAAAACTTATAGCCTCGTAATCTTTAACGGTTTCACTATCGACGATTTCAAAACTTTCAGACTTCTGCTCAATAATATTTTTTCCGCTGATAAATGATTTTGGCATAAAAAGCTTATCGATTTTGTGCGTGCCTTTATAAAAAATTAGGCCGGAATCAGGCGGAACATGGTCTGGAGTCATCCAAACCGAAAGATTTAAATCTCCCTTAAAAATATAATAAGGACGATCGTGATGAATTGGAGTTGCAGAAGCATCGGTATCTTTTACCAAAACGTGATCATGGAAAAGCCAACATTTTTTAGAGCCGGTGAGCTGCGTAACTAAATTTACTAATTTTGGTAAACGGCAAAATTGATTGATTAAAGGCAGTCTTTTCCAGTTATTGAAATCCATGAAAAATTTTCCTTTTTTTTCCGATTCCATAACGCGGGCAAACGGACTTGGGCTTTTCATGTCAGAATCAATCGCTGCAATCAGAGCATCCAACTCATCTTTATTCAGCAAGTTTGGAATATGGACAAAGCCATTTTCAAAAAGCTGTTTTGAGTAATTTTCGATATTCATAAACCTCCTAATTTAGCGTAACTCATTTTCATGAATCTGGTAATATTCTGCTCATAGTCAGATTTTTTTACCGCGAATAAATGATATTTTTCTCCTTCTTCGCCAACGATTTTCGCCATTTTGATAAAATCGTGAATTTTGATCATCTTGATAAATTCCTTATCAACCAACCAAGGACCACAGGTTTCGCGCTCCAGAAATTCAAAACCGATGCGATAAACCATCAACATTGCATCAATTGGAACGTTGGGAGAAGTGGTTTCTGACACTACAAAACTTTGCCAGTTAAAAACTTTCTCATCATTTAATTCGGTGATGCGCAAAATTCCGGAAAATTTTTGGGTTTTGAGATCAAGAATTTTATAATAAATTTCTTCCCTGTTTTTGAAGCGCTGTAAATATCCTTCGATATATTTTTTTTGATCTTGCGCTGTGCCGCCAGTGGCTTTTAGAAAACTATCTTTGCGATTAGTTCGTAAATCATAAATCAATTGCGCATCATTAACATCAACATGATGAAGCTCGCAAAAAGCTCCTTTGATTGGATTAGCAGCAAAAAGTTTTTCGATTTTTTCACGATTAACCAAAGCTGATTCCTCCAGTTAAATCAATAGCGCCGCCATTTGTATAGTTGTTGCTTAAAATAAATTTAATGGCGCCGAGCAAGTCTTCTCCTTTACCAAGTCGGCGATTGCCAATTGATAGAACGAATTTTTTGATTTTATCTGGTTCCATCAAATTGGTCATGCGACCATCAAAATAGCCCATGCGAATTGAAGTTGAATAAACACCGAAAGCAGCATTTTCTTTTCCTAAAACTTCAAAGAATTTTTCGCCGAAAGCTTTGGAAGCTGAATAAAGAGTGATTCCGCGTGCTGTGCTTTGAGCGCGGAAAGAGCTAAGATAAATGAAATTTCCTGATTTTATCTTGGTCATATAAGGCAAGATGAAATGGCATAATTGTACATATTGGAAGATATTCACATCGAGCGACTTGGCGATATTTTCTTTGGTTTCTTGCAGGAATAAACTTTTTTGGGTGAGGAAAGCAGCGCCGATAAAAACTATGCGCTTCGGCGCTAATTCCTTAAACTTTTCATCAAAAACTTTTTTGAAATCTTCAAAATTATTAACATCGGCAGCATTGCTTAAAGCCTTTGGAACTCTGTTGTTGTAGATGCGGATAAAATATGAATCTTCGAATTTAAAAACACCTTCCAACAGCTCGGTTTCCGAACCAAAAACCACATATAAATTAACCATTTTTTCTACCATAAATTATAACTGAAGAAGTCAGGCCAACGCCAAAACCGGCGAAAATATTTACTGAATTTTTACCTTCCAGATTAAGTGGAAAATCTTGCAGCAAAAAAGGAATTGAGGAAGAGACAGTGTTTCCGTAAGTCGAATAATTTTCAAAAACCTTGTCAGCTTCTGGCAATAAACTTTTGATTCCATCAACAACCACGCGGCTTGCTTGGTGAATATAAATTCCGTTAATGTGGAGATTATTTTTTTTGCAGTGATCGATCGCTTTGATTATTTGTGGTACAACTTTAATGCGGGTGAACATCCAAACTTCCGCGCCAGCCATGTATAAATAGCCGTTATTTTCTTCATTTTTTACTGATTGATATAAGAGACTGCGCTTACTGCCATCGGTGTAATGATCTTCATAAACAATACCAAATTCCGGATCATATTCACAAATTGTTGCGCTGGCGCCATCAGAGAAAACGGCGTTGGTTGAACGATCAATTACATTTAATTTGCTGCGGTAACGATCTGCGGTAACCAGAAGAATTTTTTTGTAAGAAGCGCTGAGCTTGTCGATTAAACATAAAGCTTGCACAAAACCTGAACAGCCTTGGCTAATATCCATGGCAAAAGAATTTTGCGAAAGACCGAATTGGCTGGCTAAGGTTATTGAATTTGCCGGCAAATAATCGTCGGGAGTTTGTGTAACCAAAATGCATAATTCGATCAAACTTTTATCAACCTGCGACTCAACTTTTTTGCAAGCTTCAAGTGCCAGAGCAACTGTGCTGCCGTCAGACTGATAAATATATTCGATGCCGGTTTTTTTGATTAGATCATCATTATCAAACAGCGTTTTAACCGCAATTTTATTAGCTCCAAGAGCGGTTTCAGTTTTTAGCAAACGCATTTGGATCTACTCAACTATTTGTTTAAACAATTAAAAATTTCACGAACTGAGCTAGAAGAGGCTAACTCTTGGCTTTCATTATATTGATCACCGATTTCTTCAGAAATTTTGCTTAAGATTGCTAAATGTCCCAAGCTGTCCCATTCAGGAATATCGCTGGATTTAGTATCGATGGTTACAAGATTCGGCTCAACTTCTAAAGCTTGAGCGACAATAGAAATTACTTGGTTTTCGTTAATCATTTTATTGGAAAAGTAGGGGAATTAAAGGGAGATAAGCTAAGCAAATTCTGCATTACACAAGTCATCTTAGTCAAGAAAATTAATTGAAGATTGAAATTGCTAAGCGTGACTTTTACAAATAATAAATATCCAACCTAACTACAACTTCCAAACATGCCTATAAATCATAACGATCTAACTAACTTTTATCGCGGCAAAAAAGTATTTCTGACCGGACACACTGGCTTCAAAGGCTCTTGGCTTTCACTGTGGTTAAGTTTGATGGGAGCAAAAGTTGTGGGATTTTCCTTAAAAGCTGACGAGGAAAGTCTTTTTAATTTAGCAAATATTGCTGGCGACCTAGAGAAATCAATCATCGGCGATATTAGAAATGCTGACGAAATCACCAAAGCAATCATGGATTTTCGTCCGGAAATTATTATTCACATGGCGGCGCAACCGCTGGTTCGCGACTCTTACCGCGATCCGCTAACAACTTATCAAACTAACGTGATTGGCACGCTGAATGTTTTTGAAGCGGCGAGAAAAGTTGGCAGCGTTAAAGCCATCACTAACATCACCACCGACAAATGTTATGAAAATAAAGAACAGCTTAAACCATACAGCGAAGAAGATTCTCTCGGCGGTTACGATCCTTATTCATCAAGCAAAGCCTGCGCCGAAATTCTAACTTCTTCTTACCGCCGTTCATTTTTTGAAAAAGAAGGAATTGCCGCCGGATCAGTTCGCGCCGGCAATGTTATTGGTGGCGGAGACTTTTCTGTTGATAGAATTATTCCCGATATTTTTCGCTCAATTCGCGATAAAAAAGAAGTTGAGTTGCGCTCACCAAATGCAATCCGACCTTGGCAACACGTGCTTGAACCTTTGAGTGGCTATTTGGCTTTAAGCAAAAATCTTTACGAAAAAAATTCCGCTTTCGCCAAGGCCTATAATTTCGGCCCTAATTCTGATGCTGAACAAAATGTCGAAACTTTAACAAAAACTTTCATCGAAAAAATTGGTTGCGGTAGCTACAGAATCAACGCCAATAGCGATTTGCACGAAGCGGGAATTTTGAAGTTGGATAATAGCCGCGTTAAAAAAGAATTAAATTGGCAACCAAAATTATCTTTTGACGAGACTATGAAATGGACTGCAAACTGGTACAAAAACTACCTGGAAAAAAAATCCGACGTAAAAACATTCACCACCAATCAAATCAATAAATTTATTGCCAATTAAGCATCGCATAAAAGTATGCGCCGCAACTTCACGAGTAAGACAATCCAAAAAACAAAATAATCGAAAAACCAATGACTAGCCAACCAATCAGCGTTTCTTACGCAAAAACTGTTTACGGCCAAAAGGAAATTGATGCTGTTGTAAAATGCCTGAAAGAAGGAACTCAAATGGGCAAATATGCTCGTGAATTTGAAACCAAAATCGCTAAGCTTTTTGACAAACAACATTGCCTTTATGTCAATTCTGGCTCTTCGGCGCTTTACATTGGAATGGAAGCTTTTGGCTTTAAAAAAGGTGGCGAAGTAATAACTCCCGCCCTCACCTTTTCTACCACAGTTGGCTGTATCGTGAAAAACGGATTAGTGCCAGTTTTTGTTGATGTTGGTGTTTCTGATTATTGTATCGACCCGACAAAAATCGAAGAAATGATTTCGGATAAAACCGTGGCAATTCTTGCGCCAAACCTGATTGGAAACGTTTGCCAATGGGACAAAATTTCTGCGATCGCGAAAAAACATAATCTGAAAGTTATCGAAGATTCTGCTGATACTTTAGGCGCCACTTTAAACGGCAAATCAAGCGGACATTGGTCAGACATGTCAATCACCAGCTTCTATGGTTCTCACATCATCAACTGCGCCGGCAATGGCGGAGCTTTGTGCATCAATGACGCCGAGCATTTAAAACAATCAAAATTGCTACGCTCTTGGGGACGCAGCTCTTCAATTTTTGACGAAAAATCTGAAGCAATTGAAAACCGTTTCAACGTTGATATCGACGGCATTAAATATGACGCCAAATTCGTTTTCGAAACTATCGGCTATAATTTGGAAGGCTCAGAAATCGGCGCTGCTTTTGGTTTGGAACAATTGAACGATTTAGAAAATAACATCGAAACCCGTCGTAAAAACTATCAAACTCAAACTAATTTTTTCAAAAAACATGAAGAGTTTTTTGTGTTACCGCAAGAAACTGCCGGGGTTAGAACTGGCTGGTTAGCTTTCCCAATTATCGTTAAAGAATCCGCACCATTTGAACGCAGCGAATTCCAAATTTATCTCGAAAAAAGAAATATCCAAACTCGCGTAGTTTTCACCGGCAATATCACGCGCCAACCTGGTTTCAAAAATTTGGAAATGAGAAAAGCTGCGAGTTTACAAAATGCCGACAACATCATGCGCGGCGGCGTTTTGCTCGCTTGCCATCACGGTTTGAATCAAGAAATGATTGCTCACATGCATGCCACAATCGAAGAATTCTTAAAAACTAAAAAATAATGAAAGCAGTAATTTTAGCTGGCGGACTCGGCACTCGAATCAGCGAAGAAACTCATCTTCGCCCCAAGCCCATGATCGAAGTTGGCGGCAAACCGATTTTGTGGCATATCATGAAAATTTATTCTTCTTACGGCATAAATCATTTTGTGATCTGCCTTGGCTACAAAGGATATTTGATCAAAGAATATTTCGGCAACTATCGCCAACACATGTCGGACATGACGATAAATCTTTCCGACAACAGCGTTACAGTTCACAATAATTTCGCCGAAGATTGGAAAATAACTTTAGTTGATACCGGCGAAACTTCGATGACCGGCGGCAGAATAAAGCGCATCCACGATTACGTAAAAGATGACGAAAGTTTTTGTCTAACTTATGGCGATGGCGTTTCCGATGTTAATGTCGGCAAGTTGATCGACTTCCATAAATCTCACGGAAAACTCGCGACATTAACCGCCACTCAACCTCCGGGAAGATTCGGCGCACTCCACATCAACGACAAAAATTTGATCACAGAATTTCAGGAAAAACCTGACGGCGATGGTAATTTCATCAATGGTGGCTTCTTCGTTTTATCCCCAAAAGTAATAGATTACATCGATGGCGATAAAACCTTGTGGGAACAAGAACCACTAAAAAATCTCTCTAAAACCGGTCAGCTTATGGCTTATAAACATACAGGTTTTTGGCAACCGATGGATACGTTACGCGATAAGGTGCAGCTTGAGGATTTGTGGCAGTCTGGTAAGGCTCCGTGGAAAGTTTGGTAAAATCTTAGCTTTTTTAATCATTAAGAAATTCAAAAATGTCCGATAAATTGCTACTTAGCATATTGATTCCAACTAAAAATAGAGAAAAAAATCTAAGTAACACTTTACGTAGACTGACCAAATCAATCAAAAATTCTGGCATCAATTCTAATTCAATTGAAGTTATTGTAGCTGATAATTTTTCAAATGATGGTACGAAAAACGTAGTCCAAGGATGGATAAAGAAGCATTCCTATATCAAATATTTCAAACAAGAGCAGCAATATTTTTCCGTTGAAGAATCTCTCTTTAACGGCCTTAAATTTGCTAGCGGTGAATATGTTTGGACGATTGGTGATGATGATTTTGTAGCTTATGATTCAGTAAAAATTTTAACTGAAAATTTAAAAAATACTGATGCCAAATTCATATTACTTAATTGCGATATTTTAACGCCAGATCGTAAAAAAACTATCTACATGCGCTGCAGCTCAGAGCTTGTTGAATATGAATCGGGATTAGATTTTTTTAGCGATTTTGGCATCACCAACACAACAATTTCATGTCTGTGTTTTAAGAGAGATGCTCTTGATAAGAAGCTATTTGATGAGCTAAGAAGTATATCTCCAATCTACAGCCGCTCCTGCACATTTCTCGCAAGTTTTCATAATAAAAAATGCGCTTTCTTATCTACACCAATCATCACTTACAGAGAAAATAAACTAGCAATTCAGTATAAAGAAAATTCCAAATCACAAAAAAATAATGCCCAACCGGATTTATTTTCTTTCACCAACGGATTAATCGATCTGCTATTATTTTTGGAAAAAAGAATCTCCATTCCATTGGAAAAGCTGATCAAGCTTGAAGAAATGGAGTTAAGTAGAGACTCTTGGCGCGTCAAACACAGCCTGCTTTATTGCTTCATCGGCACTTTCGTAATTAAACAAATCAGAAGCTTAGTTGCAGAAAATCATGTTAACGATTTTTACAAGCAAGAGATCGAAAAATTTCTAACTAAATGCCATGATTTTTTCTCAAGATTAGAGAATGAAGATGTTTTTATTCCTGAGTTTTTAGATTATATTCTTCACCTAAAAGAATCCTTACAAAGCAAGTCTTGGAAAAGACATTTCGCCGCTTTCGCTGAAGCTGAAACTCTGCAATATTTAGAAGATAAATTTTACAAAATCGAAGCCAACTTCTTCCTTAAAAAAGACAATAAAATTAGCACCAGCAATCAGGCTATTTTATGTTTCAAGGATAGCTCTCATCTAAAGTTTTTGAGAAATAAAGCGGCAGAAATAAGCGGATCAAAAACCAACTTAACAATATTGGTTCCAACTTATAACAGAGCCCCAAATTTATTCTTCCTGCTTAGCCGAATGATTCAGCAGAAGATAGACACCATCAAGGATGTGGAGATATTGATCGCGGTTAATAAATGCTCCGACGAAACTTACGAAGTTTGCGATTTATTCAAAAATAAAATGCCGAATTTGAGAATAAAAAAGTTTGACGATTTTGTTGATAGCGCTGAAGAAAATATCAATCGCGCCACTCAATATTGCAGCGGCAAATATATTTTTATTCTCGGCGATGATGATCTTTTGCTGTTCCATCCATTTTGCTTCGCTCTTGCCCTAACCAGAAATTCCAACGCTCCGGCAATCATATTGAATAACGCTTTTGAAAGTGATGTATCCAAGAAAGATCTTAACGGGGTCGATGTTAAAGGCAGATTTGCTTTTCAACACACTATCGATTATCGCGATTTTTCATACCTAGCAAGAGATTGGGGCGTCACGATCTGCATGGCTTTCATATCAAGATACATAATCAGAAAAGATCTTTTCTTGAGCATGGAAAAGCATATCAAAATATCAAAAATCTATTCTCACGTTTTTGCTTTTCTTGATTTTTTCAGGGGTAAAAAAGTTTTATTGGTAGATTTGCCTTTAGTTGCGCGCGGCGATTCCGTAGTGCAGGATCGTTTTGAAACCCTCAAGAAAAAGGAAAATATAAATCAATATTATTATTGGACCGTTGGACTATTACTGCACTTTGAAAATGTTATAAAATCCGGCATAGCTGACTCATCATGGTTCTTTAAAATCAAAGAATATAGCCCGCCGATGGGCTGTTTTTATTTATGGAAAGAAATCTGTGCTCAATTGTGCAAACAATCAATTTTATATTTAAAAACCAAGGATGATTGCGAAAAACCTTCAATAAAAGCCAAGGAAATTCTTAACGGATTTTCCAAGTCGAAATTAAAGGGAAGAGATGCGGAAATTCTGAATAATTTCTTGGAAAAATATGAAAAAATATGCCAGTTAGATGCTAATAGATTATCCGAAGAATCGGCAAAAAATCACATCAAAGAATTCCAATATCTCCTCGATAGAATTGCTTCCAATGACAATCTTTTGCTAAATTACATCGCTCAAACGCAAATCAATAAACCAAAGGAAAAGCTCAAAAAAATTCGACGCAAATTTTTTAGATCAACTCTGAAAAGAACTGCCAGCGTGATTCGCCAATCTCGCAAAGCCATCAGCGTACCACTGGTAGGATTGGAAAGAAAAATCACGAGAATCACCCGCGCGATAAGAAAAATTAAATAAATTTTCTAAGTCATGAAAAAAATTCTTCTGACCGGCGGGTCTGGATTTATCGGAAAAAATATCACCGAATCTTATCTAACAGAAAAATATCACATCATAGCGCCAAAACGAGCTGAACTTGATTTAACTAACGATGAAAGCGTTCAAAACTTCTTCCAAAAAAATAATAATTTCGATGCGGTAATTCATTCTGCTTGCAGACCCGGACATCGCAATGCCGGCGATATTAGCGGATTATTTTACAGCAATAGCCGCATGTTTTTTAACTTGGCGAAATATTCATATTCTTACGGAAAGCTCATCGATATTGGCTCCGGAGCAATTTATGATGGACGTCATTACAAACCAAAAATGCGAGAAGAATATTTTGGCACCACAATTCCTGCTGATGATCACGGTTTCTGCAAATATGTAATCGGAAAATATGTCGAGAAACATCCCAATATTGTTGATCTGCGCGTCTTTGGAATCTTTGGAAAATATGAAGATTACGCCATTCGCTTCATCTCCAACGCCATTTGCAAAGCCATCTTCGATTTACCGATCACCATCAAACAAAATCGCAAATTTGATTATCTTTACGTTGATGATTTGATGCCGGTTTTGGAATTTTTTATTGAGAACAAAGCACAATTTGATGCCTACAATATAACACCGGACAAGTCTGTAGAATTGCTGGAAATCGCCAAAATCATCAACTCAATCTCACAAAAAAATTTACCGATAATTGTCGCAACAGAAGGTTTGGGTTTGGAATATAGCGGCGAAAATTCGCGCTTGAAAAAAGAAATGAATTACAAGTTTAAAAAAATCGAAGATTCCGTTGGAGAGCTTTATAACTGGTATCTGAGCAATAAAAATAACATCGATAAACAACTTCTACTCACTGACAAATAATCATGACCTCATCAAAACTGTCACATTCGATAACTACAAAATTACGAATAATTTTGATGATTTTATGCTTCATCACTTATTGCTCACTTGATTCGCTGTCAGAAGTTTTAGGCATAAAGCAGATTTTATGCTTAGGCTTGAAATCTGTATTTCTGGGCATCGCCGCTTATTTATTTCTATCCTTTTTCCATAATTTACCTCATGGAGAAATCCATCCGCCAAAAGCAATTTCCCCAATCTCCACATTCGCCTCTCTTTTTTACACTAACGACAGTCTTTTGATTCTGCGATTTTTTGCCGCCTTCTGCGTTTTCTCAACTCACGCCGTAATTTTGCTTCATCCTGACTCGTTGATGGGAAATAAATTCATCGTCGGTTGCGCGCATTCCGGCATGGCGATTTTTTTCACCTTGTCCGGTTATTTGATGGGCAAGGCTTTCATCTATAAAAGATATGAATTCAACCAATTGGGAATTTTAAAATTTTATAAAAACCGTTTCATCCGCATCGCACCTTTAGCCTTCAGCGTTTTTATAATTTACGTCACCTTGATGTATCCCGAAAAAATCAAACATAACTTGCTTGATATGTGGAGAGTTTTTGCTTTTCACTTTTATGGCAGCGGTGTTTATGGACTTCCGGGAATCGGCGCTCTGTGGTCTCTGACAGTAGAAATGCAATATTACCTGATCACACCTTTCATTTTTTATTGTTTTCGCGATGTCCTGGCTAAAAAGAAAATCGCTATATTTGCTATTCCGCTTTGCGTTGGATTGGTATATTTAAACCAACATTTCCATCTCACTGTTTTAAATAGTTCGCCACAATTCTTCTCCACACTTCAGGGACAGCTACCATATTTTCTAATCGGCTTTGCGCTCAATTATCTCATCAAAGATTTCATTTCCTCGCCAATCAAAACTTGGTCAAAAAGATATTTTTATTTCCAGACTTTTTTGCTAACTTTAGAATTTATTATCTTCTTTGCCCTCCTCGCCTACTTCCAAAAAATAATGTATCAATGGACTCTGATCGGCGCTTCGCTGGCAAGCTGCTATTTTATTCTGCGCTTGGAAATTTTTAAATTTGGCGCGAAAGATTTTTCTAAAAAAATTAATTTTTACACAACGCTGCAATCACTCGGAGGACTTTCTTACGGATTTTATCTTTGGCATTCCGGCATTGGATTTGTATATTATAATTCTGTGAAGCCAACCTATAGCGGAATGGGAGATTATATTTTGGAATGCACAATTTTGGCAGGAATTACAATTTTTGTTTCGATCTGGTCTTACATTTTCATCGAAAGACACTTCATGAGAAGCCGCTAAGACAAAGCCAGCAAACCATCCAAAGTTTCTTCGCCGGTTTTTGTTTGCGCCATAATTCCTTTGCGCTTGGTCAAAATTTCTAGAACTGGTAAAATAAATTTTCCTCTGCGACTCAAGCCACCAGCAAGCAAAAAAGATGTGCTTTCATTTTCCAAATCAATCTCAGCAATTGCTTGCGCATATTGCTTCAACCATGATTTAGCAATTGCAGCGATTAATCCTCGTGCAGAAAATTTTCCTTCCATGATACCAGAAATGCTGCCGCCATTTTTATAATTCCACGCCGCTTCAAACACCGCGAGATCAACATTCAATTCTGCATTCAAAACTTCTTCGCTACTAAGTGATGAGAAAATATTCCAGAAAGCAGAATCTTCATCACCTCTTACTGAGCAACTATCAAAGAAATTCGCAAAAACATTCAAGGCGCGTCCTGATGGAATGTGAGTTATGGCAGAAAAATTTTCACCTTTAACTCCAAGACGAATTTCTAATTTCTCTGAAGGATTATTCATGCAACCGATAACTTGCGATCCGGTTCCGAGATTTATCAATAATTTTGCCAGAGCCGGAAAACCCGCGCCGTGCGCTGCAGCTTGCAGATCGCCGATACCGCCGAAAACTTTAACTTTTCGTTCCGCAATATTTATCTCGCCGATTTTTTGTCCGGCTTCAACAACTTTTGGGAAAATAATTTTTTGATAATCCAAGCCGGCCATTTTCGCTAAATTGGCTGACCAGTTTTTTTCCTTCACTGAAAATAATCCCGTGCCCGCCGCCAAAGAAGCGTGAATCGCCGGATCTTTTTCGCCGCCGCGCCACAACAGCCAATCGGCGAGAGTTAGAAAGCGAAAAGCGCTTGGTAATTTATGAATTTTTTTTAAGTGAGCTAAAGTAATAAAAGGCAAGCCGCAACGCAATCTCATCGCGCTTTGCGCAAAAAAATCTTCGGAAATTTTTTGAAGATCAGAGAGAGTTGAAGATCTGCTCGCACGCTCATCGCGCCAGCTGATATATGAGGTTAGCGGCTTGTCGGAATCAACATCAATCAACATCACGCCATGCATTTCGGTGCAGAGCCACAAGCTGTCAATTTCTTGATACTCACGCAGAATTTCGCCGGCGGTTTTTTCAAAGGCGATCCAATAATCTTCGGGAGAAATTTCTACCGCACCATCAGCACCAAAGTTTGGCGTCGGTGCAGCACATTCTTTAACTGCTATTATTTTTTCTTCTTTACAACACCAAGCCGCGCTTTTTATGCGACTGGCGCCAAAATCAACAAGTAATGTGGTTGTTGATGTCATGGGAATTTTATGAAATATCTAGGAAAGTCAGGACTTCAGAAATCGCTTGGCGCAATTCTTTTTCGCCGGCTTCGTTAAGCGTGAAATCAATGAAACGCATTTGCCCAATTTTCTCTAAAGTTGCCAATTTCAAAACTGCGCCTTCGGTTTTTTTATCGCGGCGCAATAAATCTAAAACTCCATCAAGCGAAGTTGCGGCGAAAATTTTCGCTACGTCAGACGGAACGATTTGACTGCCAACTTTTAGCAATAAATTTCTCTCTTCCACAGATAGCATTTTGCGCTGATAGGCGATTTCGTTTTCCACTAAAATGCCGATTGTAACCGCAATACCGTGAGGAATTTTATAATCGCTGAGAGCTTCTAACGCATGGCCGAAGCTGTGTCCGTAATTCATTGAACGTCGGATGTCGAGTTCAAATTCATCAAGCTCGACGATGGCTTTTTTAACCAAAAGAGATTTTGAAATTAAGCGACTTCCGGCTTCCATATCACCTTGCAAAAATAGCGGAAGCTCTTTGATGAAAACATTTAAAAACATTTCACCACCGGTGACGCAAAGGCGGAAAATTTCTCCGATGCCGGAGAGAATATCGTTTCTTGATAATGTCGGTAAAAAACCAGTATCGATTATGACTTTTCTTGGAGCGGAAAAAAGCGCCAATAAATTTTTGGTGCGCTTGTGATTAAGTGCAGTTTTTCCACCAACACAACTGTCGCCTTGCGCCAATAAAGTTGTTGGAATGAATGTCCAAGGCAGGCCACGCTTATACATTGCTCCGGCGAAAGCACCTAAATCTTGAATTATTCCACCACCAATAACGTAAAGCATTGAAGTTTTTGTGGCCTGATTTTTTTCCAGAAAAGTTATGATTTCTAAAACTGTCGTGATCTCTTTTTCATCTTCCGCAGCGTTGACGAAGAAGGTTGGAATTGCGCTTAATTCTTTGATATTTTGTAAATATAGATCGTGAATTTTTTGATCGATGAGAATCAATGGCACCGAATTATTTTTCAGGATCATGTCAGCCAAACGCTTTCCCGGATTTTCGCCATGCAAGAAGCTTAGCTGATAAGGACGTGGAGATGATTTAATGACGAATCCTTCCTGATTTTCCAATTCCAGATTCACTGAAAAAGCCTGCTCTTGTATCTTAAAGTTACCTTTCATGCGTTTATTTTTTTAGTTTAGAAATTCAGCTTCTACTGAAATCCGCCGATTGAAAATCCACCATCAACGACAATGTCTTGTCCGGTAAGATATTTGTTTTTTGGAGAACATAAAAACGAAGCAACTTCTGCAATATCTTGCGGCTCGCCCAATTTGCCCAAAGGAATTCCGCTGACTAATTTTTGAATCACTTCAGGAGAATTATTGGCGCTGGTCATTTTGGTTTTGATATAGCCAGGAGAAATGGAATTAACTAAAATTCCGTAAGACGCTAACTCAATTGCTAAAGTTTTTACCGCTCCGTTCAAAGCATGTTTTGAAGTGACATAAGGCAATCTTGCACGTCTGGCGAGAAATCCGTAGAGCGAGGAAATAACAACTATGCGGCCAGATTTAACTTCTTTCCAATGAGGCAAGCATAAACGCACAATTTGTAAAAAACCGTGCAGGTTAACTTCGAGAGATTCGCGAATTTCTTTGTCGGATAATTCTTCAAATAGCTTAGGATGATTTAATCCGGCCGAATGAACCAAGACATCAAATTGATTGCCGTTTTTGGCAAAATAATCAGCGATTTGTTCAGGCGATCCTAAACTAAAATCTTTGCGCCCTGCTCTAGTTACATCAAATCCATCGCGCTGAAGTTGATCGGAAATAGCGCCACCAATATCGCCATTTCCGCCAAGTACCAGAGCGAGATTTGTAAGTTTAGGGGCGCCATTCATTATAAACCGCGATTGAGGATAAGTTGCTTAAGATTTTGATTTTCGTGATATGGACCATCGATGTGATTGATGGTAAGTGGTTCATTGGATTTAATTTCGATAACCAATTTTTCGCCATTCATAACTTCGCGACAAGATAGCTGTCCTTTGAGCAAAGGAACCGCCAAGTAAAAATCTTTTTCGAGATTTTCTTTGGTAAAAATATAGCCCGGTTTGAGATCTTTTTTAGCGTAAACGCCGCGCACCAAAGCATCAAGATACTCAACTTCTTTTCTGGAAATAATTCTGCGTGAACTATTACAGCCGCCGCACATTTCAGCAGCTTTGTGGAATGATTTAAACCAAGTATCGCAATTTTCTGGAACTGAACAATATGAAGAAACCGGAACACCTTCATAATGAATATCAACGTGACGCTCCCAACTACGAGCACCTTTGCCGTAAGAAATCATCATTGATGAAGACCAATCGTGATATTCGTGAGTTGAAAGACCAATTACGTGGCTTGGATAGCGAGCTTTAAGATAGTCGATTTGATCGAGCTGAAGATCGCAATCTTCTGAAGGATAAAGTGAAACGCAGTGATTAATCGCCAATGGAATGTCGCGTTTTTCAAAGAAATGCACCAAATCATCGAGATCTTTTTCCGAAGCTCCTCCCGTTGAAACAATAGTTGGGCGACGAGTTGAGGCAATTTTTTCAATCAATGGCCAATCGTTAATATCAGAACTGGCGATTTTGATGATCGGCATGTCGAACTCGACGCAAAGATCAACTGATGCTTCATCAAATGGAGTAGCCATTGGAATACATCCGAGATATTTAATTTCTTCAACCATGCGCGCAAAATCAGCTTTGCTCAACTTGGTATCTTCAGTTTTTTTGATATAGCGGTTAGTAGTGTTTCCTTTAAATTTTGGGTGAACGAATTCATCAACATCTCTGAATTGAAGTTTTATCGCCGCTTTTACATTGTTGAAACGAATAACTGCCGCATGATCGCGTATGATTTTTAAACCACGATCGAGCTTTCCCCAGTGGTTATTGGCAAGCTCGAGTACAAAAAAATTCTCGAATAGATCTTTGTCTCTCTGTGAAATAGCGCTCATAAAATATCGACTCTCCGTTTTTTGTTATTTTTGCTTTTATTGGGAATAATTTTGCTTCAAATTTGCCAACAATCGAGTGTGAAATATAGGCTCTTGATGAACTAATTTTGCGCGGATTCAATCATCACCTTTTTTAAATTCAAAATATTTTATCGCTTTTTTAAGCAGCAATTAATTTAGGCAAAGTTATTGGATTCTTAACTCGAGGAAATTAAAAAATTACCCTGATGTGGTCGCATAAAAACTGCTGCAAATAACTCTCCTTAATTTTGAAAATCATGATCAAACTTTCTGATTATATAGCCAACGAACTCGTAAAATACGGCGTCCACCACATCTTCATGATTTCTGGTGGTGGCTCTATGCATTTAAATGATTCGCTGGGAAAACACGAAAAACTCGAATATATCTGCAACCATCACGAACAAGCATCAGCGATTGCAGCTGAAGGTTATGCGCGAGTTTGCGGAAAATTGGCAGTAATTAATGTCACAACTGGCCCAGGCGGAGTGAACGCTTTAAACGGAGTTTTCGGACAATGGACTGATAGCATCCCTGCCCTTTATATTTCCGGTCAGGTTAAATATGAAACCACTCTCGATTCTTATCCGAATTCAAATCTGCGCCAACTTGGCGACCAAGAAGTTGATATTCTCAGCCTGGTTAAACCGATCACCAAATATGCTGAAATGGTGCGAGATCCCAAAGATATTAAAAAAATTCTGCATAAAGCAATTCGTCTTGCCACAACTGGTAGAAAGGGTCCGACTTGGATTGATATTCCGATCAACATTCAAGGCGCGATGATTGACGAAGCTAGTTTGCTGGATGAGGAATTTGTTGAAGAGAAAGTGGATAATGCGTTTTTAGAAACGCAAATTTCCGAAGTAATAGCCAGCCTAAAATCCGCTAAAAGACCGGTAATTGTGGCTGGACATGGTGTTAGACTTGCGGGAACAATAGAAGATTTTCATCAACTTCTAAACAAAATTCAAATTCCTTTCGTTACCACTTTTAACGCCGCTGATGTCACTCCAACCGATCATCCGCTTTATATGGGAAAGATCGGATCTGTCGGACAAAGAGCGGGAAATTTTACTTTGCAAAATGCCGATCTGGTTTTGTTTTTAGGAACCAGAAACAATGTGCGCCAAGTTAGCTACAATTGGGAAATGTTTGCCAGAAAAGCTAAAAAAATTGTCGTTGATATCGATCAGGCTGAACTAAAAAAACCAACGCTTAAAATCGATCTTCCAATTTGCGCTGATTTGAAAAACTTCATTCCACTGCTATCTGCAAAAATCAGCGAAAAAATTTCCAGAAATGATTGGGTGGAATGGTGCGCAGCTAGAAAACAGAAATATGATCCGTCGCAAAATCCCGAATATAAAAAATCACTCGGCCTGATAAATCCTTACAACTTCATTCAGGTTCTAACCAAAAATGCTCCCGAAGGCAGCGTAATGGTTGCAGGAAACGGCACGGCTTGCGTGGCTTTATTTCAAGCCGGCATCGTCAAAAAAGATCAAAAAGTTTTCTGGAATTCCGGCAATGCTTCAATGGGATATGATCTTCCGGCAGCAATTGGCGCCTGTATCGCCAATGATAAAAAAGACGTAATTTGTATCGCCGGTGACGGCAGCATCATGATGAATCTGCAAGAGTTACAAACCGTGAAGCACCACAATTTGCCGATCAAAATTTTTATCCTGAACAACGCCGGCTATTCTTCGATTCGCCAAACCCAGAGAAATTTCTTCGGCGAAAAATTAGTCGCTTGCAGCGGCAATTCTGGGGTTTCGGTTCCAGATTTCGCCAAGCTTGCCATCGCTTTTGAACTTCCTTCAATGAAAATAGAAAATAATGAAAATCTGCAAAGTGAAGTGGTAAAAGCTTTGGCAAAAGATGGTCCGCTAATTTGCGAAGTCATGCTCGACCATGATTATATTTTTCAGCCAAAATTATCTTCAGAAAAACTTCCTGACGGACGAATTATTTCCAAACCACTCGAAGACATGTTTCCATTTTTGGATCGAGAAGAGTTTGCACAAAATATGATCTCAGACGATTTTGACAAATAGTCTGAGGTTAAATTTGCAAAAAAAATGTGATGCCATAGTTTGGCTCAAATCAAAACATCCATCAATTACTTTGATATAAATGCATAATAACATACTTGGCGATAATACCTCCAAGAACCCTTATTACATATTCGCTCCTTCATATATCAACACATCAGCTGGCATCAAAGCCTTACATTTTTTGTGCCATCACCTCAATCTAAAAGGCTATCCGGCATTCTTGGTTACTGCTGCTGATTACTACTACAAAATAAATCCCGATCTTATTACTCCGATAATCACTCAAGAAGTGATGAAGCTTCACCAGGAAAACAACAAAAATCCGATCGCTGTTTATCCGGATGTGGTAAAAGGCAATCCGCTAAACTCAAAATGCACAGTTAGATATTTACTACATTACGCCGGATTTCTCGGAGGAGATAAAGAATTCGCAAAAGAAGATTTGATATTCACTTACACTAAAAAAATCGGGCAAAAAATGGGGATCAAAAATCCTCAAATCATGTTCATGCCGATATGTGATAGTGATATTTTTTATCCACCGGCAAACCAAGCAAACAGAAAAGGCGGCTGCTTTTACGCCAGCAAATATAGATTACTTTCCGGTGAAGAGCCTTTTGAAATCACCAAAAATGCCGTAGAAATAACCCGAAATTTACCCAACTCCCAAACCACCGCAGAAGTCGCGGACTTATTGCGCAGATCAGAATGTTTTTATAGCTATGAAGATACTTCATTAATCACCGAAGCAATATTGTGCGGATGTCCTGTGGTGTTAGTAAAAAATAAATTTTTTGATGGCGAACCGTTGGCAATAAATGAGTTGGGAAGTGAAGGCTTCTCTGTCGATACAGATGAAAAAAATATAGAACAGGCTCACCAATCTATCGCACTTGCGCAAAAAAAATTCTTTGATGCGATAGAAAATTTTTGGCCGCAGTTGGATAATTTTATCACCCTCACCCAAGAACTCTCTTTAAAAACAAATAGCGGTGAATTTGATTTAAGATTCATCCCAACAAAAAAGAAGCGCACGCCGATTGGCAGAATTATCAAAAAGAAATTTAAGGATTTGATTGGATGAAGGTGATTGTTTAAGAACAATTTAGAAGATGGACCTCGTCATTCGACGGGGCGACAACTTGTGGGGCGTGAATTACCTCCAGTTTGTCACCCCGTCGAATGACGGGGTCCATCTTGAATCGCCTAATCAGGCAAAAGTGAAGTGGCGGTGTAAAAAATAAATTATCGTCACAACGATCACGCTGACAATATTAAAGGCCAAAACCTTGTTCATACCAAGTAAGTTAATGCAAATAAACATCAGTAATAAATTTATAAAAAATGCCAGCAAGTATGTCGCATTTGCTTTCATCAAACCTTTCCAGCGGTTTTGCTTAGTTTTAAAAACTAAAAATTCGTAACTGAAATAACTGTTTAAAACAGAAATAACATAAACGATCACTGCAATTATCGGGTAAGGTAATTCAAGAAAATAATAGCATAAATTTCCCAAGGCCAAACTAAATACAGTATTATATCCACCAACGATCAAGAATTTGATTTCCCGATTATGCTTAATCAAATTTATCAGCCTGTCGAACATTTTTTAATGATTAAAAGAGATTAGAAATGCCAAATAAAAAACGACTTCTCTCAATTGCAATGAACACTTATTACGCTGAGAGATTTATAATTTCTTCCTTGGAAAGAGTTAGAAAAATTGCTGAGGAGATAAGACGCAATTTCAATATCGATGTCGAGATTATTATAGTCGATGACGGCTCTAAAGATGAAACCGTAAATATTTTAAATGCCGAATTTAATAAAAACCAAGATTTTAAGTTTCTGACTTTAACCAGAAATTTTGGCTCCGTTAACTCTCACCGAGCTGGCGTTGCAGCCTGCAATGGCGATGCTGTTGTTTTTCTTGCATCCGATATGCAAGACCCGCCAGAAGTCATACCAACATTAGTTAGGGAATGGATCGACAATGGTCATAAATTTATTTACTGCCCTCGCCAATCCAGAAAAGATCCACTGATTTCAAAAATTTTTTCTCAGGCCTATTATTTTATTTTGAACAAAATTTCCCAAATCAAAGATTTTCCACGCAGTAGTTTTGATATTTGTTTGATGGATCGACAAGTCGTTAACGCATTTCTTGCCTGCAAAGAAAAAAACTACAATCCACCGCAATTAATTTGGTGGCTCGGCTTTAGATCACTAAGCATTCCAATTGTCAGAGAAAAAAGAGAGTTTGGAAAATCGGGTTGGACATTTAGCAAAAAACTGACTCTTGCAATCGACGGCATTATTAGCACCTCGCATGTTCCAATCAGATTCATTTCATCCTTTGGAATCATCGTCGCTTTCTTAAGTATCGGCTATGGATCATATATTTTTTATCAGGCGCTTTTTGGCTCTGTTGTGGTCGCCGGCTGGTCATCTCTTATGTGCATAGTTTCTTTTCTGCTTGGTATAGTAATGGTCATGCTTGGCATAATCGGAGAATATTTATACCGCGTTTTAGAAGAAACGAGAGGTCGTCCGGCCTACATTATCGACAATGTTCTCACGCCAAATAACCAACTTAAATAATGTCAAAAAAAGAAAAAATAAAGCTGATTGCCTTTATATTGCTGTGCGGATTTTGCTTGGCGATGTATCTCTCTTTCATTCTTTATGATTTATATTTTGACAAATTTTATTGGTCGAAGGTCAGCATTTTTTTCGATCCACATGACAAGTTTAACGATTTTAAACATGCACTTCTAAACCAGAATATTATAGATTTTGAACCATATGAACTCAGCGGTAGAACCATAATTAACGGCTATTTTCCTTTCACTTATATTTTCTTCCGCCCCATAATTTTCCTCAGCGAAAATCAGGGATTTGCATTATTTTTTACCACTTTCACTTTTGGCTTGCTTTACGCCAATTACAGATTTTTACGCTATGAAGGCGCTTCAAAAGTTGATAATCTGCAAAATATTTTCATCTTTTCTTTCCTGACCTATCCATTTTTATTTACCATCGATCGCGCCAATATCGAAGGCTGGATATTATTGATGTATATCGGTTTTTTAATCGCCTACCAAAAAGAAAAATATAATTTAGCCGCAATAATTATTGGCACCGCCGCCGCAATTAAATTCTATCCTGGAATGTTGGCCTTCTTCTTTTTGAAGGATAAAAAATATCGCCAATTTTCTCTCTTCGTTGGATTCACCTCAATAGTCACAATAGTAAGCCTGATAGCCTTCAAAGGAAGCTTGATCGAAAATATTCAGAATTTATTTTTCAGCCTGCACACCAGCGAATTAGCTTTTGGTATTGGCTTTAAAGAAGTGTCAACTTCCTGGGCAGATTTAATTCGAATATCAGGTGAACAACAAAGCAATCCTGTAGATATGTATGGCGCAACCGCTTATATGTCGGGCGTTAAAAACTCGTCCTCTCTTTTAGGTTTTGTAAAATTAATAATGATTGCGCTGCATTTGGAAAACACGATTTCAACCAATGTCGTTATGCATTGGTATAAAATTTCAAGCTTGGTAATTGGATCTGTTCTCTTCGTATATTTGCTAAAATTTGAAAATGAGAAATGGAAGATCTCAATGTTTTTGGCGTCTTATTTTGTATTATTCATCTATAGCAGCTTCGACTACAAATTACTGATATTTTTCATACCTCTTTGGCTCTTCATCAATAGCAATGAAAAATCAAAATATGACTTCGTCTATTGCATTTTGCTGGCTTTGATAATGGTTCCGAAACATTTTTTAATCAGCATTAACAACAATATATCTGACAGCGGCGCCCTTTTAAATCCGGCGCTAATGCTACTAATTTGCGCAATGATGGTTGTAGAAAATCACAAACTAAAACAACGCAGCTTCACTTAAATCGAACCGGAAATTTGGTGAAAAGCATTACGATTTTTAATGATGAGCTTTTTAGCGCGCCAGAAAATTTTGAAAGTTTCCGCTAGATTTTTGGCATATTTGAATTGCACCGCAACTATCTCCAAATTCTCTTTTAATTCCCTTGACCAAGAAGCGGAATTATCATTATCTGAATTAAAAACTGCTGGAATATTTACTGGGTAAAAAATGCAATTTCCTTTGGCAACGATCGCCAAATTTAGCTCATATGACGGGCAATAGCGGTTTTTTTCGTTAAACTTAAATTCATCAAAAATTTTACGTTTGTAATAAAAAGACTCTCCGCAGCCAATCGGCGCATATTCGATCAAACTCTCATTCGTAACTTTTTTTAAAGCGCTCGGTAAAAAATTAGCCGAATTTCCTACGCGATAACTGTTAAAATAAATTACATCAAATTGCGGATTTTGCTCTGCATAATAATTCATTTCTTCGAAGAAATTTTTATGCAAAAAATCATTAGCTCCTAAAAAACCGATCACATCACCAGTTGTATGCTTCAAGGCCAAATTTCTGGCATGAGAAATACCGTAATCTTTTTCTCTAACCCAAAAAATAAATTGCGGGAATTTTTCTTGATAAGCGGCGATAATTTCGTGAGTTCCGTCAGTTGAAATATCATCGATGATTACCAATTCCTTATTTTCGTAATTTTGCTCTAAAAATGAATCTATGGCTTTAGGCAAGAACTTAGCCGCGTTGAAGGAAGTGATGATTACTGAAATTTTCATGAAAATTTTGCTAGAAAGTTTGGAAGCGAGAATTGATGATCGAATCTTCCCTCAATTTCTTAAAAAATCTATAGTTATGACAGATATAATTCCTTTTGATCAACGCGACGGCTACATTTGGTATAATGGCGAATTTGTTGAATGGAAAAATGCTAAAGTTCACGTTTTAAATCACGGTTTACACTACGCTTCATGCGTTTTTGAAGGCGAAAGAGTTTACAATAAAAAAATTTTTAAATCGAACGAACATTCACAAAGATTACACAAATCTGCGGAAATTATCGGCTTCAAAGTTCCCTTTTCTGTTGAGCAATTAAATGCCGCAAAAGAAGCCGCTGTCGCAAAACAAAATATCACTGACGGTTATGTACGTGCTTTCGCTTGGCGCGGTTCTGAAAAAATGGCAATCTCGGCACAACACAATAAAATTCACGTTGCGATCGCTTGCTGGGCTTGGCCTCCTTATTATTCTAAAGAAGCTCGCGAAGCAGGATTAAAACTAAAATTCGCCCGCTACAAAAGACCTTCACCTGAAACTGCACCAGTCGCAGCAAAGGCTGCCGGACTTTACATGATCTGCACTATTTCAAAACATGAAGCAGAATCTGCGGGTTATAATGACGCTTTGATGCTTGATTATCGCGGCTATTTAGCGGAAGCAACTGGCGCCAATTTATTTTTAGTAATGAAAAATGGCGAGCTTCACACTCCCCTTCCCGACTGTTTTTTGAATGGTATTACGCGCCTAACCGTAATTGACCTCGCTAAAAAACGCGGCATTAAAGTTGTTGAGCGTCACATCATGCCAGAAGAATTATCTGATGCCATGGATGCTTTTTTAACCGGCAGTGCTGCAGAAATAACGCGCATCGGTTCGATCGAGGATAAATTTAAATATCCAAAAATTAGTCAGATGACGCTTGATCTGATGCAGGATTATCACAATTTGGTACGCAGCTAATGATCCGCTTCCGTAAAGACTACAGCGCGATTCAAGGAAAATTTTCTAATTTTTTAGCAATAAGTTTTCTGGGAATATTTTTTACAGTAATTTTTTTAACTGCCAATTCTGCCAATTCGCAAAGTAAAAATTTATACGTAAAATCACATTTACAATTCGATAAAAAATTCTCCGGCAACACATTTGTAATTGATGGCGATTCGATAAAAGTCGGCGGAAAAGAAGTGCGGCTTTTCGGAATTGACGCACCGGAATATTCTCAAAGTTGCTTCAATGCTAAAAAAGAAGAATATCAATGCGGTCAAGCCAGTCGCAGCTTCCTGATTGATTTAGCTGGCGGAAAAAATGTCGAATGTGTTTATGCCGAGAAAGATAAATATGATCGTTTTCTCGGAAAATGTTTTGTTGGCGACGTTTCAATCAACGAAGCTTTAATAGAAAATGGCATGGCAGTGATTTATAATTTTACCGAATCGGATGAAAAAATGGATGAATTAGAAAAAGTGGCGCAGGATAAAAAATTAGGAATTTGGCAAGGTGCTTTTCAACTTCCGAAAGATTATCGCAAAGCACATCCGAGGGTTAACTAAACCTCCTTTGAAAAAGGAGGTGGCTGAGCCCTCTTCGGGCGAAGTCGGAGGATTTATCAAAATAAATCACCCGTCTTTCGCTTCGCTCAAGCCACCCTCTTTTTCAAAGAGGGTTAAAAAAGGAAAAAATGAAAAAACTACAAATCGCAATCATCGGCGCATCGGGATATACCGGGGCAGAACTCATCAGAATTTTGCTCAATCACAAAAAAGTTGAGATGGTTGCTTTAATTGCCAATAGCAATGCCGGACAAAAAATTGAGCAGCTTTATCCTCATCTCATTCACTACAATTTACCTGATTTAAAAAAACTTGATGAGATTGATTTTTCTAAAATTGATGTCGCTTTCGGTTGCTTGCCTCACAGCACTTCCCAAGAAGTTTTCAAAAAACTTTTAGCCGATCCAAAAAATTCTCATCTAAAAATTATCGATCTTTCTGCCGATTTCAGATTAGAAAATCCTGACGATTATCAGAAATGGTATGAGCAGGAACATCTGGCGAAAGACCTACAGCCGCAAGCAGTTTACGCGCTACCAGAAATCCACAGAAACAAAATTAAAAAATCGAATTTAATCGCTTGCCCAGGTTGTTATCCGACTTCTGCGCTCCTGCCTTTGATTCCACTTTTAGAAAATAATTTGATCGAAAAACACGACATTATTATTGATTCAAAATCTGGAACAAGTGGCGCCGGCAGATCGCTAAAACAAGGTAATTTATTTTGCGAAGTTAATGAATCGGTTAAAGCTTACTCAATTGGAAAACACCGACATATCGGCGAGATTGAGCAAGAACTTAGCAAAGCTGCTGGTGAAAAAATTGAGATCGATTTCACGCCACATCTTTTGCCAATTAATCGCGGAATTATTTCCACAATTTACGCCAAAATTAATCCGAAATTTTCGCTATCTGATATTCAAAATTGTTTGGAAACAAAATATTCTGACGAACCTTTCGTTCACATAATTTCCGGCGAACCGAATATTAAAGATGTCGTCGGCACCAACTTCTGCCTGATCGCCGCCAAAGCTGCTCATACAAAAGGCAAGGTGATTATTGTTTCCGTAATCGATAATCTCTGCAAAGGCGCATCGGGACAAGCAGTGCAAAATATGAATATTCTTTTCGGTTTTGATGAGAAGGAAGGATTGGAATTAGCACCACTTTTTCCCTAAGATGCCAACTATTTTTGCACCAATAACATCACCACATCGCGCCGGAATTTCGGTGATTCGGATTTCTGGACCGCAAACTCTTGCATGCCTTGCAGCCCTTGGTTTTAAAGGAGCGCCACAACATCAAAAAATTACCTTTCAAAAAATTCGCGATCCAAAAAATTCTGAAATAATCGACGAAGTTTTAATTTCTTTTTTTCAAGCGCCTCAAAGTTTCACCGGCGAAGATGTTGCTGAAATTTCAATCCACGCCTCGCCTTTTATTCTCAAAAAAACTTTAGAAATTTTATCCAAAGAAAAAAATTGTCGTATCGCTGAAGCTGGAGAATTTTCCAAGCGCGCTTTTTTAAATGGTAAACTTGATCTCGTTCAAGCTGAGGCGATTCCCGATTTAATTGCCGCTGAAACCGCAGCACAACATCGTCAAGCATTGCAACAACTTGAAGGAAAGTTGGGAGAAATTTATGAAGATTGGCGTTTACGCTTGATTGAAATTTATGCACTAATTCAAGCGGCGATCGATTTTCCCGACGAAGATTTACCAAAAAATATTATTGATCGCGTGGAGTTAGATGTAAAAAATTTATGCCAAGAAATTAAAAAACATCTCGATGACAAAAAGATCGGACAAAGAATTAAAGATGGTTTAAGCCTTGCTATTATTGGCGCACCAAATGTTGGAAAATCTAGTTTGTTAAATTTTTTAGCTAAAAGCGAAGTGGCGATTGTTTCAGAAATTGCCGGAACTACCCGCGATATAATCGAGACTCATCTTTCAATTGCTGGAGTTGCAGTAAAAATTTCCGACACTGCTGGGATTCACGAAACCACCAATAAAATCGAAGCAGAAGGAATTCGTCGCGCCTTACAAAAAGCCGCTTCTTGCGATATTAAAATTTTTATGATCGATGCAGCAAATCCAATTTTGCACGAAGATTTGATTGATGAAAATACGATTTTGGTAATGAATAAAAGTGATTTAGCTAAAAATCACGATTCTCGCTTCACAGCAATTTCCCTAACAGAAAATAGTAACACTTCCGAACTTCTAAAAAAACTTGAAGAAAAAATTCTTGAACTAGTTCCGCAACAATCTTCACCTCTAATAACTCAAGAACGTTATCGTAGCGCTTTAGAAAATTGCGTTGAAAATTTAGAAAATTTTTCTCTCAAAAAAAATATTGAATTAGCTGCAGAAGATTTACGCTTAACCGCCAATGAAATTGGCAAAATTATTGGCAAAATTGATGTCGAAAATTTACTCGATGTAATTTTTTCTCGCTTCTGCATTGGAAAATAATTGGAAATTAAATGGGCGACGTCCTAGAAACCTTTCAGAATAAAATCCTAATTTCAAATTGTGACTTTCATATCAATGCCGCACGTAGGCACTCTGACATTCGACGTTTCAAGCCTACTTCACACTCACTCCGGATTGATTAATCAAATCGCCGGAGATGCTTTGTCGCACGCTTTGTTCAGCTATATGCGTCGCTCCGGTCGTCGTAGTTTGAGTCGCAGAGAGATGCGCAAGTCTTCGAATAGAAAACGCCGCTGGTTTGTTGATAATATTATCATGCATCACAAAAGACTTCATGATCGCAATCGCGCTATCGTGGTTAGTAATGCCAGAACTAGAGCTTTAGCTAAAAGAGAAGCTTCAAAAAATAATCAAACTCCATCTTTACAACAATCTACAACTCAACAAAGAGATAGACAAAAAACTCAGTGGAAAAATGGCTCTAGCCTCAAAGAAAGAGGCATTTCACTACGCGGCAGAGTTGACGCCAGAAGAGCCAGAGCAAGAAGCCGCTGGCTGAGTGTGATGGCTGCCTGATAAATTAAGGGGTCTGACCTCTTTTAATCGCGGTGGTAGGGATGGCCTTCGATAATGGTTTGAGCGCGATAAAGTTGTTCGACGAGAATTGAGCGCGCCATTAAATGTGGTAAAGTTGCAAGGCCGAATGAAATTTTTAGTGCGGCTTTTTTTAATATCTCTTCACCCAAACCGTCAGAACCACCAATCACAAAAGTTAGATCAGAATCTCCTTGCACAGCAAAGCCAGAAAGCAGTTTGGCAAAATCACGACTTTTGAATTGCTTACCATTTTCATCGCAAGCGATAATCTTCGAGGATGGTTTTAGCGTTTTTAAAATTAGCGCTGCCTCGTCTCTTTTTTTTTCGCTCTCAGAAAGATTGTTGGAATTTTTTAATTCGATTTCCTTGAGCTCTACTTTCCACTTCGAGCGTTTTAAATAATTTTCAAAAACTGCTTTATGTGGAGAGTTTTCGAATTTTCCGATTGATAAAATTACTATCCTCATGAATTTAAAATTTAGTTAATAAAAAACTCCAGCTCACATGAAAACTGCAATCTATCCCGGCACTTTTGATCCGATTACTTTTGGTCATATCGATATTATCAGACGGGCTTCCGAAATTTTTGATCACATAATCGTAGCGCCAGCTCGAGATAATTACAAAAATCCACTTTTTACATTGGAAGAAAGAGTCGAACTTATCGAATCAGAAATTAGAGATTTAAATTTACCAATCAAAATTTCTGTCGAAAAATTTGAAGGATTATTAGTTGATTTCGCCAGCAAAAAAAATGCCAAAACTATTGTTCGTGGCTTGCGCGCCGTTTCAGATTTTGAATATGAATTTCAAATGTTCGGCATGAATGCCAAACTTAATCCTGATATTCAAACTATCTTTCTTCCCGCCTCCGAAACCAATCATTTTATTGCCTCAAAATTAGTCAAAGAAGTGGCGCGACTCGGCGGAAATATTTCGAAATTCGTTTCTAAAAATGTTGCAGAAAAATTAGCAAAAAAACTTTCTGAAAAAAAATAACATGACATCTCAGCTGCGCGATGAAATTTGGATATTGGATGACGGCAGGCCCGGCACGATTTCACAAAGCATCGGTCTCGCTGAGGAAATCGGATTTGATTATAAAATCATCAAGCTTGATTACAGTTTTTTTATCCTGCTACCAAATTTTTTTCTCAGTAGCTCTTTAATAAGGTTGAAAAATTCCTGCGCCAAAAAACTTCAGGAACAAACTCACTTCCCTCGCCTAATAATTTCTGCCGGAAGACGCTGCGCTACAATCGCACTTTATCTCAAAAAAAAATCTCAGAATAAAAGCAAAGTGATTCAGATCATGAATCCGAATTTAGATTTCAAAAAATTCGATTTGGTAGTTTTGCCCAAGCATGATGGATTAAGCGAAAAGGATTTTCCTAATCTCGTTACCTCCATTGGCGCACTCACGAAAATCAACGAAAAAATTATTGCGCAAGAACAGAAAAAATTTGCTCCGTGGTTTTGCGATATCAAAAAAAATAAAATCGCTTTATTGGTTGGTGGCTCGTCAAAGGGCGGTGAATTTGAATTAGAATCAGCAATCAAGCTGGCAAAAAATTCCTCAGAAATTGCTAAAAATATGGACGCAACTTTGCTGATTTTAAATAGTAGAAGAACTGGAGATGCTCTCACCAACGCAATAAAATCAAACCTTGATTGCGACTTCAAATTTTTTGATTGGGAAGAAATAAAAAATAATAATCCTTATTTAGCGATTCTTGGCGAGGCGGATTTTTTTGTGATTAGCGGCGATTCAGTTTCGATGATTTCAGAATGTTGCTCCACCGGAAAACCAACTTATATTTTTGACGAGAAAAATATTTCTTCAAAAAAGCATCGCAGATTTCATCAAAATTTATTCGACGAGAATTTTGCCAGAATATTTTCAAGCGACCTTTCTCGGTTAGAAAAATTTTCTTCAAAAAGATTGCAAGAAACAAAACGCATCGCCTTAATTGTAAGCGAACAAATTCGTAGTTGATTAACTGCTCTGCGTTTTTAGCCTAAAATATACCTAAGGGCGCCTCTAAGTCCGTTTCAAGAAACCGAACTATCAAAACTGAATTCGCTTCACCAAAATCACCCGACTAAATTGCTTCGCAATTGAGCCACCCTCTTTTTCAAAGAGGATTGGAAACCTACTTTGTAAAATGAGGCGGCTGAGCCTGAATGCGCGAGGTCGGAGGATTTAAATGAGTAAATATATCAACCATAAAGGGCACCTCGAAAAATCCTAATTTTTAGAGGCACCCTAAACACTAATCTCTAGCGCATATCAAGAATTTCCTTAAACAAATAAATCGTACTTTTTTACTAAGAGCTGGAACCTTGATTCTTTGTGCTGCGCTAAATTCGTCTTGTTCAGATAGTGGCTGTATCGATGCTAATGATTTTGGTGAATATGAATCTCAAACTTTAGTCGTACTATCCAACGCTTCACAAGAAAGCTGCACTTTTGATTATTCAAAAGATCTTCTAGATACAGTTCAAGGATCGGGAATAAAGCCATGTTTAACCGCAGGCAACACTACAATTACCGATGAAGCAGGAATTACTCAATCCAATACCAATGATGGCTGCAGTGGATTTGCTAATGCAAAATTTAGAAACCTTTGCATCAATAACTGCGTACAGCTTTGCAACTCTAACTCCAGTGGAACATCAGCCAGCTCTGAGCCCACTTGGACATCTACCGATAAAAAGAAGTCAGGGAAGAATATTGGCGTTACGATCAGACCTGGTTCACAAATCATAATTAGAGCAGTAGGTTCGGTAGTATTGGGAGATGCGGTCTCATATCCAGATAGTTATGTTCAAGCAAATAACCCCTTACCTCACTCAAAAAATCAGTCTTGGGATGATACATTTTTTGATGTCAGAAATTCTCAAAGTGTTTTTGTAAAATTCAGCGGACAATGGAATGATGGAATAGATGCTCCTGATGCTGCAGCACAACTTGGCGGTGGACCAACAGCGTTTGGTGGAGCTAATGACAGCAGAATCTATAATGGCGCCAAAAGGATTGTAGCATTTCTAACTCCTCATCCAACTGGATATGATTTTAATATTTCAGCAGCTACTGAAAGAGATGGAGTTAAAGGCGTTCCAATTTTACCAGATGCAGCAGCTTGGACATGCTCCTACTCAGGTAACAATGACAAAAAACAATCAAGCTGTGGCAATGCGGTAAATGGTTACGTCAATAATGGCTATACCAATGCCAACGACTCTCTGATAGCAACTGTATTTCCAGTTAATAGCAATTTCAGATCTACAATTCTTGCAAAATTCGGCGGCATAATCAGATGGGATAATGATGGATTGGATGATGATGCTGTCGATCCATTTTCAGCTAACTCTGTTACTTGTAATGGCGTAAGTGGCTCTTGTGCAAACATCAATAACGTTCTTGGTAATAAAGGGCGCATAATTGGCGATCTCTCCGCTGGCAACATAGAAATCCCCAATAACGACCAAGATGCTTACAAAGTATCACTGAAATCGCTTGTTGCGGACAGTGGCTGTAACTTAACCCTCACCAGCGTCAATGTTGTAAACTCTTCTTCAGTAGTAATCTCGAGTCTAGCAAATGTTGGAGTTAGCAATGCAATCTGGACGCCGCAACATATCACTTTAGAGCCAACCCAAAAGTTAGTCATCTCGCAAAATATTAAAACTTATCCGGCGGGCGTTAATTGCGGCTCACTCATTGCAGTAAGATTTGCAAAATACCATGATATTGTCATGGAACAATCTGGCTTCGTTAAATTTACAACCTTGCGCGGTGTGGGCAGCTGCAATATCAAAGGCAGAATCATAAATCCCAATGGTAGCAGCCTTGGCCTTGATTCTTCTTACACTGCTGATTTTTACGAATATCAAAACTTCACTCAGAATCTCGGCACTGATCCACTAGAAAATCTTTCTGTTATAGCCTCTCCAGCTATTGGGAATCTGACATGGAGCAATGAAGTCTTTTTACGCAAAGGACAAACTATCCGCTTCTCGCCAGAAAGTTGGAATGGTGAATGGATTACCTCTAATGGGTTATCAAGAAAATGCGGTATCGGCATGGCGATGATAGTCGAGCCACGCCCTGCACTTCTTTGTCGCGGCAAGGCTACTGATACCATCAACAATCCGTCATGCCTACAACATTATGATAATAGCGGAACTTTAATCGGCTGTCAGGCAATTTCAGCAACATGTAACGCTCCATCTTCTTCTGACTATTGCATAACATCCTGTCGCAGACCAATTACTTGCTCTACAGCTGGTACTATATTAAATAACTTTCAAAAAGCCGGCTGCACTAGTGGCGCACAACCTAGTGATTGTAGCTATACAGCAGAGTGCTTGAATTGTGCGAATGCCGAAATTGCCGCCGCAAGTTTGGCAGCCAAACTCGATATTAATGCGATAGATCAATGTTACGACTTAGAAAATTACAAAGGGAAGGTCTCCAATATATCCTCCTCAACAATTCTAACAAAAGCAGATATTGATGCCTTCTTGGCTAATGTTGCGAAAGCAAAGGGTTTAAAAAAATTACCGAGCTTTAATGGTGATTATGGAAACCTATCGAGCTTCAACAGCACGGGCACTGTGGATGCCACAACTGGAAATATAATTTATCAATTAACGACACCATTGAGTCTCACTAAAAGTGGTCGATTCAAATTCTTCGTTCTAGATGGATCTGATTTTAATGGGGTTAATGGGTTAAATCCTAGCTACGATAACAACTCAGCTTCCGGAGGATCTTACGGTGGTTCTAATGGTTTCAAAATTAAACTAAGCGGAACTCTTGAATTTAGTAATGGCGCTTGGTTACAAGTAAAATTATGTCAAGAAAGCAACAATAGCGACACATCTCCTAGCGTAAATTGTAAATCAAATACAATAGCGGCGATGTCAGGAGGAGCAACTTTTGGAGAGATGGCAACACAACCTAAGTTGGTTGAGATCACAGCTCCAACGGAATCAAGCCCGCCGGGAGCACCTCCAACACTTACAGGAAGTTATAAATTTGATGATTCTGGAAATATAACTCGATTCACATCACCTCAAGGTCCCAACTCCGGCTTTGTTGGAGATTGCACCATTGCTACCAGCGGAGTTGATACAATCGCTGGTAGTTTATTTTATTGCCATAAATACCAATATTTCACGCCGAAGCAGCTGAAGGCAAAAAGTCAAAACGAGCAAAATACAATCAATTCAGACATACAGCGCTTGAGGCTAAGCTTTAAAATTCTCGATCCCGAAATTGGCGATTGCGACATCGCTACTCACAATGATGGAATAAAAATGAATAACCCATTCTATGATAGCTCGGCAGGAGACACCTTTTGTACCACTGCTGAAATTCCAGGAAATGGCACCACTCAAAGCCCCGGAACCTGTAAAAAACAATATTACTGCGCCAATAAATATTCCAATAATAACGGAAAATATTACATTAACGTTAAAATAAAAAATCCTGTAGGTGGCAATATTTCTAACATCATTGGCTCAGTTATTAAGCCAGTGGTAGAAGTGATGGATGGCAAAAAAGATGATCCTGAAACAGCGGAAGTCAATGAGTCAACTATGGGACAAGCAGAGAGAGTTTATAAACTCCTGATTGCAGATCATCGCTATAAAGCAATTTTAACCATGTCATTGGTGACAATGTTCACCTTCTATGGATTTGGTTATTTGATTGGCGCAGTTGAATTGAATCATGCCGACCTCATCAATCGCATCATAAAAATCGGTCTAATCTATCTCTTTGTTGGAGAAACTGGATGGGAGTGGTTTAACAAAATTGTAGTCAAGTTCTTCAAGGATAGTACGGATTACCTCGCCTTTATGATGGCATCGTCATTTGACGATTCGCCAGAACTTTCTAACGCAATAGCGCAGGGACAATATTACGACAAATCCCTACTCTTTGCCAGCGTTGATAAAGTATTTGGTCTATTCTTCTCATCCGCAGTTCAGAAAAAAATCTCCGCCCTCTTATTTGCCAGCATCTTTGGTTGGGCATATTTGCTGATTCTTTACTCAAGCTTCATGCTTTATGTTTACGCCGTTGCCAACGCCGTGCTATTATATCTTACCGCGCAAGTTTTCATCTCAGTTCTATTTGTCTTGGGACCAATCTTCTTCGTTTTCACTTTATTCGCTCAAACCAAAGAAATGTTCGATAATTGGCTGAAGCAATTAATTAGCTTTTCGCTACAACAAATTTTCTTACTCACCACCTTAGCCTTCTTCAACATGATGATGTATGAAGTAATTAAGATGGCCTTAGGATATAAAATTTGTTGGGATGAAGTTTGGACCATCAACATCGTGATCCGCATCACACTTCTCTCTTTCTGGAACATCGCCTCATTGCCACCTCGAACCAATGCCCAATCAGAAGTTGGTAATATCGGTAATCCCGAAGGTATTCCGTCTCTCTTCACTATTTTATTTATCTGGGTAATAGCTTCACTGATGAAAAAATTCATCGACTTCATGACCGATCTTGCTGCCGGAATATCTAGTGGCTTAAAAGCTAGCGAACTTGGTGGTGGAGTTGCTGATTTTGCGAAAAAGATGAAAGGGATGATGGGTAAAGGTATTGGTGCAGCATTGGAAAGAAGCGGCGCTGCAGATGTAGTTCGAAAACTCGACAAGGACTTATTCGACTCAGGAAAATTAGCTGAAGAATCAAGAACCAAACAAAGAAAACAAAATTCTGCAGACCTCAGCAGCAAATCTGCAATGTCAAAATCTGGAGATAAAGCGGTTAGTGATTACAAAAAGAAAAACGGCAAGGAATTGATGGGAATGACAGCTGAAAAACAAAGAGATACGCTAAAAGACGTCAGAAATGTGGCGATGAATGCCGAAGGTAAAAAGCTCGGTCTAAGTGATGATAAGATTAAAGATTTGAAGAGTGATAAGGGTTTGAAATATGTGGACACCAACGTCTTTGGTGCGGTAGTACAAGCAGCAAGACAAAAAATGATGAGCGGAGGAAGTTTAAATAAATCAATTGAAGATAGAGACGTTAAAACCAAATTTTCTAGTCACGAAGCCTCAGGTGCAATGAAGCGAATGACTAAAGAGGAAAGAGGGCAATTTGTCGAAGCTGCAAAACAAGGAAAGGTTGAAATCGGTAGAAATAAGCTAGATACGGTTCTTAATAGCAAGGCAGCTATCGGAGCAACTATCGTTACAGGTGGCGCTGCACCAGTTTTATATGCTGGATATGTCGCAGCAAAAAGCGCAAAAAAGTTTTTTCACGATAAGGATTACGATACTGCATCAAAAGAATTAGAGGACGAAAAATTAATTGAAAAAAATTCCGTTGGCTGGTCAAGAAAAGATGTTGACAAAAAATTAATCAGAGAAAGACGTAAAGACAATCTGCAAGAGAGAAAAGCTAATGTAAAAGCCCCAAAAGCTGACGTTATTGCTGATTTAGAAAAAGAGGCAAGATATCGAGATGATCAAGATACGATTAGTGATAGCGATTCAAACTTTGCTGTGAAAGGCTTTAAGAGTGCTGGAAAATATATCGCTCGAGGTTTTAATAAAGTAATTGGGCGCGATAAAGATCAAACTAAAGCAAGAGATGAAACTAGGAAAATTACTCGTGACAGAATTAAATCTGACGAAACAGATTCTAGATCAGCACTAGCCAGTCTAAGCGCAAATCGCACAGATGCTTATAACTCCTTTCAGGATTCAGAGAAGAAATTGCAAACATCTCTGCTTTACAAGGAAATGAATGATTTGGATAAAAAAGGTCGCGGCAGAAGCCCTGCCGAAAACGCTCAATTTGCAAGAGTGCAAAAAGAAGTAAAAGCTGATGAAGGCTTATCAGCAGAAATTGCTAATAAAAACAAAGCAGCCGTTGCCATGAATATGATTGATTCACTGTCTGGTCATATTGATTACAAAGTTGGTTTACTAGAAAGCGCTGCCGCATCAATGGATGCTGAGGAACTTGCTAAGCAAAATAATAACCCAACCAATAATAACCCAACCAATAGTAACAAAGGGACGTCTTAGTGATGTTTGAGAAAAAAGATTAGGGAGGTGATTTTGATGAATTCTTACACCTAATCGACTTCTGCTGCAATAATTTTGCAAAAAAATTACAAACGAAACTTCGCCAAAAAATCTCGCAAACTTTTGCTAAAATTTCGCTCCTCATCTCAATCCAAAAAATTTCTCAATTACCAATAAAAAACGAGATGACACTACAACAACATTTCAAAGAATTTCGTCAGCGCTTAATTTTTTGCGTAATATTTTTTCTTTGCTCTTTCATCTGTTGTTATTTTTTTTCTCAGGAAATTTATAATTTTCTTTTGCAGCCCTTAGTTGATATTTCACAAAATAATCAAAATCGTAAATTGATTTACACCAGCCCAGCTGAAGCCTTCACAACCTATCTCAAAGTTTCTTTCTACTCAGCAACTTTTTTTTCTTTCCCAATTTGTCTGGCAGAAATTTATCTTTTTTTATCGCCCGCTCTTTACAAAAATGAGAAAAAAAATATTCTGTTAGTTTTTTTCTTCTCACCTTTTTTATTTTTGTTCGGAGCAATTTTTGCTTATTATTTTATTTTACCCCTGACACTTGAATTCTTCTCGAGCTTTGAGATTCAAGCCTCCGCAGCTTCTTCAACTTTAGCAATTCAACTGGAAACGAAGTTGAGTGAATATTTAAATTTCGTCACAAATTTACTTCTGGGATTTGGTATCGCATTTCAATTACCAATCTTATTGCTATTTTTAATTAAAGTTGGTTGTTTGTCGTCCAATGATTTAAGACAGAAGAGAAGATATTGGATTGTGATAATATTTATATTGTCCGCGATCCTTACCCCACCTGATGTCATGAGTCAGATGAGTTTAGCAATTTTGTTGATAACACTCTTCGAAATTGTCATTCTTATTAGTAAAAATTTTAACATTAAAAAATAATTTTATGGTCGCTAAGAAAAAAGTTGTAGCTAAAAAAGCTGCTCCAAAAAAAGTAGTTAAAAAAGCTGCTCCAAAAAAAGTAGTTAAAAAAACTGTAGTTAAAAAAACTGTAGTTAAAAAAACTGTAGCTAAAAAGAAAAAGTAAAAAATCTAAAAAGTAAAAAAAGGGGCGGAGTCTCGAAAGAGACTCCGCCCTTTTTTTTAATTATGCCTCGAAACTGATTCAACCCAGATCCGTCATTAGAAATTTCTGCCCATCTCATTACCAAACGCTCTTTTGATAGTAATCTTCACCGGCGATTTTGTTGGCGTGCGCGCCATATTTTCTTCATTAACAATATCACATAAAATATCCAAAGACACACCGCCGTCAAAACACATCGAGATGGTAAAAGTTTTTTTATCCAACTCTTTTACGGTTTTACGATTAATCACAACCAGTCCGATTTGTCCTGAATTAGCGCTCTTTCTCGAAAGCAAGAACAAGCGATTCAGAATCTTTATATAATTTTTAATTTTCGAATTGGGATGATCTGGAATTGTGCCATTAAAAATATGCTCATCACCAACATTAATCAGATAATCAAAAATCATTTCAGCATTTTCAGCGGTCTCTTCCTCAATCCTTTGAAATACCTCACTTACCAATTTTAGATCAGCAATGATATCGGCCGAAACCTTATTGGGATGGCCAGAAGGAATGTTTGAATTTTCATTTTTGTCAGTCATGTCTTAAAGAAATTTTTTTAATAATTTTTTAATATCAGAGAATATTACATTTTCTGATTCAAGTCTTGAGTTAGCAAAACCAAGGACTCGCGGTATCATATTCAGATAGTCATGTTTTCCGTCGCGCAGTGAAAGTCGGGAAAAAATACCAAGAATTTTTATATTACGTTGCAGAGATAAAATTTCATAATCTTGAATAAAACTATTTGCATCGCAGCCAGAATTTTTTAGATAATATTGCAAAAGTTTTTCACGATTATTTTTATCAACATCGCGCCGCGCATCTTCAAGAAGAGAAACCAGATCATAGGCTTTTGATCCAATCACCGCATCTTGAAAATCCAACAAGCCTACCGCTACTATCCCCACTCTTTCTTTTACAATCATTAGATTATCGGCGTGATAATCGCGCAAAACTAAAACCTGATTTTCGTGATCAAGTAAATCAAAAAGCTGGAACCATAAAAATTTAAATTCCGCTTTTTCTTCTAAGCTCATCGATTTTTTTTCTAGCGCTAAATACCAATCAACTAACAGCATCACTTCACGAAAAAGCAGTGCGTTATTGTAATTCGCAACTCCAGCTGGAATAGGCAATTTATGCAGAGCTAGCAAGACATCACAGGCATTTTGATAAAGCGGAAATTCACTGGAATTATCTTTTGCCAAAACTCTTCCATAAGTGTCATCATCAAAATCTTCTAAAAGCAAAAAACCCAAATTCTCATCTGCGGCAAAAATTTTTGGCGCAGAAAAACCATGAGCAACCAGAAATTCATCAATCTTAACAAATGATCTAGTATCTTCATATTCCGGAGGAGCAAACATCAAAACACGATTTCCATCCTGACAAAAAATTCGATAATAAGAGCGAAAGGAAGCGTCACCGGCAATTTGTTTTATTGAGCAACCGTCGATAGCATTTTTTGCAAGAAACCCTCTGGCTTGCTCGTAATTGAGAGGAATCATATTTAGAAATCTAACTTAGAATAATATTCCGGCGGAGTAACATTGGGAATACGATCTTTTAAAATTTCGCCAAAAATTTTATGAGACTTGATCAGACTATACCAATCCTTCGCCGGCAAATAATGATGCCAGTTAATATCGCCAAAATAATCCAGCACCGAAATCTGGCAAGCCGCCGCAAAATCAGCAACTGAGATCCGATCTCCTGCCAAATATTTTCTGCTCTCCAGAAGATATTCGATGTAGCTCAAATGAATATTCAAATTACGTCTAGCTACGCGAAGAATTTCCGAATCAGGCGAGCGTACTCCCGGCAAATAACGATTAAAATAGCGTTCGTTCAAAACATATTTACTGACTTCATAATAAAATTTTTCATCAAACCAATTTTGTAAACGACGCACTTCAGCGCGCTTGGGCAGCGATTCGCCAAGAAATGATTTTGTTTCGCCATGCTTCTCTTCGATATATTCAATAATCACTTCACTACCAACAATAACCGCAGCATTACTGTTATCAAACAACAACGGCAAAGTTCCTGCCGGATTCATCGCGATAAATTCTTTTCGTCTTTCCCAAAAATTTTCTTGGATTAATTCAAAACCAATTTCCTTGGCCGCCAAGTGAGTTCGGACTTTGCGAGAGAATGGACAAATGGGATGATGATATAAGCGATACATGGGAATTAACAGTTAACAATTAGCAATTAACAAAAAGGATCGGGGAAATTGTTAATTGCTAAATGCTAATTGTTAATTGTTTTAAACATGTCGAAAAAAATTGCCTTAATTGATGGTTACGGATTTGTCTTCCGTGCCTATCACTCTTTGCCTCCCCTAACCAGATCAGATGGCACGCCAGTTGGCGCAGTTTATGGCTTCACTAATATGCTGATAAAATTGCTGGCCGGACTTGATGTTAGCCACGTTGCGGTAGTTTTTGATGCCGGAAGCAAAACTTTCCGCAATGATATTTTTCCTGCTTATAAAGCCAATCGCCCGCCCTGCCCTGAAGATTTAAAACCACAATTTCCGATTGTGCGCCAAGCAGCGGAAGCTCTGAATTTAGCGATCCTCGAAAAAATTGGTTTTGAAGCTGATGATATTATTGCCACGATTGCCAAAAAATCTGCCGCTGAAGGTCATCAAGTTTTGATCGTTTCTTCCGACAAGGATTTGATGCAATTGGTTGATGAAAATATTTTCATGTTCGACGCCATGAAAAATAAAATGATTGGTCGCGCCGAAGTTAAGGAAAAATTTTTCGTTGAACCAAATCAGGTTTTGGATGTGTTATCATTGATTGGAGACGCTTCTGACAATGTTCCGGGAGTTAGAGGAATCGGCCCTAAAACCGCCGCAGAACTTATCCATCAATTCGGAACTCTCGAAAATATTTTTCTTCACCTCGATGAAATTAAGCAGGAAAAAAGAAGGCAAATGCTGCTTGATGGAGTTGAAAAAGCAAAACTATCGAAAGTGTTAATCACGCTGAAAGAAGATGTTGAGCTTAACATCACAACCGCAGATCTCGAAATCAAAACCCTCGATCCACAAAAATTTATTTCCTTCCTCGAAGAACAAGGATTTAGATCTTTAGTTTCACGCGTAAAAAAAGAATTTGGAATTTCTGACGCACAAATTCCCGCAGCAAAAAATGAAATTAAAACAAAATCAGAAGTAAATTTTTCCAGCCTAAAAAAAACCAAAATCACTTCACAAGAAATCATCGATAGAATCAGCAGTGAAGCTAATTCAAACGGCATCGCAACAATCGATCTTCAGACTAATTTTCTTACTATTTCAACTTGTAAAAGCGCCGAAACTCCAAAGGAAATTTTTTATCTAGAAATTTCTGAGGAAAAAAATTCTGGCGAAAATCACGATCTTTTTAGCTTTCAAAATAAACTCGATTCCGAGTTCGGATTAAATTCTTTTGAGAAAATTTTCACCAATGACGCGATTAAAAAAATATTTTTCAGTGCCAAAGATTTTTTAAAATTAGCTGAAGTTGTTTCTTTTGACGACCTTTCTCTAATCAATCACCTGTTGAATTCATCGGTAAAACATAATCTCTGCGATATTGCTAATGTTAACCTCGATGAAAATCTGGAAGAGTGTGGTTTTAACAAAATTTTTTCCGAATTGGAAAAATGTAAGACTGGGGAAAAAATTCCGGAAGATTTTTCTAATGAAGATAAAAAAATTGATTTTTTCTGCTTCAAAAATTTTGCGATTTATCAACTTTACAAAATTCTTCAGCCCCAAATTTTTGCCACAAAACTCAGCAATTGCTATTCTTCTTATGAGCTTCCTCTCCTTGAGGTTCTAGCGCGTATCGAATCTAATGGCATTAAAGTTAATGTTGAAAAACTACATCAACTGTCAAAAGAATTTGGCGAAAAAATTGCCGAGCTCAGCAAAGAAATTTACGCCCTCGCTGGTCAAGAATTTAACATCGCATCGAGCAAACAACTTTCTGAAGTTCTATTTACAAAATTAGGTTTGGAATCTTCAAAAAAATCGAAAAAAACCGGCGCGCTTTCAACTAATGTTGACGTACTTGAAGAACTTGAAGAATCTGGCAATCCCATCGCGCGAAAAATTTTAGAATTCCGCAAATTTTCTAAATTAAAAAATACTTACACCGACGCTTTACCCAAAGAAATAAATCCAAAAACCGGCAGAATTCACACCACACTCTCCAGCATCTCAACCGTTACCGGACGTTTAAATTCAACCAATCCCAACTTACAAAATATTCCAATCAAAGCTGCTGAAGGAAAAAAAATCCGCGAATGTTTTATTGCTGAAAAAAATAATCTTTTGATTTCCGCCGACTATTCACAAATCGAATTACGCGTGATTGCTCACGTCGCTCAAATCGAAAATTTAATCGCCGCTTTTGCGCAAGAAAAAGACATTCACCGCATCACCGCATCACAAGTTTTTAAAATTCCTGAAGCTGAAATTGATGATGAAACGAGATCAAAAGCCAAAGCGATAAATTTTGGAATCATCTACGGCATCAGTGCTTTTGGGCTGGCTAAACAACTTGGAATCGGACGAAAAGAAGCTGGGGAATACATCAAATCCTATCTCGAAACTTATCCGGGAATTGAAGCTTACATGAAAAATTCCATCGAGTTTGCGCGCAAAAATGGCTACGTCGAAACCTTGTCGAAGCGCAAATGTTTTCTCCACGAAATCAATAATAAAAATCCGATGATTCGCCAAGAGGCAGAACGCTTAGCCATCAATGCACCCATACAAGGCGGCGCTGCAGACATCATCAAAAAAGCGATGATTAATATTGATAAAAGACTGCGCGAAGAAAATTTACGCTCAAAAATTGTTCTACAAATTCATGATGAATTGCTAATCGAAGCACCAAAAGATGAAGTAGAAATCGCCACAAAAATTCTCAAAAGCGAAATGGAAAAAGCGGTGATTATTAGCGTGCCACTGAAAGTTGATGTGATGGTTTCGGAGAGTTGGAAATAAGTCTCGGTCTAGCTCCCTCTCCCCTCAAGGGAGAGGGAGCTAGACCGAGTTAATTTTGAATCTTTCCCACAATCTCACCCAATCTATTTTCCAAAGTTTGGTAAGAAAATTTTTCATTCAGTCTGATGAAAGAATTTTGAACCATATTATTTGCCAAATTGGAATCACCCACCAACTGCAAAATTTTCTCTGCAATTTGCGCCGCTGTCGCCTCATCATTTTTTCCAAATTTAAATATCAGAGCATCAATTCCATCGCGCAAAATTTCTTTTGGACCATCAGCATCGCTTGAAATAATTGGTTTACGATATTTCATCGCCTCGATTGCCACCAAGCCGAATGTTTCTAGAAGCGATGGAAAAAGCAGAATATCGATGGAGTCATAAAATTCTTTTTTGTCTTTTGCCCAACCAAGAAATTCAACGCGATCTTCTAGTTTAAGTTGCTTCACCTTATTGCGTAAAAATTTTTCCTCTTCACCGAGTCCGGCAATTTTTAAGCTAAATTTTTTATCGGAATTTTTTAAAATATTTAAGGCATCAATGACATGATGAAAACCTTTTGTCGGATCAAGACGACCAATTATACCAAGACTAATTTCACTTTTTTGTGCTAGATCAAGATGCAGCGGAGTTAGATTGGCATCACTTAAATCAAGGGCATTAGCGATCACAAAACTTTTTGCCGCACTTTGTCCAGCATCGATTGTTTTGTAAAAAATTTTCTTATTCACCGAAAGAATAATATCACAGCCAATTGAACGTTTTACATTCATGCTGTGATTAATCCCGATTAGAAAAATTTTTTTATTGGTGATTTTTTTGATCGCTTTACGCGCTAAAATTATCGCTCTTCCGGTATGAGCAAAAACTACATCGATATTTTCTTCTTCAAAAATTTTGCGTAATTTTTTTACTGCTACGAAATCGTGAAAACCAAGATGATTGGTAATTTTTTTTGGCTCAATTCCTAATTTTAAAAGATCCTCAGCATAAGGCGCATCTTGCTTGATGACGGCTACAACATCATGACCGAGTTTTTTTAAAATAGCGGCGTAATCGATAAAAACCTGCTCCGCTCCGCCATTTTCGGAAGTGATAATTATGTTAGCTATTTTCATTCAACTTCTCTTTGGCTTTTAAATAAGAAACTAGCGGATAAAGCCCGGCAAGCATCGCGATTAGAACTCCAAGCACACCTTCTTTGTAACCTCTTTTGAGCACGAATGATTTAAAAAATCGTAATTTAAAATCCAAAATTAAGCGAAAAAATCCGCCCCAAAGAGAAAAACGAATTTTCTTTTTTGCAATCATGTCATTGGCTTTCCAATTAGTGTAGCGATTGAAGCGCGCCAATAAATCGGCGATATTGTCATCAACCAAATGAACGATGGGATTTTTGAGAAATTTTATTTTGGCTTCCAGAGTGCAAGTTGGGTGAATTTCCTTATCTTCATCATAAATTTTTAAGCCGCGATAATGGATAGTTTGGCGCTGCAAAACTCCTAAAGTTCGTAGCCAACCATACTTCACTAATCTGCTGCCGATGTAGTTATCGATTGGTACGGTGAAGGCACAAGGCTCTGAATCTTTGATCGCTAAAATTTCTTTTTTTAATTCAGCGGAAATTCTTTCATCAGCATCGATTTCTAAAACCCAATCTCCCGTAGCATTTTTCAACGCCACGTTGCGTCGCGCCCCTTCGATATTCCACGAACCTTCAACAATTTTATCGGTAAATTTTAAAACTATTTCTTTGGTTTGATCGGTGCATTTATCGAGAACAACTACAATTTCATCAACAAAATCAAGGCTACGCAGACAGTCCGCGATTTTCTTTTCTTCGTTATGAGCGACAATTACCGCGGAAATTTTTAACATGAAATGGATTTAAAATTGACTTGAGTGGGAGGCAAAATTAAGTTGAAGCAAATGCAAATATCAAAAAGAATTTTCATCAAATCAATATTGTTTTCATCGGCGTTTCTACTTGCTTCATGCAAATTTAGAAATTTCGGCGGAGACCTTTTTCAATCTAAAAATCCGGGAGCAAAAACTATGCCTTTTGAATTGCCAAAACTTCCTTATGCCAAAGACGCTCTAGCGCCACATATCTCTGAAAATACCATAAATTACCATTATGGAAAACATCACCAAGCCTATGTTACCAACCTTAACAACCTTATCGCTGGAACTGATTTAGAAAATAAATCTCTCGAAGAAATCATTAAAATTTCCGCTTCCGACAAAACTAAAGCCGGAATTTTTAACAATTCTGCGCAAGTTTGGAACCACACTTTCTATTGGCATTCAATGAAACCAAATGGTGGCGGAAAACCAAGTGGTGAAGTTTTGCAAAAAATCGAAGCTGATTTTGGTTCTTACGAAAATTTCGTTACTGAATTTAAACAAGCCGGCGCCACTCAATTTGGATCAGGCTGGGCTTGGTTAGTTCTTGATGCTGGAAAATTGAAAGTTACCAAAACCGGTAATGCCGAAACTCCGCTCACAACTCACGCGAAGCCTTTAATGACAATGGATGTTTGGGAACATGCTTATTATTTAGATTTCCAAAATGCCCGTCCGAGTTACATCGACACTTTCTTGAATCACTTGGTGAATTGGGATTTCGTTGCAGAGAATTTGAAGTAATAAATCATAAAATTTTTTGTTAGTGTCATCCCCGCGCAGGCGGGGATCCAGAACAAAAAATTCTGCACTCACCTTACTGGATCCCCGCCTGCGCGGGGATGACACTAAAAATAATACTCCTAAAATGCGCACAGCAAAAATCGAAAGAAACACCAAAGAAACTAAAATCAAAGTCGAAGTAAATCTCGATGGAACCGGTCAATACAAAGTCGCAACCGGCATCGGTTTTTTCGATCACATGATCGAGCAACTTTCACATCACTCACTAATCGACATTACCCTCGAAACCAAAGGTGATCTTCACATCGATTTTCACCACAGCGTTGAAGATTCCGCCATCGCAATTGGCGACGCCATCAAACAAGCTTTGGGCGATAAAAAAGGCATTACACGTTTTGGACATTCTTACATTCCGATGGATGAAACTCTCAGCCGCTGCGTCGTTGATTTATCTGGTCGCGCCTATCCGCTTTTTAATTGCGAATTCAAACGCGATAAGGTCGGCGACATGGATTGCGAATTATTCCGCGAATTTTTCTTCGCTCTCAGTCAAGCAATCGGCTGCAATATGCACATCGAAAATCTCTACGGATTGAATAATCATCACATCGTTGAATCATGCTTTAAAGCTTTAGCCAGAGCCCTTCGCATCGCCATCACGATTGATGAAAGAAAAAAAGATGCGATCAATTCAACTAAAGGAATTTTGTAATCACGATGTCGCTTCTAAAAAAAATAGCACAAAATAAAAAAATCATAAAGCCAGTGATTTATGGAGTTTCTGGCACTTCACTAACTGATGAAGAAAAATATTTTTTCTCTAAAAATGGCGGAGTTGGCTTCATTCTTTTTGCACGAAATATCGCTGATAAAACACAATTAAAAAATCTCACAAAATCACTTCGCGAATTAATGGAAGGCGAAGTTTTAATTTTGATCGATCAAGAGGGTGGAAGAGTTGCCCGCATGAAGGAGCCGCACTGGAAGTGTTATCCGACGGGAGAATTTTTTGCTAATCTTTACCAAAAAAATATTGAGGAAGCCAAAGCAGCTTTGTTCAAAAATTTTGTCGACATCGCCGCTGATTTAATCGAAGTTGGAATCAATGTTAATTGCGCGCCAGTTCTCGATATTTTGACCAAAAAAACTCACCAAGTTATTGGAGATCGCGCTTACGGAAAAGATGTGCAACAAGTTTCAATTTTAGGTCGAAAAGTTTGCGAAGGTTTATTGAGCAAAGGAGTTTATCCAATCATAAAACATATTCCCGGACATGGTCGCGGCACTTCAGACAGTCATTTGGAATTACCAGTTGTTGATGTAAGTTTAGCTGAATTACGTGCCACAGATTTTGTAACTTTCAAAAATCTCAACGATCAAAAATTCGCCATGACGGCACATATTCTCTACAGTGCCATCGATAAAAAAAATTGCGCCACCACTTCCAAAACTGCGATCAAAATAATTCGCGATGAGATTGGATTTCAGAATATTTTGATGAGTGACGATGTTTCGATGAAAGCTTTAAAAGGAAGCTTTTCGGAAAAAACAAAATCGATTCTTGATGCCGGCTGCGACTTAGTTCTACACTGCAACGGCAAAATGGACGAGATGTTAGAAATTAATTCTGCACTACCAAATTTAGGTGACGAATTTTTTGAGAGACTTACGAAATAAAAACCTCCTTTGAAAAAAGGGGGCTCAACCAACAAAAATTTATGACAATTTTTTTACACAAAAACGACCTCCCAGACAACGTAACTTTCTCGGGCTCAATCGCCATCGACACAGAAACCATGGGCTTAAACATCATGCGTGATCGCTTGTGCTTGGTACAAATTTCCGCCGGCGATGGACATGCACATTTGATTCAATTCGAACAAGGAAAATATGACGCACCAAATTTGAAAAAACTTTTGACCGACGATAAAATTCTAAAAATTTTCCACTTCGCGCGTTTCGATTTAGCCTCTTTGCAATATTATTTAAACATCACTCTGGCGAATGTTTATTGCACCAAAATTGCTTCCCGCCTTACCCGCACTTATTGCGACGCTCATGGACTTAAAGCTTTATGCGAAGAAATGTTGGGAGTTGAACTTTCGAAAAAGCAGCAAACTTCTGATTGGGGAAGCGCAGTTTTGAATGATAAGCAAATGGAATATGCGGCTTCTGACGTTTTATATCTTCACCGCTTAAAAGAAAAATTTGATGAAATGTTGCGTCGTGAAAATCGCACCGAAATTTTTAACGCCTGCGTAAAATTTCTACCAACCCGCGCCAAACTTGACTTACAAGGCTTCATCTCGATCGATATTTTTTCTCATTAGTAATTAAAAAAAGATTGTCTCAGGCTGAGACAATCTTTTTTTACGAGATTATTTCGACTAAATTCCCCGCTGCTACCAATTCAATTTCTTCGGCATTACAAACATTTTTTAAATCTTCCAAAACTTCCGCTAAATCTTTTTCACAATTAATCAGAATTTTTTTCACCGTAGTTTTCATCGAAATATTTTTTTCTGATTTAAATTTTCTCACCTCAAAAATCACGCTCAGCGCAGCTTCTCCCATCTCATGGAATTTCTCGTGAAATAAATCCTGATCAATTTTTGGCCAATTTCCGCGAGCATTTATCGAGCCGGTTTTTGCAAATTCTTCCGCAAAAATTGTTGAATAAATTTCGTCGCAAATATGTGGAATGAAAGGTGCAAAAAGTTTGAGAAGTGTGTTCAAACAAATTTGCAAAGTGGCAATTGCACTTTGCTGTTTGGCATGAATTTCTTTTTTCTCTGATTCGCTAAACTCAATGCCAGCAAGCTTTTCCGCCGCAAGTCCGTAAGATCTAACTTTGCAAATTTCGAGATAATTATCGCAAAAATCTTTCCAGAAAAATTCTTCAATCGCTTCACGAGCGCGCGCATATTCAAATTTTTCGAATTCTTGCGTCGCACGCTTAATCGTTAATTCCAATTTGCTCAAAATCCAAAAATCTGCAGCTTCGGTGATCGCCGGTTTTTCTTGCAACAACTCAAAATTCATCGAACAAAATTTCGCGGCGTTGAAAAGTTTCGTCACTAATTTTTGCCCGATTTTAAAAACTTCTTCGCTGTAAGCAGTGTCGGCGCCAAGATGCGAAGTTGATGCCCAATAGCGCACGATGTCCGAACCTTTTTCTTGAATCAAAGCAGTTGGAGTTACGACATTTCCTTTCGATTTGCTCATCTTTGTTTTATCCGCAGCCAAGCACCAGCCTGAGATCATGAGGTTTTTCCACGGCACAGAATTTTGATGCAGAGTCGCTTTTACCAAAGTGTAAAATGCCCAAGTGCGAATAATTTCGTGGGCTTGCGGACGCATGTCGGCGGGGAAAAGTTTTGCGTGACGCTGTTGATCAAAAGAAATTTCGTCGGAAATTCCTTTTGAAGAAAGTTGCGGAGAAATTGACGAAGTTGCCCAAGTGTCCATGATGTCAGTTTCAGCTGTTACTTCATCACGCGAATAGCCACGCGGCAAATCAACATTCGGATCACAAGGAAGTTGATCGACATCGGCAACCAAAATTTTTCCCTCGAAGCCAACTCGTTTCGAATACCAAACCGGAAAAGCCACGCCAAAAAATCTCTGACGCGAAATGCACCAATCCCACGAAAGCCCGTCAATCCACTGATCGATACGCACTTTCATATATTCTGGATACCAATTGCACTCTGCCGCTTTGGCTTTGAGTTGTTCTTTTTTGTCGAGGATTTTTATGAACCATTGCGACACGACAAGGATTTCGATTGGCACGCCAGAACGTTCGGCACATTTGACGGCACGAGTGATTTTTTCTTGTTTGAGCAGAAGATTTTTTACTTTTAAATCTTCGATTACTTTTTCTTTAAATTGTTTAATTGGCAGACCTTCAACTTTTCCATCTTTACCAATAATCACTTTCAATTCGAGCTGATGTTTTTTCCACCAACGAATATCGGTTTCATCACCAAATGTACAACACATCACTGCGCCCGTGCCTTTATCAAGTTGAACTAAATCATCCGGAATAATTTTTACTTTTACGCCAAAAAGCGGAGTTAGCGCATTTTGTCCGTGGAACTTTTTATAGCGTTCGTCTTCAGGATGAACCATCACCGCAACACAAGCTGGGAGCAGCTCAGGACGCGTGGTCATTATTTCGATTTTTTCGTCACTACCGTCGATTCCAAACAAAACATAATTCATCACGCCCTCGACTTCCTTGTCGATTAAATCTGCTTGCGCTAGAGCCGTGCGGTCGGAGATATCCCAAAAAACTGGCTCTAATTTTTTTTCGACTAATTTTTTGCTGTAGAGATCAAGAAAAGAAGCTTGAGAAATTTTTTGAGATTCGGGGGAAATAGTTTGGTATTTTTGTTCCCAATCTACTGATAGAGCGATTTCGTTGAATAGAGCTTCGAATTCTTTTTCTGCCTCATCAACCACTTCGCGGCATTTTTTTACGAAAGATCCGTGGCCATTTTCGGCTTCAAAAACTCCGGCTTTTTTTTCGATAATTTTTTCGACTAAGCGTTCTGTCGGAAGTCCATTATCGTCGAAACCCATTGGATAGAAAACGTCTTTTCCGGACATGCGCATGAAGCGGGCAACGAAATCGGCTTGGGTGTAAGAGAAAACGTGACCCATGTGGAGGAGCCCAGAAACTGTTGGTGGCGGGGTGTCGATGACAAAAGTTTCGCTGCGTGGTTTATCGTTAAGCCATTTGTAAATTTTTTTGTCTGACCAATAATTTTGCCAGAATTTTTCGCGCGTTTTAGCGTCGTAGCGGTCGGGGAGTTTGTTTGTCATTTTATATTATTTTTTTAAATCCTCCGACCTCGCCTTGGGGCGAGGCCACCTCCTTTTTCAAAGGAGGCTCACGGGCTTTGCCCGCCGTAGCTTTTAAGCGAAGGCGGGTGATTTTCTTTTATTCAATCTCAATCAAATCAATCACCCACTTCCCAATCGCATGAAGATAAATTTTTCCATCAATCACAATTGGAGCGTGAGAAATTTTTTTGTTTAGGGAAATAGTTTTTTCGATTTTTCCATCCAGTGGCGAAGCAATCATCAATTCGCCATCAAGTCTTGAAATTACAAGCTTGTCACCTGCCATAATCACGCCAGAATAAATAAATTTCGTGTTAGATTTTTTTGGATCTTTGAAATCTGGCAGCTGTGAAATCCATTTTATGCCGCCAGTTTTTTTAGCAATCGCCAACAACTTATTATCATTATTAATCACAAAAAGAAAATCTCCCGCACCCCAGAAATCAAAGATTCCGGCGATTCTTTTGCGCCATAAATAATTACCGCTTTTAACATCGATTGCCATCATCAAGCCACCATTTCCAATCACATAAACTACACCATCTTTTACCAAAGGAGTGGCGTCGATATCATTGAGATAAAAATCAGAATTTACCGCTTTGTTGAAATTTAAATCATCGGCCCAGATCGCTTCTCCCGTGGCTTTTTTCAGAGCATAAATTTCGCCGGAAGAATAAGAAACAATGACGAGATCTTTGTAAATTACAGGATCCGCTGCGCCGAAAATTGTCGTGGCGCGACTAATTCCTGATTGCACCCAATTCAGCTCACCGCTTTTTAAATTAAAGGCGTAAAGCTTGTTGTCATTGGTGGTAATATAAACTGATTTTTCGTCGCAAACTGGATTTGAAATGGGAATCGAGGAGATTTCTTTTGACCAAATAATTGAACCATCAACTTCGCTTACAGCAGCGATTTTATTAACTCCCGCGGTGGCAATAATTTTTCCATCACCGTAACCAATGCGCGGAGTTTTGTAATTTTTTAGAATTTTTCTTTTAAAAACTTGCGACTTCCAGATTTTCTTTTCCGTAGCCAAATCCTTTGCCAGCAAAGCTCCAGAAGTATCTAAAATAAAAACTTTTCCATCTTTAATGATTGGCGAGAAAACAAAATGATCGCGAATTTCACCCTTATAAAAAAGCCAAGCTGGTGACGATATTTTTAAATAAATTTCTCGAGTTTTCCAAAAAAATCCGCGCTCTATTTCAGAAAAATTTTTCTCAAAATTTTCAACACGCTGATTTTGCCCTGATGCTGAACCGCTCCAGAAATTATTTTTTTCTTGCTTAGGAATAGTGATTGCAACCTTTTCTAGCGCGGGATCAACTTTGATTGGATCAATCGAAATGAAGGCAGAAATTGCTTTGCTTTTGTCATATTCTTTTTCCTTGTCGCAAGCAGTTAAGAAAAATAATAAGAAAAAAAATGCAAAAAAATTCCTCATTTTTTTTCTACTGAATTTTCTTCAGATTTTGCTTCAAAACCTCTAGAGATCACTATCTTCATAGCGCTTTGCACTCTAGACTTTAGAGCTTGAGAAGCTGCGGAATCTTTGTTAATTTTTTCAAAAATTTTGTAAGCTTCAGCGAGATTATTTTTATATAATTCCAGCATCGCTCTTTGTTCTGCGATGTGATTTTTCAGAACTGTTGCCTTACCTTCAATCTTGCTGATGCGATGAATTAAATCAGCTTTTTGCATTTCTGCTTCATCCAACATCCATAATCTCACCAATAATAATCCCGCTAAATCAGAAACATAATCATCGCATGAGCGACATTTATTAACATCAGAATAAATTTTTTCCGCTTCGGATCTTTTATTTTCTTCTAACAAAAATGCCGCGTAACGCAATGAAGCAAGTGACTTCACGCCGCTTGGTGCTGCGTTAGATTCTACAATATTTTTTAGCTGCTCTTTCGATTTTTCCATCTCGCCAATTTGCTGACTCACCAATGATTGATGTAGCATTGCTGAAAATTTTTCCTCAGCAGATTTTTGGTAAACACTGTAGCCAATAAAAATCACTACAGCAACTGCCAGGACGATTAAGAGGCGCAAAATTATTTTGAGATTTTTGCTGATAAAATTCCAAATTGCGTCACTTCTGGCTTGTGATTTGGCTTTATTGATGAGCTCAAGAGCGTCGTTTGACATAATTTAATTAATTAATTTAAGACAGGATTCTAGGGTGTTTTTTAATAAGTAAGCAATGGTCATGGGACCCACGCCGCCTGGAACTGGCGTGATTGCTGATGCAACTTTTTTTACATTTTCAAAATCAACGTCGCCCACCAATTTCATTTTTCCGTCGGAAGTTGCAATTCTGTTGATACCAACATCGATGATTACAGCGCCTTTTTTTACCATATCCTCCTTCACCAAATTGACTGCTCCCGTTGCAGAAATAATCACATCAGCTTGCAAACATTCCGCTTTAAGATCACGCGTGCTGCGATTGGCGATTGTAACTGTGCAACTTTCCAACATCAATAAACGCGCCAAAGGACGGCCAACAATATTTGAAGAACCGATCACCAAAGTTTTTAAACCAGCAAGATTTTTTCCCTTAACTGATTTTAACAAATGCATACAGCCCAAGGGTGTGCAAGGAATTATTGCTTTGTCATCGCCGCTAATATCGCCGACAGAAAGTTTGCCGACATTGATGATATTGAAGCCATCAACATCTTTGCGATAATCGATAGTGCGAATAATTTTTTGAGCATCGATATGTTTTGGCAAAGGCAGTTGCACCAAAATTCCGTGAATCTTTTTATCCTCATTAAGCTCAATAATTTTCGTCAGCAATTCCGCTTCGGAAATATCGCCCGCCATTTTGAATTGGATGGAATTCATGCCCACTGAATGTGCGGCTTTTTCTTTATTACGAACATAAACTTCGCTCGCCGCGTCGCTACCAACAAGGATCACCACTAAAGTTGGAGTAACGTGAAATTTCTTTTTGATTTCCTCAACTTCCTTGGCGATTTCAACTCGCATTTGAGCAGCAATTTCTTTTCCGTCGATAATTTGAGCGGTCATAAATTTATGAAATTTTGTTTTGGAGATACCATTTATAGACAATTTTCAACCCATCTTCTAGAGAAGTTTTTTCTTTCCAACCAAAAGAATTAATTTTTGAAACATCTAAACATTTGCGCGGAGTGCCGTCAGGCATATTGCTGTTGAATTTAATTTCACCTTGATATCCAACAGTTTTTTTCACTAATTCCGCTAATTCTTTTACAGTTTTATCAACTCCACTACCGATATTTGTAAGGTCGGTGATTTCTTTTTTATTCATTACAAAAACACAGGCTTGTGCTAAATCATTTACGAAAAGCAGCTCGCGTCTAGGCGTACCAGTTCCCCAGACTTCAACTGCAGATTGATTAGAAATTTTTGCTTCGTGAAATTTTCTAATTAATGCCGGCAAAAGATGAGAATTTTGTAGATCAAAATTGTCGTTAATTCCGTAAAGATTTGTTGGCATGAGTGCTACGAAGTCGCAGCCATATTGAGCCCGATAGGCTTCACACATTTTTACGCCGGCAATTTTTGCAATGGCGTAACCATAATTTGTTTGTTCCAATTCTCCGGTCAAAAGATATTCTTCCTTGATCGGTTGAGGCGCCAAACGTGGATAAATGCAAGAGCTTGCTAGAAATATCAGACGCTCAACTTTGTGAAGATAAGCGTTGTGAATAATGTTATTTTGAATCTGTAAATTTTCGTAAAGAAAGGCTCCAAGCTGAGTTCTATTGGCTTCGATGCCACCAACTTTTGCTGCGACTAAAAAAACAAATTGCGGTTTTTCTTCAGCAAAAAATTCAGCAACGGCTTTTTGATCGAGAAGGTCTAGCTCTTGGTGAGTTTTGGTTAGGATGTTGGAATAGCCTTGATTTTCTAGCTCGCGCACGATCGCCGAGCCAACCATGCCGCGATGTCCTGCTAGAAAAATTTTAGAATCTTTTGACATCATATCGCTGCGATTTCCTTTAAAAATGCCCTGTCCAAATCAGGAACTTGATGCTTATCTTTGAAAGCTTTTGGCGTTCCTAAATAAGAAATTTTTGCTTCGTGCAAAACTGCAATTGAATCACAAATTTCATCCATGTCGGAAAGAATATGCGAAGTAAAAAAAACGGTTTTTCCGGAATTTTTGTAGGATAATAATTCACGCTTTAGAGCAATGCGCGCCTTGGGATCAAGACCACTCATCGGCTCATCCAAAATTACTAAATCTGCTTCCGATAAAAACACCGCCAAGAGACCGAGTTTTTGTACCATACCTTTGGAATATTTGGCAATTTTTTGTGACAAAACTTCGGCGGATAAATCAAGATTTTTACAAATTACTTCAGCTTTTTTGCGCTCAAATTTTTTACCATAAAATCCCAAAACAAACTTTAAAAATTCTTCTCCACTTTGATTCACTGAGGGCTGAAATTTTTCCGGCAAATAGCAAAGTTTTTTACGCGATTCCGGCAAAATTTTGGTTACGCCAAAAATTTTTATTTCACCGAAGTCAGCATCAAGCAAATCAAGAATAATTTTTATCAAAGTAGTCTTGCCCTGCCCGTTCAAGCCGATGAAGCCAAAAATTTCATTTTGCTTCACGTCGAAACTAACAGAATCAAGAATTTGTTTAGAAAAAGATTTGGAGATGTTGGAGATTTTTAGTGGAGACATTACTTAATCATGTTTTTCATCGCCAACAAAGCGATTGGATAACCGTCGGTTCCAAGTCCAGAAATCACCGCATCAACCACGCCGCTTAAAAATGAATGATGACGGAATTCTTCGCGCTTAAAAATGTTGGAAATATGTAATTCAATTTTGGGTTTTTTGAAAATTTCTAAAGCATCGCGAATTGCTACCGAAGTGTGAGTGTAAGCCGCGGCATTAATGATTATTCCGTCAAAATTTTCTACAGCATATTGGATAATATCGACCAACTCACCTTCTTGATTTGACTGCTGAAACTCAATTTGAACTTCACATTCCTTGGCCAATTTTTCACAATCAGAGGCAATTTTTGCTAAAGAAACATCGCCGTAAATCGACTTATCGCGCTTATGGAGAAGATTAAGATTTGGTCCATTTAGGATAAGAATTTTTTTCATATTCGATTTAGTTTTTCAACTTTTCTTCGCGTTCAATTTTTTTATAAGCAAAAATAGTTACTGGAATTGAGAAAGCATAAGTGACGCCAATGATCGCCAAGGTGATCCAAGTTTGTACGATTAAACCAATGATGATCGAGCCGAGAATTAATAAAGTTAAATAAGCGCGTTCGTTGCGAATCGGAATTTTTTTGATTGAAATTGTTGGCAAGCGACTCGCCATCATGATTGCTAAAAAGGTAGTGTAGATGATAAGTACCATTGGATTTGAATAAAATCCTTCACCAAATTCATGAAATAAAACCATCGGCAACATTGACATTGCTGCACCAACTGGCGCAGGAATTCCGGTAAAAAAATATTTTTCCAAAAGCGGATTTTGCTTTTCTTTGGTAAGGCTAACATTGAAACGAGCCAAACGAATCGCGCCACAAATCGCAAAAAATAAAACCATCGCCCAATCAAAAACTGGAACTCCACCTTGATAATTAATCCAAGAATAAATGATGAAACCCGGAGTTACGCCGAAATTAACGAAATCAACCAGCGAGTCCAACTGCGCACCAAAATCACTCGATGAATTGAGAAAGCGCGCCAAACGTCCATCAACGCCATCCATGAACCCAGCCACCAAAAGAAAAATCGAAGCATGAACGAAATCTCCAATCAAAGCATGACGAATTGCAGTTAATGCGATGCAAAGACTGGCAAGGGTCACTAAGTTTGGTAAAAGGCGCAATAGTGTGAAATAACCACCTTCAGCATGACGAATTTTGTGAATAATTTTTTTTGGCATTTTGTATATATTTAAAATTTTTTGAGGAATTTCTTGGCTTTATTTGAGAGCAAATTTAGCTTTCATCTTCAGGGCGCCTCTAGAAATTGTCTTTTCCGGTAATTTTGAGTTTTAACAAATTTGCTCGAGAGCTCGTATATCTAATACGCTTACCTTCTCGCAAATTTGTTAAAACTCAAAATTCCTCGAAAAATCCTAATTTTTAGAGGCACCCTTCAGTTTTCCTCGGTCTTTAAAAAAAGCAATCTCAACATTCCTCCTTAAAATGATCAATATCGACAAAGCCGCAAATCTGGCGAATACTATTCGCTTTCTTTCAATTGATGCTGTTGAAAAATCCAACTCTGGACATCCAGGAATGCCAATGGGAATGGCTGACGTCGCTACAATCCTCTTTTCTGAATTTTTAAATTTTAATCCCAAAGATCCAAAATGGTTGAATCGCGATCGCTTCATTTTATCTGCCGGACATGGCTCAATGCTGCTTTATTCGCTGCTTTATCTAACTGGCTATGAAGATATAAATTTAGATGACATTAAAAACTTTCGCCAACTTCATTCTAAATGCGCTGGCCATCCGGAATATGGTTATTTAGCCGGAATTGAAACTACTACCGGACCATTGGGACAAGGTCTTGCCAATGCTGTAGGCATGGCGATTTCTGAAAGATTTTTAGCCGCCAGATTAGGAAAAAATATTATCGATCATAAAATTTATTGCCTAGTTGGCGATGGCTGCTTGATGGAAGGAATTTCGCAAGAAGCTCTGTCAATTGCCGGGCATTTGAATCTAGATAATTTGGTTATTTTATGGGATAATAATTCCATTTCAATTGATGGAAAAACTTCACTCACCACTTCCGAAAATATGAAAATGCGCTTCGAAGCTTGTGGCTTTGAAGTAATCCAAATTGATGGTCATAATTTTGATGAAATTAGAGCGGCACTAAGCACAGCAAAAACTCAGAAAAAACCTTTAATGATTGATTGTAAAACCACCATTGGTTTTGGATCACCAAATAAAGCTGGTAGCGAGAAAGCCCACGGTTCACCGCTCGGCGCCGATGAAACTAAAAAAACTCGCGAAAAATTAAATTGGCCGCATGAGGCTTTTGTGATTCCACAAGATCTTCAAGATGAATGGCTAGAAGCTGGAAAAAGATCACAAAAAAATTATAGCAATTGGCAAAATGAATTCGCTAAACTTGATGGCGAAAAAGCGGCGGAATTAAGTAGAATTCAAAAGAAGGAATTACCAAAAAATTTCACCGAGAAACTGGCAGAATTTAAAGCAAAAATCCTCAGCGAAAAAACTAAGCAGGCGACACGCAAATCATCACAACAAGTTTTAGAATTTTTATGTGGCCAATTATCAGAATTAATCGGTGGCTCGGCTGATTTAACTGAATCAGTTCTGACTAAAAATTCTCACACCAAATCAATTTCTGCACAGGATTTTTCTGGTCGTTACATCCATTACGGAGTTCGTGAGCATGCAATGGGAGCGCTAATGAACGGCATTTCTCTTCACGGAAATTTTATTCCTTACGGCGGAACTTTTTTGGTTTTTTCTGATTACATGAAACCAGCAATTCGTCTCGCCGCTTTAATGAAACAACAAGCAATTTACATCTTCACTCACGATTCAATCGGACTTGGCGAAGATGGCCCAACTCACCAACCAATCGAACATTTAGCAATGTTGCGCGGAATCCCTAATCTCAACGTTCTACGTCCTGCCGACATCGAAGAAACTTTGGGATGTTTTGAACTGGCAATGCAAGAAAAAGCAACTCCATCAGCAATGATTTTGACTCGCCAAAATTTGCCTTTTTTGAATAAATCTTCTGCAAATTATTATCGCGGCGGTTACATAATTTCTGATGTTTCAAAACCTGATTTAGTAATCATCGCCAGCGGCTCGGAAGTTGCGACTGCGTTGGAAGCGCAGGAAAAATTGAAAACAAGCCAAGTCAATGCTCGCGTAGTTTCAATGCCATGTTTTGAAATTTTCGATCGCCAAGATGAGACTTACAAAAATTCCGTTTTAGGTGAAAAAAATATTTTAAGAGTTGGAGTTGAAGCCGCTATTTCTCAAGGCTGGGAAAAATATCTCGGCTTTGACGGAATTTTCATCGGCATGAGCAGTTTTGGTGAATCCGCAAAAGCTGAAGATCTATTCAAACATTTTGGCATTAATGCCGATGCAATTTGCGAACAGGTTTTGACTCGCTTGAAGAAATAAATATTCCGACTCTCCTCGGTATATACCAAATCAGCTTCAAGAAGCCGACTTGGTATATTGATTTTGTTTTTACGCAGGATGCCCTGCGCCCCACGGTCGTGGGGAACCCCATATACCGACTCTTTATTTTTGAGATCGGTTTCTTGAATTGGTTTCGGTATATACCAAATCAGCTTCAAGAAGCCGACTTGGTATATTGATTTTGTTTTTACGCAGGATGACCTGCGCCCCACGGTCGTGGGGAACCCCGTATACCGACTCTTTATTTTTGAGTTCGGTAACTTGAATTGGTTTCGGTATAACGTGGATTGTAATTAGCCTTCACAACCTTTCATCTTATCAGCAAGAGAAGAAATTAAATCGAAATAATCCTGATTAGCATCTGAGCCAATCGCACTTAAAGCCACAAAATTTAAACCATATTTTTTAGCCAATTTTTGTGCGGTATTTTTCTCATCAATCAACTCACCAAACAGACATTTTACTTTACCTGTTTTCACCAATTCATCAAATTTACGAAGTGATTTTATATTCATTTCGGCAGCGCCATCATAAGATAAAATCATTCGTGATTTGAGGTTAAAATATTCTTCAAAATATTGGTAACCATCGTGATAAAAAACAAAACCGACATTGCGCAAAGGCTCTAAATCCTTGGCTATCTTGATTTGTTTTTTGGTAATTTTTTGTGAAAAATTCTGATAATTTTTTTGATATTTCTGACAATTTTTTTGATCAATTTCACAAATTTTTTGCGCCATAAATTCAGCAATTCTCACAGCATTTTGTGGATTTAGCCAAATATGCGGATCAAGTTTTGTCGGATTATTTTTTTGTTTTAAAATTTTTACGCCAGCAATCTTCGAAACTGAATAGGATTTATTTTCGAGCGAAAAATTTTTGATCAATACAGAAAAATTTTTTTCCAAAGAATCATCAATATAAAAAACCAAATCAGCTTTGGTTAAATTTCCAATATCACTCTTGCGCAACTCGTAATCATGTTCTGATCTCTGTGGATCAATTAACAAAATGCTGTTGTTTTTATCTTCAGTAATCGCCAAAAGAATCTGATAAATTGGATTGATTGAGGCAATAATTATTGGAGAATTCTGCGCTGAAGCTTTATTAGCAAAGAGCGTGGCTACAAAGAATAACTGAAATAAAATTTTCATTAATGACACTAATCGAATTAAAAAATATCGGACTAAAGATTGGCGCGCAGCAAATCATCGATAAAATTTCGCTGCAACTAAAAAGAGGTAAAATCACAACTTTGATTGGTCCCAATGGTGGTGGAAAAACTTCGATTGCACGAATTTTGCTCGGCATTTTAAAACCGACTTCCGGCGAAGTTATTAGCAAAGAAAAAATCAAAATCGGCTACATGCCGCAGAAGCTTGAAATCGATAAAACCATTCCGCTTTCTGCTTCCGATTTCATAAAAATCGGCAATGAAAAATTTGAGTTAAATCGTGATTTGGTGAAACGCCTAAATTGTGAAAAAATTCTCCACAAACAGGTTCACGAACTTTCTGGCGGACAATTGCAAAAAATTATTTTCCTGCGCGCCCTCATCCAAAATCCTGATTTGTTAGTGCTTGATGAGCCCACACAATATATGGATTTAGCAACGATTTCTGATTTTTATAAAATCATCGCCGAAGTTTGCGAAAAAATTAACTGCGCGATTTTATTGATTTCTCACGACCTTCACATGGTGATGCAAAAAACTGATTTTGTATTTTGTATCAATCATCACATCTGCTGTCACGGCGCTCCAGAGGACATCAATCAACATCCTGAATATCTTTCACTTTTCGGTGATCGCAGCGCAATCACGCTTTACCAACATCATCACGATCACAAACATTAATTAACTTTTATTCCCCATTTTTTACCGAGATATTTTTCGATATCTTGTCTCTCATCCGCTTTTAAACCACGATTAAAAACAATCACTTCAGCAATATAGCCAGCAAAAATATGACCCTCATCAGAACTTCCGATATAAAGGGTTGAAGATGAGTTGGTTGGTAAATTACTGGTCATGGTTGCGGAGGTTACAATTGGTGTTCCGCCATTAATTCTAGCTTCAAAAGCTCCGCTGGATTTCTTTACCGCCGAGATAACTTCAAATACGTTGGAAACGGCAGAAATCGAAACCCCTACCGATATTCTCGAAGTGGCATCGCAACAATTTCCAAAATCAAAATAAAAACTTCCACTGCTTGTGTGAAATGCGTGAATATTGAAACGCAGCGCGCCAGAAGGCGTTCCCCAAAAGATAGTTGATGTATCTCCTCCAAGATATTTTTGCACGATAAACACCGAAACTTGATCCGTAGAAAATAGACCTCCTCCAAGCAACGAAGCTAAATAAAAACTTTGGAATCCATTAAAAAAAAGAGATGGAAGTCCATTGGCAGAGTTAGTGGAATATGTTGGCTGTAAAGAAGGTGTCGCTTGGCCAACATTGATTTTTGTAATCGACTGTGGATTTAAATCATACCAAGTGGAAATAGACGCTGCATCGGCTGTTTCGGAATCTGCAAAACTTTTTTCCGATGTTGAATCGAGCCACAAAGTTAAGCCAGAAATTGAAGTAACTGGAGAACTTTGCGTGATAGCTCTTGCGCTGGCAAGCCTCATTTGCGCCACCAATCTACTAGCTTGCGTAACACCAGCAACCAAAATTCCGATGATCAAAATAACAATGGAAAGCTCGATGAGCGAGAAGGCTTTTTTCATTCTTATATCTTAAGTTTTTGTAATATTTGTTTAAAAATTTCTGCAATTTTTGAATCAATTAAAACCGCCATTTGACGATTATCACTTAAGTCAGAAATTTCCTGTAACAAAGGCACTTCACCTAAAAAATTAAGTTTCATTTCTTCAGCCAACTTTTTGGCGCCGTCTTTTCCAAATAAAAACTTTTTTTCGCCATTAATTTCAAGATAGGACATATTTTGAATCAGGCCTAAAATCGGAATTTTCAATTTTGCAAAACAATCAATCGATTTCACCACATCGATCACCGAAAGACTTTGCGGCGTTGAAACAATAACGACTCCCAGCAAAGGAAATTTTTCTGCTACTGAAAGATAAACATCTCCGGTTCCAGGCGGCATGTCTATAATCATGACATCAACTTCCTTGCCATCAGATTTCCAATTCACGCTGCGAATTAATTGATAAAGAATTTTAGTAACCATCGGTCCGCGCCATACTCCGGCAGCGCCGGCATCAATCATGCAACCAATCGAAATACATTTTACGCCATGCGACATTAAAGGCAGAATCAGCTCATTTTTTTGCTCCGGCTTTCCCGATAAATTCATCAGATGTGGAATCGAAGGACCATAAATATCAGCATCAACTAAGGCGACATTCAAACCACTTTGTTTTAAACTTACTGCCAAATTACAAGCAATTGTAGACTTGCCAACCCCACCCTTTGCCGAGGCCACGGCAATAATTTTTTTAACTCCAACAACCGCAGGAATTTGCTTCATGAAGTCGGAAAGATTTTTTTCTGTCATTTGTAAATATACTAATTGAAAAAAAGAGGTGCCCGCTTAAATTGTCCTCTCTTCTGAGCTAATCAATCTTTTTAAAATAAAACGATGTTAAAACTTTTTATGAATTCTGGACCTTGGGGTTCGTGGAATGGCGAAAATCAGCAACAAAAATCAAACAAACCTCAGGAAGAAAAAAGATTTCAACCCGATAATAATAAAAATCCTTTCGAAGATTTTTCCAAAAAACTTCAGAATTTTTTTAAGAAAAATTTTGGCAAATCTCCTAACCTCGAATCACCAAAATCAATCATCGGCCTAGTGCTTTTGGCAATTGTTTTTATTTGGCTAAGTCTTGGAATTTACAAAGTTGATTCCACCGAAAATGCTGCCGTACTTTACTTCGGAAAATTTTATAAAATCGCCACGCCAGGCCTAAATTACTATATTCCCTACCCTTTTGGCAGCGTGATCAAAAAGAATGTTACTAATGTTAACACCGAAGAATTCGGCTTCGCTTCACATAGCAAAAGATCAGAAAAAAGAAATCTTGATGCAGAAAGTTTGATGCTAACTGGCGATGAAAATATCGTCGATATTGAATTCCAAGTACAGTGGCAAATCGCCGACATCAAGGATTTCGCTTTCAATATTACCGAACCAAATCAATCAATTCGCAAATCAGCAGAAAGCGCGATGCGCGAAATTATTGCTCGCACCCCAATCGCTTCTGCGCTTTCTGACGGAAAAAGCAAAATCGAACAGGAAACTAAAATTCTATTGCAGGAAATTTTGGATTATTACCAAGCCGGAATTCGCGTTGCTTCAGTTCAGCTGCGCCGCGTTGATCCTCCAATGCAAGTAATCGACGCTTTTCGCGATGTTCAAACTGCTAAAGCCGACAAGGAAAAGGAAATCAACCAAGCGCAAGCTTATTCCAATGATATTATTCCGAGAGCTCGTGGTGCGGCATCACAACTGAAAGAACAATCCGAAGCTTTTGCGCAAGAAGTTATCGCCAATGCTCAAGGTGAAGCGGGAAGATTCGTCTCGGTTTACAATCAATATGCCAAATCAAAACAAGTTACAAAGCGTCGCATCTATCTTGAAACCATGGAAAGAATCTATCGCGATATGGATAAGGTTTTTATCGATAAAGGTTCAGCAAAAGGCGGTGTAATGCCTTATTTTCCACTTAACGATCTCAAAGAAGCTAAAAAACCAACTCAACAGTAATTATGAATCCTAAAACTAAAAAAATCCTAATCATCTCGAGCATCTTTGCGGTGATTTTTTTCAGCTCAATTTTTACCGTTGATCAAACTCAACAAGTTTTGATTTTACAATTTGGCGAGCCAATTCGCGTCATTAAAACTCCCGGCATAAAATTCAAAATGCCCTTGATGCAAAATGCAGTTTTCTTCGATAAAAGAATTATTGATCTCAGCATCGCCGAACAAGAGGTCATCGCCTCTGATCAAAAGCGCTTAATCATCAACGCTTTCGCCAAATATAAAATTATCGATCCACTAAAATTTTATACCACCGTCGGAAGTTCTTACGGACTTGGTGGCAAGCTTTCGGGTATTCTCGATTCAAGCCTGCGTCAAGTTATTGGCGAAGTTACTTTGAGTGAATTACTCACCGAAAATCGTGGCGATGTGATGAAAAAAATCAAAGATGTAGTGAGCGAATCATCAGAAATTTTTGGCATTGAAGTAGTTGATGTACGAGTGATGAGAGCAGATTTACCGAAAGAAAACTCTGACGCAATTTATGCTCGTATGCAGACAGAACGCGAAAAAGAAGCGCGTGAAATCAGAGCTAATGGCGCCGAAGAAGCACAAAAAATTCGCGCTGAAGCTGATAAGCAAAAAACTATTATTCTCGCTGAAGCAAAAAAGAACTCGGACTTAACTCGTGGACAAGGCGAAGCGCAATCTACCAAAATCTATGCTGATGCTTATGGACGTGATCCAGAATTTTTTGATTTTTATCGCTCAATGAATGCTTACAGCGAATCTTTCAAAAATCCTGAAAAAACCAAAATGATTGTTTCCCCTGACGGACAATTCTTTAAATATTTCGGTGGCCAAACGCAAAATAACTAAGCCATGAAGAAATTATCCATTTTTCTAATCCTAGCGCTAATCCAATCAAATCAGGTCTTGGCGCAGGATAAGGAAGATAAAAAACCCAAAACTGAAAAAATTTCTGCTGTAGAAGTTTCTTCGCCAAAACAATTGGCCACCAGTGGTTTTGCTGATATTGTCGAAGATTTACTGCCAACCGTTGTTAATATTTCAGCTTCACAAGAAATTGGCTATGGCCCCACAGTTGATCCAACGCTACTTGCTGAATTACCAAAAACTCCCGCTTTCGATGATTTTAAAAAGCAGCTTGAAAGGCAAATTGGCTCCGATCAAAAAAAGAAAAAATCCATTTCAATTGGCTCCGGATTCATCATTTCAAAAGATGGTTTTATTGTTACCAACAATCATGTAATTGACGATGCCAATGAAATTAATGTCAGCATTTATGGTGGCGGAAAATACAAAGCGAAAGTGATTGGCACCGATAAAAAAACCGATCTAGCACTTCTAAAAATCAACAGCGACAAGGAATTAAAATTTGCTAAATTTGGTGATTCCAACAAAGCCCGAATTGGTGATTGGGTGGTGGTAATCGGTAATCCTTACGGCCTTGGTGGATCAGTTTCTGTGGGCATAATTTCAGCACGCAGTCGCGACATCAACAATGGACAAAGCGAAGAATTTATTCAAACCGATGCTGCAATAAATAAAGGAAATTCTGGCGGCCCAATGTTCAACATGCGCGGTGAAGTTGTTGGCATTAGTAGCGCAATTTTTTCTCCTTCTGGTGGCAATGTCGGAATTGGATTTGCTACACCATCAAGCAGCGCCGCACAAATTATAAAACAGCTTAGAGATCAAGGCGAAGTTACTCGGGGTTGGATAGGAATTTCAGTACAAGAAGTGAGTGATGAAGTTGCCGAAGCGATGAAAATGAAAAAAGCTCAAGGTGCTTTTGTTAATGACATCACTAAAGATGGACCGGCCGATAAAGCTGGAATTATGCCAACTGACATCATTTTAAAATTCGGCGATGTTGAAATTTCTGAGATGAAAATTTTACCAAAAACAGTTTCGACTTATCCCATCAACGAAACTGTAAAAGTTGTAGTTTGGCGCAAAGAAAAAGAAAAAACTTTGAAAGTTAGAGTTGAAAAAATGCGCGATGAAAAAAACAAAAAATCAGAAAAAATTCTTGAAAAACAACAAAGCATAAAACCAGTTGGACAGATGCTAGGACTAAGTCTAGCCGAGATTAAAAGCAAAGTTAAGCAAGGGAAAAATGAAGTTAATATTGAAGGTCTCATCATCACCGAAATTAGTCCAAAATCCGAAGCTGCTGAAAAAGGCATGATAGTGGGAGATGTCATAATTTCTGCCAATCAAACTCCGGTTAAATCAATCGATGATTTAAAATCGATTATTGATGAATCGCTGAAATCAAATAAAAAACTTTTCCTTTTTGCGAAACGCGGTGAAGCAAATTATTCTGCGGTTTTGAACGCTAAATAAATCCAATAATGTTTCTCCGCTCCCCAGCCAAAATTAATCTCTTCCTCAAGGCTCTTGGCAAAAGGCCTAACGGCTTTCACAATCTAGAATCCCTCTTCGCATTTCTTGATTTATCCGACGAATTATCAGTTGAAAAAAGTGATAAATTTTCTCTCGAAATCACTGGCGAATTTGCTGAATTTGTCGATCCAAAAAACAATCTCTTCATCGAAATTTTAGATTTTTTCACCACCGAATTTGCAATCGAAAAAAATCTCAAAATCAAAATCATCAAACATATTCCAGTGGGAGCTGGACTTGGTGGAGGCTCAAGCAATGCCTCAGCTTTCATGAAGATTTTAAATGAAATTTTTGCGCTAAATTTATCCAAAGAAGAACTGCAAAAAATCTCACTAAATTTCGGTTCCGACATTGCTTTTTTCTTTGAAACTCAAGCCTCAATCATCAAAGGCCGCGGCGAAATTATCGAAAATTTTTACGCTTTCGAACCAATCCCCGCACTATTAATCAATCCAAAAATTCATCTCTCAACTAAAGAGGTTTTTGAAAAATTCGACGGCAATTATTCGGCAGAAATTCCCACCAAAGATTTGTTAAAAACTGAAATATTCGAGCTGATAAAATCTCTAGCTAATGATCTTGAGAAACCAGCAATAGCAATGGTTCCTACTATTGGAGAAATTCTGAATCAATTAAGAAAAAACGGTGCTGATTTTGCTAAAATGTCAGGAAGTGGTGCAAGTTGTTTTGGAATTTTTCACGATGCAGAAAAATTAATTACCGCCGAAAAAAATCTGCAAAAAACTTTCCCAGATTTTTTTATTAAAAGAGTAAAAATACTTTCACGATGAGTAAAAAATTCTATGGCATGCAATCAATTGATCAGAAGCTTAATAACCTTCTGACACCAATCTTCTCCGGCAGTAAAAAGGAATTTGTAATCATTAATAATTTGGTAAAAAACTGGGCAGAAATTGTTGGCGCCAAATATTCCAAACTTTGCTACGCCAAAACAGTCTCCTTCGACAAAACACAAAAAAGCGCTAAACTCACAATCGCGGTTCACAACTCTGCGGTGGGATTTTTTTTAGAAAATAGTTCTGAAATTATTTTAGAGAGAATCGCCACTTTTTATGGCTATAAAGCAATTACCAAAATCATCATCAAGCAGGAGCCAAAAAATATCAAAAGCGCCGATACCTCTGAAATCAAGCTTTCACAAGCAAAAGAGAATTTTTTAATGGAAAAAATTTCGGGAATTGAAGATCAAGAATTGGCGGCAACTTTGCAAAAATTAGGCAGAAGTATTTTGGCTAAGAATTAGCTTTCAGGCGACGATTTCTTTCGTCACGCATTTTAGCAAAATCATCTCCGGCATGATATGAGGAGCGCGTCAACGGACTTGAAGAAACCATCAAAAATCCTTTATTGTAAGCCGATTGTTTGTAGAATTCAAATTCATCGGGATGGACGTAGCGATCAACTGGTGCATGACGTAAGGTCGGGCGAAGATATTGTCCTATCGTTAAAAAATCGATGTCAGCGCAGCGCATATCATCCATCACTTGTAGAATTTGTTCTTTGGTTTCACCCAATCCCACCATCAAACCAGATTTAGTAAACATCGCAGGATCAATTTCCTTCACGCGTTTTAAAAGCCAGAGCGAATGGAAATAGCGCGCACCAGGGCGGATATGGGTGTATAGTCCCGGAACAGTTTCAATATTGTGATTAAAAACATCGGGCTTGGCAGCGACAACTTTTTCCAAAGCACCATTTTTGCGCAAAAAATCCGGCGTTAAAATTTCAATTGTAGTGCTGGGAGATTTTCTACGAACTGCCTCGATACATTTAATAAATTGATCTGCACCACCATCAGCTAAATCATCGCGATCAACCGAAGTAATAACGATATGTTTTAAGCCAGTAACTTGCGCAACATCGCCAACATTTTCTGGCTCATGCGGATTAACAGCGTCTGGCCGACCGGTTTCGATATTACAAAATGAACAAGCTCTTGTGCAAACTGAACCAAGAATCATCACTGTCGCATGCTTCTGCGCCCAGCATTCACCGATATTCGGACAAGCAGCCTCTTCGCAAACTGTGTGTAATTTTTTTTCGTTTAGGAGCGCTTTAGTTTCGTAATAGCCTTTGGAAGTTGGCGCTTTGACGCGAATCCAATCTGGCTTGCGCTCCATTTTTTCTTTAGGAAATTTTGTCGCAAAATCTTGCAAATCCTTATTATCTTTTTTCGCGATCTGTCCTGATTCGCGTTTTTCTTCTCTATTTTGCATCCTACTTAGTTTCTCCCGTAACTACGTATTTAGTGATCTCTGCAATATTTGTCGAATGATCCGCCAAGCGTTCGAAACTTTTTGCGATGAATAAAATATTGATGATTTGCTCCAATCTTTCTTTGCTAATATTTCCACCTTCTAAGATTCTAAACAAGCTGCTGTAAGTTCCATCGATCTCATCATCTTTTTCTAAAACATAATCAGCTTTTTCTGAATCTTGATCATTAAAAGCAGCAATCGAAATACGAACCATTTCCTTAGAAACATCAACCATCACCAGCAAAGATTTTCTGACACTTTCATCAAAAGATTCGGTTCCAATACGATTTATTTTTTTGATGATACTTTTCGCTTGATCGCCAACTCTTTCCAAATTTGAAGAAACTTTTAGCGCCGAAACAATATAGCGCAAGTCAACAGCCATCGGTTGGCGCATCGCTAACATCGCGGTGATTTTTTTCTCAATTAAAAAATCTAACGAATTGATTTTATAATCATGAGCAGCAATTTTTTCGAGATAATCATCGTGACGATCTACGATCATTTCTCCTACCATATCAATCGATATTAAAACCAGATCAAGCATCTCATCAAGCGTTCCAGCAATTGATTGTAGATCCTTGTCGTATGATTTTACGGTATGTTCTTTTAGGCTCATAAAAAATTAGCAATTAACAATTGGCGATTAACAATGGTCACAGGTTAGGAACCAAATGTTAAATGTTAAATCAAAAATTGGTTATGAAAAAAATTTTAGTCATTGGCTCTGGAGGCAGAGAACATGCAATTTGCGAGCAGTTTAAAAAATCATCTCAAGAAATAAAAATTTTCGCACTTCCGGGAAATGCTGGAATTTCGGAAATCGCCGAAATTATTTCTGAAATTAAACAAAATGATCATCAAAAAATTATTGATTTTTGTTTGAGAGAAAAAATTGATTTTGTTTTTATCGGACCTGAGCAGCCTTTGGTTGATGGACTTGCCGATGATTTAGAAAAAAATGACATTCGCGCTTTTGGTCCGTCAAAAAAAGCGGCACAACTTGAAGGTTCAAAAATTTTCATGAAAAAAATTGCGGTGGATAATAATGTTCCAACTGCAATTTACGAAACTTTTACTGATGCAAAATCTGCGCTAGACTTTGCCAAAAAACTCGGTTTTCCCTGCGTCATAAAAACCGATGGACTCGCTGCTGGCAAAGGCGTAATCATTCCACAAAATTTGGAAGAATGTGAAGTTGTAATTGCCGAAATTTTTGGCGGAAAATTTGGCAGCGCCGGAAATAAAATTATCATCGAAGAATTTTTAGATGGTTTTGAAGCGAGCTATTTCGTAATTACTGACGGTAAAAATTTCATTCCACTCGGCTTCGCTCACGATCACAAACGCGTTGGCAACAATGATGTCGGCCCCAATACCGGCGGCATGGGAACTTATGCGCCCTCGCCTTTTGTGAATGACAAAATGGAAAAAGAAATCATCGAGAAAATTATCAAACCAACAATTTTAGGATTAGAAAAAGCTAGCGCACCATTCAAAGGAATTTTATTCGCCGGATTAATGATCGGTTCAAAAGGCATCAAACTTTTAGAATTCAACGCCCGCTTCGGCGACCCAGAAACACAAGTTATTCTGCCTCGCATCAAATCAGATTTTGTTGAATTAATTGAAGCGGCAATCGATGGAAATTTAGATAAAATCCAAGTCAAATTTGATGAAAAAAAGAAATTAGTTTGCGTCGTAATGTGCGCTAAAGGCTATCCCGATTCTTACGAAAAAGGCACTGAAATCAATGGTTTAGAGCAAGCTAAAAAAATCCCCGACGTAAAAATTCTCCACGCCGGCACAATAAAAAAAGATGAAAAAATTTTAGCAAATGGCGGCCGAGTTTTAAACATCATCGCCGAAAGCGATTCTTTTGCATCCGCGCGCAGCAAGGCTTACGAAGCTATTTCAAAAATTGATTGGAAGGAAGGATTTTGTCGCAGCGATATTGCAAAAAAGGTGGAAGAGAAATAATTTATTTATTTTGAACTTGGCGCTGGGCGTGGTTTGCAATCGCGCCCACATGTTCATGTCACTGAACTGAACTTTAAGGGCGCGGTTACAAACCACGCCCAGCAAAAGATTTTGTCGCAGCGATATTGCAAAAAAGGCGGAATAAAATTAGATCGAGCTAAAAACCTGATTATTCTTGGCGATGGGCGTGATTTACAATCGCGCCCAAATGTTCATGTCACTGAACTGAACTTTAAGGGCGCGGTTACAAACCACGCCCAGCAAAGGAATTCTAATGACGGATCTGGGTTAAATTGAGTTGGAAACTTGATTATTCTGCTGCGATTCAACTTCTCTTTGATAAGTCGTTAAATGATATTTCTCCAACTGATCTTCATTTTTAATTTGGCTAGCAAGTGCGTAGCCGTTATTTTGTAAATAGCGCGAAGCTAATGTTCTCAAGCGTTCGGGACGAGTCAAATAAACCCATTCAACTTCCAATAATTGAATTTCATCTTCATAAGCGGCGATTTCACTTTCGGTTTTTATGATCTCATCTTGCAAACCTTCGACACTAAATTGTACGAGGAACATCGCGATAATACTAAAGGCAAGAAAGCCTCCAATCGCAGAATTGATGAGGTAAAATTTATTCACTGAAGCGAGAAATTTTTTCATTTTTTACTTAAATTCGAATCGCGACACGCAATCTAGCAGAACGCGCACGCGGATTGGCAGCAACCTCTTCCTCAGTGGGAGAAATTGCTGATTTGGTTAATAGCTGAAAATTTTTGGGAGATTTTTTACCTTCATCGATGGGCTGATAACGCGAAAATGTTTGATCCAAGCCGGCTTCTTTTTTTAAAAAACTTTTGACAATTCCATCCTCTAGCGAGTGAAAAGAAACTACCACTAATCTACCGCCTTTTTTGAGCAAAGTAAGCGATGAAGCCAGAGCTGCTTTGAGCTCATCTAATTCACAATTTACAAAAATTCGTAATGCTTGAAAGGTTCTAGTTGCCGAGTCTGTTTTGGAATAACCATAATAGAGAGAGCGCACGATATTCGCCAACTCGCGACAAGTAGTGATCGGTTTTTCGCTACGTTTCGCAATAATTTTTTTTGCAATTTGGCGCGCTTTTGGCTCTTCGCCAAATTCTTTAATGATGCTCGCAAGCTCGATTTCACTGGCTTCATTGACCACTTCATAAGCGCTAGGAAAAGAATTTTGATCCATGCGCATATCTAATTTCGCATCAGAATCAAAAGAAAATCCGCGCTCTTTATCATCGAGCTGCATTGATGAAACACCGATGTCGAAGACCATGCCATCAAGCTCGGTAATATTTTTTTCCGCTAGAAGCTCTTGGCATTCAGAAAATTTTCCATGCAGAAAAGTAAAATTTTTTGGGAAATTTTGGGATAATTTTTCAGCGAATTTTTCTGCCGATTCATCGCGATCGATTGCATAAAGCTGACAAGTCGCGGACTCAAGAATAGCGCGGGAATAACCCCCGGCGCCAAATGTTCCATCAAGATAAGTTTCACCTTTTTTCAGAGATAAATTTTCAATGACCTCTTTCAACATTACTGGTTTATGAAAATCTAAATTATTCAAAACTTTATTCATTTGGCCACCTTCAAAAGATTGCGCTTCGCTTTGGCGTCTTTCTTGGCCTTAGCCATATATTCTTCGAACCTTTTTGGCTCCCAAATTTCAAAAGTTGAACCCTTCCCCACGAAGACCATTTCGTTTTTTATTTTAGCTTTTTTGAGTAAATTTTCTGGAAAAATTACCCGACCATCACCATCAATTGTAAGCTGGCTTGAACCACCAAGAACTGCGGCAGCAAAGGCATCGCGTTCTTCAGAAAATGGATCGAGATTATCAATTGATTCAGAAAGTTTTTTTATGCGCTCAATGTCGCAACCTTCAATGCAGTCATTGATGAAGGATTCATAGATCACCATGCCCGAAAAACTCTCATTCACCAATGAAGCACGAAACTGCGAAGGCACGGAAACCCTGCCCTTAGCGTCGATCTTGTTTGTGAAGCTGGAGAGAAATAAAGCCAATTTCTGGGATTATTTAGGATTAATTGGGCAAATTAGGATAATTTTTGGGAAATTATGGGTGGGATCTGGGATGTCAATTTAAAAAAGTCGCAAGGGCGCCTCTCAAAATTAGGATTTTTAGAGGCGCCCTTAAAACTCAAAATTACCGGGAAAGACAATTTTTAGAGGCGCCCGTAAGTCGATTATGATAAAAAATATTGGGCAGAAGCGGATTCTTTGATTGAGTTCTTCAAGTGCCTTCTTAAAAAAACACAATTTACAACTATCGACTTACGCCTACCTGCCTTACTCCTTTTTTATGACTTACAATCAACCAAACATTAGCGGAAAATTCGGCCAATTTGGTGGTCGCTATGTTGCTGAAACATTGATGCCAGCGGTTTTAGAGCTTGAGCAAGCCTATGCTGCTGCAAAAAATGATGCAGAATTTCAGAAGGAATTTTCTTACTATTTAAAAAATTACGTCGGTCGTCCCAACCCGCTTTATCTGGCTTTACGACTTACTGAAAAATTTGCTAATGGGGGAAATGGCGCAAAAATTTATTTAAAAAGAGACGATCTAAATCACACTGGTTCGCATAAAATTAACAATTGCATCGGACAAATTCTGCTTGCGAAAAAAATGGGTAAAAAGCGCATCATTGCTGAGACGGGAGCTGGTCAACATGGAGTTGCTTGCGCGACAGTTTGTGCACTTTTTTCATTGCCCTGCGTGGTTTATATGGGAGCAAAAGATGTGGAGAGACAGGCGCAAAATGTTTTTCGTATGAAGCTTTTGGGAGCACAAGTGGTGCCGGTTGAAAGCGGATCAAAAAGTTTGAAAGATGCGATTAATGAAGCGATGCGTGATTGGATTTCTAATGCTGGGGATACTTATTATTTGCTCGGCACGGTTGCTGGTCCACACCCTTATCCAACAATGGTTCGCGACTTTCATACCGTGATTGGAAAAGAGGCGAGAACGCAAATTTTAGAAGCAGAAGGAAGGCTTCCCGACGCTTTAGTTGCCTGCATTGGTGGCGGTTCAAACTCGATTGGGTTATTCCATCCTTTTCTCGATGATGATGTAAAAATTTATGGCGTGGAAGCTGCTGGAAAAGGCCTCTCAACTCATGAGCATTCTGCAGCAATCAATAAAGGTTCGATCGCAGTTTTGCACGGCAATAAAACTTATTTTTTACAAAATGAGGATGGGCAAATTCAAGATGCTCATTCAATTTCTGCGGGATTGGATTATCCAGGAATCGGCCCTGAGCATGCTTATTTGCACGATATTGGTCGCGTAGAATATGTCAGCGCTACTGATGATGAAGCGTTAGAAGCTTTCCAACTTTTATGTCAGAGTGAAGGCATTATTCCTGCTTTGGAATCATCTCACTCTATTGCTTTTGCTGGAAAATTAGCGCAGAAAATGACCAAGGATCAAATCATTATTGTAAACCTCTCAGGCCGCGGCGATAAAGACATCAGCACTGTTGCAAAAAATTTAGGGGTTAAGTTGTGAAAAGAATTTCTGAAAAATTTGCTGCGCTAAAAACGCAAAAAAAATCCGCCTTCATTGCTTATATTTGCGCTGGACATCCTGATTATAAGACCTCTTTGGCGACACTAAAATCAATGCCCGCTGCCGGTTGCGATATTATTGAACTCGGAGCTCCTTTTCTTGATCCAGCTGGCGATGGGCCTACAATTCAAAAAGCAGCAAGAGCTGCAATTGAAGGTGGCATGACCTTGAAAAAAACTTTAGAAATGGTGGCAGAATTTCGCCAAGATGATTCCAAAACTCCGCTAATTTTGATGAGTTATTACAATCCGATTTTGAAATTCGGCATTGATAAAATTTTCACCGAAGCTGCAAAATCAGGTGTCGACGGCTTTCTGATCGTTGACCTTCCTCCCGAAGAAGAACAAGAAATTCTTGCAGAAATTTCACGCAATAATCTTGATTTAATCAGACTTATCGCACCAACCACCAGCCAAGAACGCGCTAAAAAAATCACCAAAAATGCCAGCGGTTTTTTATATTTAATCTCAATGCTTGGCATCACTGGAACTGCCCTGGCAAAGGCTGAAGATAATATAAAAAATTTAGCAAATTTGCGCGAGGTTTCAAATTTACCAATTGCGATTGGCTTTGGAATTCAAAATCCGCAGCAAGCGCAAGAATTTTCCAAACTAGGTGTGGATGCCGTAGTTATTGGCTCGGCACTCGTAAAAGAAATGGCGGAAAAAAAATCTTCTGACGAAATAATTTTATCTGTTACAAAAAAACTTTCAGAATTTTCGGAAGCTTTAAAGAGTTAATAAATGGACCCCGTCATGCGACGGGGTGACAATGTTGAGAGTAAAGTCTCCCCACTAGAATTGTCACCCCGTCGCATGACGGGGTTCATAAATAAATTAAAAAACATGATCAAAGGATTGAAAATCAGCGCCGTGAATTGTGGCATAAAATATAAAAATCGTGACGACTTATTGCTCGTTACTTTTGATAATCCCGCTAATGTGGCTGGGGTTTTCACCGCTTCTTCGATGCCTGCCGCTCCAGTTACTTGGTGCAAAAAAAATATTGATAAAGGCGTGGCTCGAGCATTAGTGGTTAATGCCGGCAACGCTAATGCTTTCACGGGTCGCGATGGTGAGGAAGTTGTAGCAAAAACTGTAGCGAAAGTTGCAAAAGAGCTGGGCTGTAAGGAGGAGGAAGTGTTCGTTTCTTCAACTGGCGTGATTGGCGAATTGCTAAAAGCTGAATTGATCGTGAAGGCAATTCCGCAAATGTTGCAAAATCCAGAAGGTGATGAAACAAAGTGGGACAAGGCTTCTCGCGCTATCATGACCACAGATACCAAACCAAAATTAATCAAAAAAACCTGCAGTATCGGCGACAAGGAAATCTCGCTGATCGGCTTTGCTAAAGGCTCGGGAATGATTGCTCCCAACATGGCGACGATGCTAGGCTATATTTTTACCGACGCCGATATTTCAAGCGACACCTTACAAATTTTACTCAAGGAAGCGAGCGAACAAAGCTTCAACTCAATCACCGTCGATTCAGACCAGTCAACGAACGACACCGTTTTACTCTTCGCCACAAAAACCGCCGGAAATCAACATATTAGCGATTCACATTCTGCAGAATTAGCTGATTTTAAAGAAGCTTTGAACGAGATCTCTCTTGGCCTAGCGAAGATGATTGTGATTGATGGCGAAGGTGCAAAAAAATTAATTGAGATTGAAGTGGAAGGCGCGCGCACCAAACAGCAAGCCAAGGAAGTCGCTTTTTCCATCGCCAATTCACCTTTGGTTAAAACTGCAATGGCAGGCTGCGATCCCAATTGGGGCCGAATTATAATGGCGATCGGAAAATCTTGTTCTGAAACCACGCCGGAAAAAATCATCGTCAAAATCGGTGATCATGTTTTGACCAAAGGCGGCGCGAAACATCCGGATTATGTGGAGCAAGCGGTTCACGAATATCTCAAACATTCTGAAGTAAAAATTTCTGCCAATCTTGGAATCGGCGCATCTTCCGCAATCGTTTGGACCTGTGATCTCAATGAGGAATATATAAAAATTAATAAGGATTATCGCAGCTAATATGAGCAAAACTTTATCAGAAATTAGATTCGAAAAATCGCGCAAAAGACTTTCTGAAGTTCTGAGAAATCTTGAAGAAGTGGTGAAAGAAAAAATTCATGAAACTGCCATTGATTCAAAAATGATTGATATAAGTGATGCTAGTAACGGCAGCAGTCGCGCCCAGATAATTGAACAAGCGGCAGTGATCCAAAATCTCAATTACGAGATCAATAAATTACAAAAAAATCTTTCTGAACTTGGCAATGAAGGTGAATTTCTGAGTGAAAAAAATAAACTTCTCGGAGAAAGAATTCAGGAATTGCGCACGCAAAGTAAAATTTTGATTGATGCGATCGAAGCAGACCTGCTGCAGGTTGAGGAGGCTATCAATGATAATTGAATTACCAATTGGCAAGTCACGTTACAAAATTACTTGCAATGAATCGGAGCAAGAAAAACTTTTTCAACTCGCAGAAAAATTAAATCATCGCGTTAATAATCTCTCCTTATCTCTAAAAAATGCCGATGAAAAAATTCTGCTGGTGATCTCGGCGCTCATGATGGAAGAAGAGTTGGAGAATAGCCAAGATTCTGGCGATGAAGATAAAAATCCCAAAGTAAATGATCAGGATATTTATGATGCGGTCTCTGATAATATGGAAAATATTTGTAACTATATTGAGAAACTAATTAGCAAAATTCAAAATTATTAAAATGGACTTGAAGGCTGAAAAATCAAAGCTGCGCAAGTTTTTTAAAAAACAGAGAAGTGATTTATCGGCGATGGATGCGAGAAAATTATCACAAAAAATTAGCGAAAATTTTATTCAAAATTTATTCCCAAAAATTTATTCTCAGCACTGCAAAAAAACTTTTTCACTTTATCTAAATTCCGACAAGGAAGTAGAAAGCAATTTCATAGCTGACTATTTCATTAAAAATCAGATTAAATTTTCTTATCCAAAAATTATCGCAACTAATCACGAGCTGGAATTTATTATCTCGGACGAAGATCAAAAATTTATCGCCAGCAAATTTTTCCCAAAAATAATTGAACCTCGCGAAGGTACCAAAATTTTGCCCGATATAATTATTTTACCTTTAGTAGCTTTTGACTCAGATCTATCAAGGCTCGGACTTGGTGGTGGATTTTTTGATCGCACTATAGAATGTTTAAAAAAGCAAAAATCAGAAATTATAACTATCGGTCTAGCCTTTGAGTTTCAAAGGTCTCATCAACCACTCCCAATTGAAAATAGCGATCAGAAGCTTGATTTTATTGTCACCGAAAAAACCATTTTTTCGAGAAGCTATACGGCTCCTAATCAAACAAGAAAAAAAACTTAGATTTTTTTCAAATAAATAGTTGATTTCAAATTTTTCGTATATAGCTTCCACCGCAACGTGCCGTGCAGCCAGTATACAAGCTGCTGCGAGGCATGTTTTGTTTTTATAATTCTATCAATTCAAAGAGATCGCTAATATGCACAAAACAGACTTGATCAAAGAAATTGCCAACCAAACTGGCCTTTCTCAAAAAGACGCTGGCGCTTCAGTAGAAGCCCTTCTAAAAACCACTACAAAAGCTCTTAAAAAAGGTGACGTTGTTACCTTGATTGGCTTCGGTACTTTTAAAGTAGTTAAAACTGCCGCTAGAAAAGGACGCAATCCACAAACTGGAAAAGAAATCCAAATCAAAGCTTCTAAAAGAGTTAAATTCTCTGCTGGTAAAGCATTGAAAGATTCTGTAAAATAGTTTCTAAACCCTTGCGCAAGAACACTTACGCAAGGGTTTTTCTTTTTCTGAAGTTAAAAAATTTCCTAAGAAGTTTTTAAATTTAAAATTTCTTAGGAAATTTTTTTGGTTGTTTTTTGAAGAGATGCAAATAATTATGCAGATCTCACACCTACAAAAATTTCCACATCGCAATTTTATAAGGAGCAACGCGTTCCCAGTATCTCAATTGTCTTCGAGCGAAAGCGAGAAAAGCGATTGAAGATTTTCTAGTTTTTTTACGGGTGATTAGCTCAGGTTTTTATCGTCAAGAAAATGACCAAATGGTCATTTTTAGATAAAAACGGGAAAAGGAGCAAAGCGACGCGTTCCCAGTATCTCAATTGTCTTCGAGCGAAAGCGAGAAAAGCGATTGAAGATTTTCTAGTTT
>CAMCMF010000003.1 GCA_945875865.1 Rhizobium sp. Q54
TAGGGCGCCTCTAAAAATTAGGATTTTTCGAGGAATTTTGAGTTTTAACAAATTTGCGAGAAGGCAAGCGTATTAGATATACGTGCTCTCGAGCAAATTTGTTAAAACTCAAAATTACCGGAAAAGACAATTTTTAGAGATGCCCTTTAGCTAATTCCCAATCTTTCATTAACTCTTCTTTGTGAAGATTATTCCAATCAAGCACTGCTCGCAATGCTCTTTTGGGAAACTCACCTTTTGTTATTCCTGTCTGAATTTGGACAGAAATGCTGTAATCTCCATACTAAGCGTGAAAGTGTGGAGGATTGTGCTCATCGTAAAAAATATAAATTACGATCGGAAGAAAAATCCTCCGACCTTCGCGTTGCTCAGGCCACCTCCTTTTTCAAAGGAGGCTTAGTTCAGAATTTTTTCCAATTCGGTTGCTAAAGCTTTAATATCAGCGTCAGAAGTTAATTCACTAACTGCAACCACCATTTTATTTCCTTGGGCAAAGCCGCCAATAATATTTTTGGCGAGTAATTTTTTATTCACTTCCGCTGCATCTTTCGAAAGCTCAATCGTGAATTCATTGAAGAAACTTTTGTTCAAAACTTTTACGCCCGAAACTTTCGCCAAAGCATCTGCCAGATCGCAGGCTTTTTTGTGATTGATTAAAGCCAGTTTTTTGAAACCGATTTCTCCAAGCAATGAAGCATGAATTGTGAAAGCTGTAGCGCACAAACCTTGGTTTGAGCAAATGTTGGAAGTGGCTTTTTCGCGACGAATATGTTGTTCGCGAGCGTTCAGCGTTAGAACATATCCAGGTTTGCCATCAACGTCGAGAGTAGCGCCGCAGATTCTTCCGGGCATTTGACGAACGAACTCTTTTTTGCAGGCAAAAAATCCGAGCAAAGGTCCGCCGAAATTTAATCCAACTCCTATTGATGAAGCTTCGCCAATTACGATGTCAGCTTGTTTTGGAGCGGGAAGAAGTCCGAGAGATAAAATTTCGTTAGTAACCACGATCAATAAAGCGCCGGCTTCGTCGCATTTTTTTCTGGCTTCGTCGAGATTTGGAACGTCGCCGTAAAAATCAGGATATTGTACAACTAAAGCTGCACAATTTTCGTCTAATTTTTCGGTGAATGAGGCGGCGTTTAAATCGAGATAAGTTTTAGTAACATCGAGATAATCAGGATGGATGTGACCGTGAGTTGCGATTTTTTTGCGGCCAGCTCCGCCATTTTGGGAATTATTACCAGATTTAATGCGAAGTGCCATCAAGCAGCTTTCCGCAAGCGACGTGGCTCCGTCATACATTGAAGCATTAGCAATTTCCATTCCGCTCAGCAAAGCGATGATGCTTTGGAATTGGAAAATTACCGCCAAAGTTCCTTGCGAAATTTCTGGTTGGTAAGGCGTGTAAGAAGTCAAAAATTCCGAACGTTGAATCAAATGATCAACAGCAGCTGGAATGTGATGTTTGTAACAGCCGGCGCCTAGAAAAAATGGACCTTGAGAAGCTGAGCGATTTTTTCGCGCCAGCGCAGTTAAATAATTTTCAACTTCAATTTCACCTTGATGATTTGGTAAGCTGTCGATTGGCTTTTTTAGCAAAAATTCTGCTGGAACAGCATCGTAAAGATGGTCAATAGTTGAGACGCCAATATCTTTAAGCATCTCTTGCCGATCCTTCTCGGTCAAGGCTAGGTAACGCATTGTTTTTTGGAATTGCGATTAATGGAAACTTCAGAAATGAAGGCGGCGCAAGCTAGGAAAGCAAAAGTAAAAATTCAAGAAAAAATCTATTTTACAGCCCTAATACTGAATTTAACAGTGACCGCATCCTTCACACCATCGGCGGCTTTTTCATCTTTACTACCAACTCCAAATTGACTGCGACTTAACACAAAAGATCCATTCGCTTTAGCTTTTTTATCCGAATATTCCTCGAAGAAAAAATCGAAAGTGAGGGGAATTTTTATACCTTTCATTTCCAAAAATCCGGCGCTGCGAAATTTATTTTCAGAAATTTTTGTGAATTTTTCGGAAGTGAATTCGGCTTGCGGAAATTTTGTGCTGTAAAACCAATTTTGCTTTGGAAGCTCGTCAACAGCGCTGCCAAAAGGTGATGAAAGTGAAGTTAAATCGATGTCGATTGCGACTTTACTGTTTTTTAAATCGGCTTTATCGAATAAAATTTCGCCGGAAAATTTTTTGAAAAATCCAGAAATCTCTGTGCCATCTTGGTTGGCTAAAAATTCAATTTTGCTTTGATCGGCAATGATGTTCCAAGTTGTTGCAGCTTGCGCTGGCGATGAAAAGATTATTGATAATAGCAGGAGAATTTTTTTCATATTCTAAGTATGAATTTCTGGTAAGATGGACCCCGTCATAAAGGCGGGGTGACGAACTCAGGGGGGAAATTTTTTTCCTAAAGTTGTCACCCCGTCGAATGACGGGGTCCATTGAGGTATTAAAGATTTGCTTCAGTTTCAATAATAAGATTCACCTTATCAGAAACATCAGGAACTGCATAATCAATTCCAAATTCAGAGCGCGTGATTGTGGCTTTAGCGCTGAAGCCAACAGTTTCTTTTTTACCGAGAGGATTGATATCTGATTTGTTAAAAGTGACATCCAAAGTAAGTGGTTTTGTGATTCCCATTAAAGTCAAATCGCCAGCAACTTTTGCCTTATTTTTTCCGGTAACTGTAACTTTATTACTAACAAATTTTGCTGTCGTAAATTTTTCTAAATTAAAAAAATCTGCACTTTTTAAATGAGCATCAAATTTAGAAAGTCCGGTAGCTAGTGAGGCGATTTTAATTGTGACTTCGACAGAAGATTTTGCTGGATTTTTTTCATCAAAAACAATCGCTCCTTCAACTTCACTAAATTTTCCCGATTGATTAGAAAATCCAAAATGGTTTGCTTGCCATGTAACGTGAGAATGACTGGGTTCGATGGTATATTTTTTGGCTTCAGCGAAGGCGGAATTTGTAAATAAAATTACCAAAGCAGAAAGCGAAATCAGATTTATTATTTTCATATTTTTTTGATTTAATTTTAAAAGAATAGAAATGAGATTAGCTAGAGCTGTAAAAAGAAAATCAATAAATGATCGAGGTAAGAAAATGATACAAAATGCAGAAGAGTTGGTTGCAAAATACCAACGACAAAAAACGGATTTTTTGGATAGTCTACAGCCCGACGATTTTCGAAATCCCACCAGTTTCAACCAAGTAGAAATCATAATCGACCAACTAAATAACTCACTTTATCGCGCGGTAATGAATAAAGAAAATGCGGCGGAATTTATTACAAAAGCAGTGAGTCATCTTTTCCGCGTGGATTCTTTGGCGGTAGAAAAATCGATCAAGCTTGCTGGAGTTTATCTGCGAACAAAATTTGTGGATTTTAGTGATTTTTGATTTGGTTACAAATTCACCAAATCGGCGCTGTTGATTTTTTTATCATAAAGTGCGCGGCCAATGATGGTGCCGATTACGCCGAATTTTTCGAGTTCTTTAATTTTTAAAACATCTTCGAGATCTGAGATTCCGCCGGAAGCAATTACTGGAATCATTAAAGATTCTGCCAGTTTTTTTGTGCCTTCAATATCTACTCCGGATAATGTTCCATCGCGTGAAATATCGGTGTAAATAATTGCTGAGGCGCCGCAATATTCCAATTTTTTTGCTAGATCGATTGCGGAAATTTCTGAAGTTTTTACCCAGCCTTCAATGGCAACTTTACCATCTTTTGCATCAATTCCAATGACGATTTTGCCAGGAAATTTTTTGCAGGCATCAATAACAAGTTGAGGATTTTTAGCGGCTGCGGTGCCAAGAATGACGCGATTTACGCCTAGTGCTAACCATTTTTCAATAGTGGCAATTGAACGAATTCCACCACCAAGTTGCACCGGAATTTTAACGCTTTTTAGAATTTCTTTTACTGAATTTTCATTAACAGTTTTTCCTTCAATAGCGCCGTCAAGATCAACGATGTGCAAAAATTTAAAACCGGCTTTTTCAAATTCCTGAGCTTGCTGCGCGGGATTATTATTAAAAACCGTCGCTTGATTCATATCGCCTTTGAAGAGCCTAACACATTGGCCGTGTTTTAAATCGATCGCGGGGAAAATTATCATAAATTTCTTGATTGCTAAAAATTGCTAGAAAATATTTCTTTTGCTAAATTCTAGCAAAACTTAATAAGAATATTATTTTATGTCAGCGGTAAATATTTCAGCGCAAATTCCTGCAACTCTCGCAAAAAAGCTAGAGAAAGTTGCTGCCTTTGAAGAGAGAAGTAAAAGCTATTACATCAAAAAATCCTTGGAAAAATATCTTGAGGAAAAATTGGAGGATATTGAGGATTTGATTGATGGGAAGAAGGCACAGAGGGAGTTTAAAAAATCGGGTAAAAAAACAGTTTCTTTTGAGGAAACTTTTAAACATCTTTCAAGCAAAAATTAATTTAAAGTCAATCATCACATGACTTGGACATTAGAATTCAGCGCAAAAGCTGAAAAAGAAATTAAAGCTTTGGATCAGCAGATTCAAAGAAGAATAAGAGACTCGATTAAAGAAAAATTAGTGAGCAATCCAAATCACTTTTTAATTCCGCTGGTTGAAAAATTTTCCGGACTTTTTAAATTTCGTATTGGTGATTATCGCTTAATTTGCGAAAAATATGATCACAAATTTCTAGTGATTGTAATCAAAGTTAAACATCGAAAAGAGGCTTATAAATAATGTTAAAACTTTTATTAAAAATCTGGCCCGCACTAATCCCAATCACAGTTTATATTTTTTGGGTTTTGGTGGTTGATCGTTGGTTGATCCAAAAAATTCTTAAAAAAGATGATGTGATTGAGGGTGAAAAAGTTGAAGAGAAAGTGGTTGGGGAAAAATCAACTGAAGTAAAAAAACCCAAAGAAACCAATGGAATGTTTTCGCTGCAAAATCATTGTTTTGTGATAATTTTATACATGACTTTGGCGCTAGGAATTTTGATTTTGATCTCTTTGGCTTTTTCTAAATAGCAGTTGCAATTTTGATCTTCATTCCTAAAAAGCGCCGCCTTGCTCAAGGTTCCTTGGGTAATTTTTCTTAAATAAATTTCACAAATAGCAACTCTTTGGTGTTTCGCTTGGATGTAAGTCTGGGGCGAGATTTTTTGCTGTTTGGTAAACAACCAAATTTTATATTTATATGTCTACAGAACTTCCTAAATTCACTATCAGACAGCTCCTTGAAGCTGGTGTTCACTTCGGTCACAAGACCATGCGCCGCAATCCGAAAATGGCGAAATATGTTTTTGCTAATCGCAACGGTTTGAGCATTATCGATCTCAATAAAACAGCAAATTTACTTCACAGCTCACTAAAAATTGTTAAGGAAATCGCCAAAAATAATGGCCGTATTCTTTTCGTTGCAACTAAGAAACAAGCTGCTGAACCAGTTGCTGAAGCCGCTAAAAGATGTGGTCAATATTACGTTAATTTCCGCTGGTTGGGTGGAATGCTGACTAACTGGAAAACAGTTTCTCAATCAATCAAAACTTTGAAACAAATCGAAGAACGCCTGTCCAACACAGATGAAGTCGGCTACAATAAAAAAGAAAAATTGGTTTTGGAAAGACAAAGAATAAAGCTTGAACATGCTCTTGGCGGTATCAAAAACATGGGCGGATATCCTGATCTAGTTGTCATCATCGACACCAATAAAGAAACTTTGGCGGTTGCCGAAGCGAAAAAACTTGGCGTTCCAATCATGGCAATTCTTGATACTAACTGTGATCCAGAAGGCATCGCTTTCCCAATTCCTGGAAATGACGATTCAGCAAAATCAGTTAAACTTTACTGTCGTTTAATTTCTGATGCTGCAATTGCCGGAATCAAAGAAAACATGGCTTTAGCTGGTATCGATGTTAGCAATTTAGAAGGCGAAGATTTGCAAGCGAATCTCGACAAAATGAAAAAACATGAAGGAGATAAATCTGCAGCAAAAAAACCTGAATTCAAAAAAGATTCAGACAGAAGGCATGATGATAAAAAAAGAGAATCAAACCACAAACCACAAGCTGCAGAAGCTAAATCTGGAGAAAATAAAAAATCTTTTCCAAGGTCAGACAAAAAATCTGATGTGAAAGTGCTTACTAAAAAACCAACTAAAAAAGCTCCGGCGAAAAAATAATTTCTAAATTCAGTCGTCATCCTTGAGTCTGCAAGACTCGAGGATCTCGTGATTAAACTGACGAGATCCTCGATTGCAGAGCAATCAAGGATGATGAGTAAAAATAAATTACTAAAAAACATGGCAGATCTATCCCTAATTAAAAAACTACGTGAGGCTACTGGTTGTGGCATTTCGGATTGTAATAAAGCGCTGGCAGAAGCCGCTGATGATTTTGAAAAAGCGGTTGATTGGTTGCGTAAAAAAGGCCTTTCTTCAGCTTCGAAAAAAAGCGGACGTGTTACATCTGAAGGTGTTGTTGCTCTTCACATCGCGGGCAATAAAGCGGTAATCGTTGAAGTAAATTCTGAAACTGACTTCGTAGCTCGTAACCAAAAATTCCAAGATTTCGTTGCTAAAATCACCACAGAAGCTTTGGCCTTCGGTGATGATATTGCAAAATTTCAAGCAGCAAAAGATGAGGAAGTTAAAAGCCAAATCGGTGTTATTGGCGAAAATATGAATATTCGTCGCCTCGCTAATTTAGAAGTTTCTAACGGTCTTGTTGTAAGTTACGTTCACAATTCAATTGCTCCAAATATGGGAAAAATTGGAGTTTTGATCGCTCTTGAATCAGCCACAGCAAAAGACAAATTAGAAGAATTCGGCAAGCAAATTGCGATGCATATCGCTGCTGCAAAACCAGAATCTCTTTCAGTTGATGCCGTTGATCCGACAAGACTTGCTCGCGAAACCGATGTTTTAAAAGACCAAGCTCGGGCATCAGGAAAACCTGAAAGCATCATCGATAAAATGATCGAAGGCCGTATCAGAAAATATTACGAAGAAGTGGTTCTTTTAGAACAGCTTTTCGTGATGGATGACAAGCTTAAGATCAAAGACTTGCTTGCTAAATTCAGCAAAGACAATTCTGAAACCAAAATTTCTGGATTTAAACTTTTCATCTTGGGTGAAGGAATCGAGAAAAAAGAAAATGACTTTGCAGCTGAAGTTGCATCAATGACTAAGTAATTTTCTATTCCTGGGTGGTTTGCATTTCTGCAAATCGCCCAAGAATAACTTTAGATCCCCCCAGTTAACTGGTTTTTAAATTTATATTAAATGCCAAAATCATCTCCTCTCAAATTCAAACGAATCCTCTTTAAAGTCTCTGGTGAAGCAATGATGGGTGATCAACCATTTGGTCACGACATAAAAGCAATTAAAAAAATCTGTAATCAAGTTACCTCAGCTCATGAAATGGGCTGCGAAATCTGCATCGTTGTTGGTGGCGGAAATATTTTTCGTGGCGTTTCAAAAGCGGCGGAAGGTATGGAGCGCGTTACTGCTGATTATATGGGAATGCTTGCCACTTGCATCAATGGTTTGGCACTACAAAGCGCTTTAGAAAAAGAAGGAATCGACACTCGTATGTTGTCGGCAATTCCGATGAATAATGTTTGTGAGCCTTACGTCAAGCGTCGAGCAGCGCGCCATTTGGAAAAAGGTCGCGTGGTAATTTTTTCTGCTGGAACTGGAAATCCATTTTTTACCACTGACACTGCCGCAGTTTTACGCGCTGTTGAAATGGGCTGCGATGCAATTTTAAAAGGTACGCAAGTTGACGGCGTTTATTCGGCAGATCCGAAACTTGATAAAAATGCCATTCGCTACGATCGCATAAAATATATTGATGTGTTGAAACAAGATCTCAAAGTTATGGATCAAACCGCGATTACTCTGGCTAAAACTAATAAACTTCCAATCGTAGTTTTCTCGATCAAAGAGGAAAATGCTTTGCAGGAAGTGGTGCAGGGCAGGGGAAAATTTACCATCATCAACTAAAAACACTCGCATGACAAAGTTAAAAAATGCAAAGTTAATAACCTTTTTTAATCACAAAGGTGGAGTTGGTAAAACGACCCTTGTGCATAATTTGGGATTTGCATTAGCAGACAGGGGTTACAAGGTATTGTTAATAGATGCTGATCCTCAAATGAATCTCACTGCTGCTATGTATGGTTTATCTACGAGTGTTGAGTATTCGGTAGATGAAGAATCGAAGTGGAGTCAAAATGTTAAAAAATATATTTCCCTAACGGAGTATCTCGCAATTGAACTCAAAGGTCGTAAATGTGCTAAGAAAATATTTAGAGCTAAAGGAGACAATAAAAAAGGATTTGTAGATTTGATATCTGGTTCAATCGATCTATTTGATATAGAAGTCGATATGTATGGTATTATCAAAAATAGAAATGAATTTACTGATGAAATTCCTTATAAATTTGAGAAGTCTATAAGAAAAAAGCAGGCACAGTATGACTTTATATTGATCGATACTTCTCCAAGCGCCAGCAGTATAGTTAATGCTTTATTAATGATGATTACTGATTACTTTATTACCCCGGTTTCTCCGTCATTCTTTTCCTTGCAGGCTATAGATAACCTCAGTCAAATTTTTGCGAATTGGATGAAATTGCTCAATCCTTATCAAACAACTAGAAGTTTCAAAGGTTTAAGTTTTCAGCCAAAGTTTTTGGGCCTAGTTGTACAGATGGCCAAAAGATTTAATGCTGGCACCGGAAAAACATCTTTTTCTAAATCTACCGAAAAATGGGTCAAAGATGTGAATGTTAGTGTAAAAAAATTTCATAAATTTTCTACTAACCACGGTATGGCGATTTCAGAAGTTGAATTTGAGAAAATTTTTGGGAAGTGTGTTGCTGTTGACGATCCCTCTCCTTTTGTTATTCAAAAGTGCTGTGATTTTACCCTTCATCTTAGATCGATAGCAGAAAAAGCTGGCGTGCCTGTAATTCATTTAACACAAAAGATTTGTGATAAATATAAAGATTCTAACGCGGTAGATCTTAGAAAAAAAGATGGTCAATATGCTCGCGCTCTTGCAAGCATAACTCAATCTTACGGCAAAATAGCGGACGGCCTAGTTCGTTTGTAAAATATCAAATAAATAAATTATATGCTTAACGAATTTGCAGATAAAGCGCGCAAAAAAATGGATGACACCATGAATTCCTTGAAGCGCGATCTTGATTCAATTTCAACTGGCCGCGCCAATCCGGCTTTGCTCGACACAATTCGCGTTGAAGTTTACGGCGCTTTGATGCCGATCTCACAAGTGGGCAGCGTTTCAGTTCCTGAAGCTACAATTCTAACTATTCAAGTTTGGGATCGTGAAAATGTAAGGGCGGTTGAGAAGGCAATCACCAACGCCAATCTTGGTTTTAATCCAAGAGTTGATGGTATGACGATGCATATTTCCATTCCAAAATTAAGTGAAGAACGCCGCCGCGATTTAGTAAAATTAGCGAAAAAATATGGCGAAGATAAAAAAGTTGCAGCGCGCAATGTTCGTCGCGATGCTTTAGATGATTTTAAAAAAAGAGAAAAGGAATTTGGCAAAGATCAAATCCACTCTTTCAATGAAATTGTGCAAAAAATCACCGATGAATTTGTCAAAAAAATTGATGATGCGGTTCTAGTAAAAGAAAAAGATTTAATGAAGGTTTAATATGCCCGCACCAAAAGAATCACCAGCAATATCTACTTTAAGGTCACAAATCGATGGACTTATGTCTTTGAAGGCTGAAAAGGTGGCTGATCAAGGTAAAGTTACTACTAACTCAGAAAGCCCAGGCACAGATAATAAAAGTCCTTTCGAGAAGTTGATGAAGGGAGATGTTCTCGGAGCTGCGACGGGAGTTGCAGAGAATATGATTAACTCTGTCATAAAACTGTTTTCAAAACTTATTGATAGCTTGTTCGGCGGCAAGGAATATGCTGCTATCAAAGAGAAATATGCGGATGCATCCATTGGGGATATAGAGGGTCAAATAGCCGACCTAGAAAGTCAAATAAAAGTAGAGAAAGATAAGGAAGGCGAAAATCAAAAAGGAGATGGCAGTAAATCTAAAGATAAATATAGCATGAGTAATGCTGAATCTGGCATGGATAATGCCAAAAGTGAAGCGAGAGTTGTGATAGAAGGTTTAGAAGGAGAAACCTCAACTGATCCGGAGTCAGCAGAGAAACTACCACCAAATAATGAAAAGCAAGACACAAAAGCATCGCGGTGTTAATGATTTTTTTCAGAAAAAAAAATATCCCCAATATTTCTGATCTAAAAATCCCCAACCATGTTGCGATCATCATGGATGGCAATGCTAGATGGGCTAAGGCAAAAAATCTTCCGCTAAAAATTGGTCACAAAACCGGCGCAGAAAATTTACGAAAATGTGCCGAAAATTGCATCGAACTCGGTATAAAATTTCTTACAGTTTACGCTTTTTCTTCCGAAAATTGGAATCGTCCAGCTGAGGAAGTTAGTTATTTGATGGATCTGCTCGATGATTATTTGGAAAAGGAATCCAAGCCTTTGATGGAAAAAAATATCAAAATTGTAATTTCTGGAAATCTCGAAAAAATTCGTCAAACTACTAAAGAAAAAATCACCGCCGTTCAAAAACTTACCGAAAATAATTCCGCTCTAACATTAAACGTCGCCTTCTCTTACGGCTCTAGACAAGAGATTGTTGATGCAGCCAAGAAGCTAGCTATTGCAACTAGTGAAGGCAAAATTAGCTTCGATCAAATCGATGAAAAATTATTTTCTGCCAATCTTTATCGCAGTGAAATTCCCGATCCTGATTTATTAATTCGCACCGCCGGAGATCTACGCGTCAGTAATTTTTTACTCTGGCAAATTGCTTACACTGAATTTTATTTTACCAAAAGTTACTGGCCGGATTTTGGTAAAAAAGAACTACTTGCGGCCGTTGAGAGTTTTAATCAAAGAGAGAGAAAATATGGTAAAAGATAAAATGAATAAACTGCTGGGAATCTTTCAAAAATTATATTTTTTTGTGATTTCCATTTTCAATAAAATCACTGCTCAAGTTCATTTTTTAGATCCGCGCGAAAACACCAAACAGCGCATCATCTCTGCCTTGGTGATGATTCCATTTGCGCTTTACGCAATTTTTTATTCGAAAAATTTGTTCCTACTTTTAGCTATTTCAATGGCAATGTTGATGACGGTCGAATGGCTCGATATTATTAAAAATATGCCCAATCAAAAAAAGTGGCGCATCATCGGATTTTTCTACATTCTTATCCCAATTTACGCCGTGATCAAAATTCGTTTCTACGACGTTGACGTTTTATTTTGGATGTTCGCCGTGATTTGGGCGACGGATATTTTTGCATTTTTTGCTGGAAAAATGTTAGGCGGCGCCAAACTCGCGCCCTCGATTAGTCCCAACAAAACTTGGTCAGGATTAGCCGGAGGCGTTGCAGCTAGCGCTTTGATTGGCTTACTAAGTTCATTCATGTTTGCCGGTGGTTTAGTATTTTTCGTTTTCATCAGCATTTGCCTTTCACTAATCGAGCAAGCCAGCGATTTACTGGAATCAAAATTTAAAAGAATTTTCGGCGTAAAAGATTCGGGAGATATAATTCCGGGACATGGCGGAGTGCTTGATCGTCTTGACGGCTTGATGCTTGTCGCGCCATTCGTGCTCTTTTTGATTACAGTTTTCTCTAGCAAATTCGGTGGATAAAAATGTCTGACTTTTTTGAAATAGCCGGTCGCAAATTCACCTCACGTCTTTTGGTTGGAACTGGTAAATATAAAGATTTTCAAGAAACCGCGGCGGCTATTGATGCTTCTGGTGCCGAGATAGTTACCGTTGCGGTTCGTCGCGTCAATATCGAGAAAAAAGGTGAACCGATGTTGCAGGATTTTCTCGATCCCAAAAAATATACTTATCTCCCCAATACCGCAGGATGTTTTACTGCTGAAGATGCCGTTCGCACTTTGCGTTTAGCGCGCGCCGCAGGTGGATGGAATTTAGTGAAGCTCGAAGTTTTAGCTGATGAAAGAACGCTTTATCCAAAGGTGATCGAAACCATCAAAGCCGCAGAAATGCTAATCAAAGAAGGTTTTGATGTGATGGTTTACACTTCCGACGATCCAATCGTTGCCAAAGAATTAGAAGATATCGGCTGCTGTGCCATCATGCCACTCGCGGCTCCAATTGGTTCCGGACTTGGAATTCAAAATCCCCTCAATATCGAATTTATCATCCAGCAATCAAAAGTTCCGGTGTTAGTTGACGCCGGAGTTGGCACTGCTTCTGACGCGGCAATCGCCATGGAACTCGGCTGCGATGGCGTATTAATGAACACTGCAATCGCCAAAGCCAGAAATCCAATTCTCATGGCACATGCTATGAAACTCGCCATCGAAGCCGGTCGCGCCGCATATCTTGCAGGCCGCATGGAAAAGAAAAAATTCGCCTCACCTTCATCTCCGATAATTGGAAAAATTAACAACTAAAATGCAGCACAAATTCCATTCCTCAATCCTGCGCGCTTACGACATTCGCGGCATTTATAACGAAACGCTTTTTGATAATGATGCGTTTTTTGTTGGCAAAAGTTTTGGAACTTTTTTGCATAATCATCACAAGAAAAAAGTTTCGGTTGCTTGCGATGGACGTCTGAGTTCGGCAGCTTTAAAAGAGAGATTGATTCAAGGTTTGCGAGATAGTGGCATCGATGTGATTGATGTTGGTTTGGGGCCAACTCCAATGCTTTATTTTTCAGTTTATCATCTGGCTTGTGATGCTGGAGTGATGGTCACGGGTTCACATAATCCGGGGCATCACAATGGTTTCAAAATGCTTTTAAAAGAGCGTCCATTTTTTGGTGAGGATATTATTAACTTAGGAAAAATCGTGCAAAGTGGCCATTTTGTTGGTGGCAAAGGTGAGTTGAGCGAAGAAGATGTGCAAGAGGATTACATAAATCGTCTGCTTTCCGATTGCGATATTGCTGAAAGTGAAAGCCCCTTGCTTGATGAACTTGATGAATTTGTACCGAAGAAAAAATTAAAAATTGCTTGGGATGCCGGCAATGGCGCGGGTGGAGAGATTATGAAAAAATTATCGGAAAGAATTGCCGCGGAGCATATTTTGCTTTTCGATGATATTGATGGGAGTTTTCCTAATCATCATCCTGATCCGACAGTGCCAGAAAATTTGAAAGATTTAATTAAAGTTGTACGCGACGAAGGTTGCGATTTGGGAATCGCTTTCGATGGCGATGCCGACCGCATCGGAGTAGTAGACAATGAAGGTGAAATTTTGTGGGGCGATCAATTAATGGTGTTTTATGCGCAAGAAGTTTTACAAGAAAATAAAGGCGCAACCATCATCGCTGATGTAAAAGCCAGCCAAGTTTTATTCGATAAAATTGCTGAATTTGGTGGCAAGCCTTTGATGTGGAAAACCGGTCATTCATTCATAAAATCTAAAATGAAAGAAACCAAAGCAGCAGTGGCTGGCGAGATGTCAGGCCATATTTTTTTCGCCGATAAATATTATGGTTTTGACGACGGGCTTTATGCAGCAATTCGTTTGATAAATATTGTAGAAAAATCCAAATTTTCTTTGGCGCATATGAGAAAATCTTTGCCGCAAACTTTTGCTACTCCAGAAATTCGCATCGATTGTTCTGAAGAAAAAAAGTTTAAAATTGTTAATGATCTCAAAGAAAATCTAAAAAAATCAGGAATAAAATTTAATGATATTGATGGCATCAGAGCCACTACAGAAATAGGCTGGTGGCTGCTTCGCGCTTCTAACACCCAATCAGTTTTAGTTGCGAGATGCGAAGCAAATTCCAAAGAAAATCTCAAAATATTAAAAGATGGTTTGCGCAAAAATCTCGAATTTTGCCAAGTTGAAATTCCGAAGGAATTGAAATGAAAATTATCGGTCTAACTGGCGGAATTGCTTCGGGAAAAAATTTCATCGCCGAAATTTTTGCCCAAAATGGCGCCGCTATTTTTGATGCTGATGCAGAAGTTCATGGCTTGATTGATCTAGATAAATCAACGATCGCAGAAATTAAAAAACATTTTCCTGAAAGTTTTGTCGATAAAAAAATCGAGCGCAAAATTTTAGGAAAAATTGTTTTTTCTGATGAGAAGAAGCTAAAAATTCTGGAGAAAATTATTCATCCTAGGGTTAGAAAAATTTATCAGAAATTTTTATCAAATGCCAAAAAGCAGCGTGCAAAATTTGTAGTTCTAAACATCCCCCTTCTCCTAGAAAGCAAAGCCTATAAGTGCGATTATATTGTGGCGATAATTCCATCAAAAAAAATCCAAAAAGAGCGTTTTTTAGCGCGTGAAAAACAAAAACATCCAACTGCAACAGTCGCAGAATTAACTACAAAATTTGAGCAAATTAGAAAAAAACAACTCAGCAATTTGCATCGTAAAAAATACGCAGATTTTGTGATTAAAAATGATGGCTTAAAAACTCATGCAGCGGCAGTGGTGAAGAAAATTTTAGAATCTATTCTTCATCAATAACCTTATCAAACTTTGGTTGTTTGCGATCTCCTTCGTAAGTGAGCGGTCCCTTGCGGCCACAAGATGCGAGCAAGATTGATGAAAGTAAAATCAGTAAAAAAACTCTTCTCATAATTTTCCTAAAAATAATTTCGCTGCTTTGATTTGTTCTTTAACTTGAACTGGCGAAGTACCGCCAAATGAGGTGCGGCTGGCTGTTGAATTTTCTACGCTCAAAACTTCGAAAATTTTATTAGTAATTTTTTTCTCGATTTTTTGCATTTCAGCAAGCTTCAATTGATGTAGCTCCAAACCTTTAGTTTCAGCCATTTTCACGATTGAACCAGTGACATGATGCGCATCACGAAAAGGAATTTTCAGATTTTTTACCAACCAATCCGCAATGTCAGTAGCGCAAGAATAATCGGCGGAAGCCATGGCGTGCATTTTATCTTTATTCACTTTCATATCGGCAATCATTCCCGACATAGCGCGCAGACAAAGCTTGGAATTTTGCGTCGCATCAAAAACCGGCTCCTTATCTTCCTGCATATCTTTGGAGTAGGTGAGAGTAAGGCCCTTCATTGTTGTTAAAAGTGAAAAAAGTGCGCCAAAAATTCTGCCAGATTTTCCACGAATTAATTCTGCGGCATCGGGATTTTTTTTCTGCGGCATGATTGAAGAGCCAGAAGTGAAGGCGTCGGACAAGTTGATAAATTTAAAACCTTTGCTCATCCAAATCACAATTTCTTCAGCAAAACGCGAAAGGTGAGTGGCGATTAGTGACAGACAAAAAAGATATTCGATGGCGAAATCACGATCAGAAGTTGAGTCCATCGAATTGTTGGTTGGGCGAGTGAAGCCAAGTTCTTTCGCTACCATTTCACGATCAATTGGAAATGAAGTTCCAGCCAATGCGCAAGCGCCGAGAGGACATTCATTCATTCTTTTTCTTAAATCCTGTAGGCGAGAAATATCGCGTTTGAACATTTCAAAATATGCCAATAAATGATGAGAAAAAAGTACTGGTTGAGCAATTTGCAAATGAGTGAATCCGGGCATGATTACGCCAAGATTTTCTTCAGATTTTTTAAGCAGATTTTTTTGTAAATCTAAAACCAAGGCCATCACTTCATCAACTTCATCGCGTACAAAAAGACGAAAATCCACAGCAACTTGATCATTTCTTGAGCGAGCGGTGTGAAGCTTTCCCGCCACATCGCCGATAATTTCTTTTAAGCGCGATTCAATATTCATGTGAATATCTTCGAGCTCGATTTTGAAATTAAAATTTCCGCCTTCGATCTCGCCGAGAATTTTTTCTAGCCCTAAAATAATTTTTTTAGATTCAGCGTCAGAAATAATTCCAACCTTCGCCAACATTTTTGCATGCGCTTTCGAACCACGAATATCCTGCTTGTAGAGCTTTTTATCAAAAGTGATCGACTGATTAATTTCTTGCATCAGCGAAGAAGGTTTTGAATCGAATCTGCCGCCCCACATTTTGTTCGAAGATTTTTTTTGCATAAGAAAAAATTGGTTGATTATTCCTAAGATAGATAAATTAAAGATGGACCCCGTCGGGCAAAGGGGTGACAAACTAGAGGTAATTTGCACCCCATGAGTTGTCACCCCGTCGCATGACGGGGTCCATCTGAACTGTTGCTTGTGAAATTAGAAGTGCGCAATTTAAATAAAACATATTTCACAAACTTGAATCACTTCCGAACTTAATAAAATCATGGATAGCTGGGACATTAAATCGAATAATGTTTTTGATCGCCGTTATTTAAATGCGATCAAAAAATGGTGGATCGATATTGACAAAATCAACTTTGTGATTGTGCTGGGCATAATTATTTTTGGCTTAATGATGACCGCCAGCTCTGGCTCGGCGATTGCTAAGCGCATCAATGTTGATAAGTTTTTCTTCCTAAAAAAGCAGATGTTTTTTGCGATGATCGCTTTGTGTTTATTGGTAATAATTTCGTTTCTTGACGGAGAAAAAATCAAAATTTTTTCGCTGATTGGTTTGGGAGGTTCGATAATATTTTTGCTGTTGGTTTTACTTTTTGGATCAGAGGCAAAAGGTGCAAGAAGATGGATTTCTTTAGGTGGTTTTACCTTACAGCCTTCTGAGTTTACTAAAACATTCTTTGTGGTGTTTAATGCCTTTCTTTTGCAAAAATTTTATCATGAAAAAGCGCATATAAAATACGGCGTTTCTGCAGGATTATATTTTGTCATTGTCGCGCTGCTAATCTTGCAGCCTGACTTCGGCATGACTTTGATTTTTACCGCTTTGTGGGCGGTACAACTTTTCCTTTCTGGCTTGCCACTATTTTCAATCTCACTGCTTGGTGTTATTGCCGCTGTAGGTGGAATAGGTGCTTATCTAGTTTTCCCTCACATACGAGACCGTATTTCTAAATTTACTGATTCGGGAGAAAAAAATTATCAAGTTGAGCGCTCGCTTGATGCCTTCGTCAATGGTTCATTTTTTGGTGAAGGTCCGGGAAATGGTGTGGTGAAAAAATTCATTCCCGATGCTCATACTGATTTTGTTTTTGCGGTTGTTGGCGAAGAATATGGAATTTTTTCTTGCGCCATGATCATCATAGTTTTTGCCTATCTAATCACGCGAATAGTCAAGCGGGCGCTGGAAGAAGAGGATCTGTTCACTTATCTGGCTTTATGTGGCTTGATGATGCAATTCACCATGCAAGTGATCGTGAATGTCGGAGTTAGTTTGCGACTTTTTCCAACCAAAGGAATGACTTTACCATTCATCAGCTATGGCGGTTCATCAATGATGTCGATGGCGATTTGCTTTGGATTAATTTTGGCTTTTACGAAGAGAAAATATCACAAGGATGTTGATTACGGGAATATAAAATTGATGTAATTTTTTAAATCTAAATTATCAAACAGATGGGGAGATTAGAAACTTTTGATGTGCAACATCCAAATATAAAATAATAAAAAATGGCCAGACCAATACGTCCCCAAGATAGTTTTCCAAATCTTAAATCCATTTCTTTCGATAAGTTAGATCCTAAAATGCAGGGCTATTTAACGAGATTAAAAAAATTGTATGAAAAGCGCGTGCTAAAAGGCGCTGGTCCTGACGCTGATAAAATGGCTTTCGATGATCAGAGTAACGGAGGTCTTTATAATGAAAGCATGGATGCAATGTGGGAAAAATTAATTGCGCTGAAGAAAAAATTTCCTGAGAAGTTAAAGAATTGTGAGCTTTTTCATAATCTAGAATCGCGGGGGTTAGAGAATTTTAAGAAAAAATTTCCGCAATTATTTATCGATAGATTTGGTTACAAAGATGATGTCCCCAATCCACAATATCAGTATAATCGTGCTGTTGATAGTGGTGGATATAATGCCATCGGCGCTGATTCATGTTATGCCGAAGGTTTTGCTTTAGCTTTTTTATTCATATTGGACTCTCTCGAAAAACAATTTTCGACAGGTGCAGAATTTAGCGTAGAGCAATTTATGGATTTGCTTGGCGATCTAAACGCAATCTCAATTGTTAGCGCTCCTTTAGATTCAAATCTTACCGGCAAAATCGAGGCATCTACCGGTTGCAACGCTACTTATGGGCATCTCTAAAAATTGTCTTTTCCGGCAATTTTGAGTTTTAACAAATTTGCTTGAGAGCGCGTATATCTAATACGCTTGCCTTCTCGCAAATTTGTTAAAACTCAAAATTCCTCGAAAAATCCTAATTTTTAGAGGCGCCCTTAATGCTGAGTCTGGTTTGAACAAAAAAAGTCTGACTATTTTGCTTTTCGCTTTAAGTGCATTTAATGAAAGAGATCGATCGGAATCAGATCAAAATATGTTTGGCCGTCTAGAAAAATATTATCGTCAAGTTTCTAAGGATGTGCATCAAAAAAAATTCTCGAAGATTTAATAAAAAAGTATGATCTAAAAGAGGTGGGTTTGAAAGTAGACTTGCCGCCTACCGAAACTGGAACTACACAACTTGAAGTTGAAGCGGTGCAATTTTCAGCAGCTAAAGCGCCGACGAAATAAAAAATCTAACAACTGCCTTGCCATTTTCCTGTAGAAATTCGATTTCCAAATTTTCACGTTCACGTTTCAAAGCTATTTTTTCTTCAAGATTTTTTACAATTTGCCAGCCCATTTGTGGTAAAGTTTTTATGTAGAAATCACGCACTTCTTTTTGGTTCAAATTGCTGTTATAAGTTGATGAAACAATGCTGCCAGAATTAGAATCAAAACCAAGGCTATCTTCAGAAATTTTTTCCATTCCAACCAATAAGGGCACATCTTCGCTGCCTTGTGCAAATTCTTCTGAGGCGATTATTTCACGATCTTTTTGTGAGATAGAATCAACGCTATTTTCAAAAGATTTTTTTAGTTTTTGTAGCGAAAAATCTTCACAAGAACAAGTGAAAATCGTGAGTAAAATTAGAGAAAGAATTTTTTTCATATTACCTCTGACAAGTTGGACAGTAAAAGCTCGAGCGGCCATTTTGCACGATTCTTTGAATCAAATTTTTACAATGCAAACAGTTTTGCTTCTCTCTGCCATAAACCTTGAAGCTGTTTTGAAAATTTCCTAAATCGCCCTTGGCATTTACGTAATCTGAAATTGAAGAGCCGCCGAGATCAATGGCTTTTTTGATGATTTTTTTAATTGAGGAGATGAGTTTTTTGATCTCGGAATCTTTTAGATCGCAAGCATTGCGAAGCGGCAAAATTCCTGAATCAAAGAGAGATTCATTAATGTAAATATTCCCCACGCCAACTACAATTTCATTATCCATCATGGTGGTTTTGATATTCATTTTTTTGCGGTGTAATTTTTCTTGGAGATAGGAAAAATAAAATTCATCGCTCAAAGGTTCCGGTCCAAGTTTGGACAGCATTTTATGAGTTTTTAAATTTTTAGTTTCGATTAAATCTACAAAACCAAAACGGCGCGTATCATTGAAAATAAGCCAAGAGTCATCGGAAAATTCGCCAGCAAAATGATCATGTTTTAATTGTTTAAAATCATTGCCAATCGTGATTTTTCCACTCATTCCAAGATGAAGAATCAGACTTTTTTTATTGCTAAAATTAATGAAGAGATAGCGCGCTCTTCTGACAATTTCTAAAATCTTTGCACCTTCCAAGCCATATAAATCAAGACTCGATTCAATACGCATTTTTTTGTTGGAGCGGAAAATTTTTGTAATTTTTTTTCCAACTAAATTTTCAAGACCACGGCGGATCGTTTCTACTTCTGGCAGTTCTGGCATTTTTAAAAGAGTAAAATATTTTAAACCCAAATCCATCAACGGATCTGGGTTAAAAATTCATTCCTAATTCCACAAATTTTTATGTCCATCAACGAACTAAAACTCCCAGCAGAAGCCACTGACAATCGCGTTTTAATGCATAGCTGCTGCGCGCCTTGTGCGGGCGATTTAATGGAGCGCATGAAGGAATCAGGCATTGCGCTGACGATTCTTTTTTACAATCCCAATATTCATCCAAAAAAAGAATATGAGATTCGTAAAAATGAAAATATTCGCTTCGCTGAAAAAATGGAAATTCCATTTATTGATTTGGATTACGATGTGCAAAATTGGTTTGCGCGCGCTAAAGGTTTAGAAAATGCGCCAGAGCGAGGGGAGCGTTGTACAAAATGTTTTGACATGCGTTTTGAGCGCACGGCGCTTTATGCCGCAGAAAATAATTTTAAAATCATCACATCATCTCTCGGCATTTCGCGCTGGAAAGATATGGATCAAATTAATGATTGCGGAATTCGCGCCGCAAAAAATTACGCAGGAATTTCTTATTGGACTTTCAATTGGCGCAAAGAAGGCGGCGCAGCGCGGATGTATGAAATTGCTAAGCGCGAGGAGTTTTATAAGCAGGAATATTGTGGCTGTATTTTTTCTTTGAGGGATACGAATAATTGGCGGAAAAGTAAGGGACGCGAGGAAATAAAAATTGGTGAAGAATTTTATGCGGAGAAGATAGGGGTGAGTGAAGGTGAAGAGCTTTGATTTTTTTGGAGCGGGCGAAGGGATTCGAACCCTCGACATCCACCTTGGCAAGGTGGCACTCTACCGCTGAGCTACGCCCGCGCTTCCAAAAAGAAGGGCGCGCAACTTATGAAGCAAAAAATAATTTGCAATGTTGAATCCGGAACATAATTTTTGACTAGCTCTAAAACTCCCTCCCTCCTTTATTTTCAAGCCTTCTAATATGAAATTTTCTAAGAAACTTTTTATTACCTTTTCCTTACTGCTTTTGATTTTTTCAACTTCTTGTGTTGAAACTATAGTGATTGGTTCAATCGCTGGTGGTGCTGTAGCTGTGCGTGAAAAGAGTTTGAATGATTCTAGAAAAGACATCGTGATTGGCTCTGTGCTTCTGATAGAGCTTGTTGCTAACGGTTTAAAAAATCCGGGAAATTCTATCGATTTTACAATTAATGAAGGTCGAGTTTTATTAACCGGTATCGCACGCGACGTTGAAAAAGCTCAGCTTGCACAACTTCTCGCCTGGAAAGTTGATGGTGTGAAAGAAGTAATCGACGAAATTCAAATTCGTGAAGATGGAAAATTTTACGCTAAAGATATTTTTTCTGCGAGTTACGATTATCTAATTACAGCGCAGATTGAAACCAGAATATTATTCGCTCGCGATGTCACTTCAATGAACTTTAAAACCACTGCAATTGATGGCGTGGTTTATGTTTTAGGCGTCGCTGAAAATGAATTTGAGATGCGTCGAGTTTTGGGTCTTGCAGCAAAAGTGCGCGGCGTTTCTAAAGTTGTTAATCATGTAGTTCTTAAAAATGACAGCCGCCGCAACAACAAATAATTCCACAGAAAATAAAGTTGTAACTTTTGGTTGTCGCTTAAATGCCTACGAGTCTGAGGCAATAAAAGAAGCTTTAAAAAATTCCGATCAAAAAAATCTTGTCGTCTTTAATTCTTGCGCCGTCACCTCAGAAGCTGAGCGTGATTTGCGCCAAGCAATTCGCCGTACCAAGCGCGAAAATCCTCACGCAAAAATTGTTGTAACTGGCTGCGCTGCGCAAATTGATCCGCAAAAATATGCTCAGATGGAAGAGGTGGATTTGGTGTTGGGAAATGTTGAGAAGTCAAAATCTGCAAGCTACGAATTTCAAAATCACACTGCAGAAATTTCCGAAAAATTATTAAATTCTGATTCCGATATCGCTCACAAAGACCGCATTTTTTTTGAAACAAAAAAAGCCGCCGCAAATTTTTTAACTCCCGACGAAACCGCTAAAATCAAGGTTAACGACATTATGTCGGTGCGCGATACTGCGCCGCAACTTGTCAGTTATTTTGAAAATAAAACCCGCGCTTTTTTAGAAATTCAAAATGGCTGCAATCACCGGTGCACTTTTTGTATTATCCCTTTTGGCCGCGGAAATAGCCGCTCGGTGGCATTTGGCGAAATTGTTTCGCAAACAAAAAAAATGGTCGCAGCGGGACATCGCGAAGTGGTTTTTACCGGCGTTGATATTTCTGGTTACGGTGAAGATTTAGTGGTGCCGATTACTTTATCACAAATGTTAAAACGTTTGCTGGCTTTGGTTCCCGAGCTTCCGCGTTTACGTTTATCTTCAATTGATGTTGCGGAAATTGATGAAGATTTTTTTGAATTATTAAAAACCGAACCACGCTTAATGCCTTATTTGCATTTGAGTGTGCAATCAGGCGACGACATAATTTTGAAGCGCATGAAGCGTCGTCATAATCGTCAGCAAATTTTAGAATTCTGCGCCAAAGCCCGCCAAATCAGGCCTGATATGACTTTCGGTGCCGACATCATCGCTGGCTTTCCAACTGAAACCGACGAGATGTTTGAAAATTCTCTGCGCTTAATTTCCGAAGTTGGAATTATTTTTAATCACATTTTTCCTTATTCAAAACGCGAAGGAACGCCAGCCGCAAAAATGCCGCAAGTGAATGGAAAAATAATTAAGCAGCGTGCGAAATTATTGCGTGCAGCTGGGCAAGCTGAGCTAGAAAAATTCTTAAAAAAACAGGTAGGAAAAAATATAAAAGTAATTGTCGAAAAAGATGGAATCGCCCGCGCAGAAAACTTTTTGGAAGTAAAAATTTTAGGTGATTCAAAAAAATTAAAATCCAGCGATCTCTTGGAAGTCAAGGCTTGTGGCGTTGAAGGAAATTTTTTAACCGCAGAATAAAACTACTGGATCCCCGCCTGCGCGGGGATGACAAACTCTCTCTCCGTGTCATCCCCGCGAAGGCGGGGATCCAGGAGGGATAAACTAAAAACTCAAATCACCATATGAGTTACTGGACATACATCTTAAGTTCAAAAAAAACGGCACGCTTTATATCCGGCGTCACTAACTTTTAACCGCAGAATAAAACTACTGGATCCCCGCCTACGCGGGGATAACAAACTCTCTCTCCGTGTCATCCCCGCGAAGGCGGGGATCCAGGAGGGATAAACTAAAAACTCAAATCACCACATGAGTTACTGGACATACATCTTAAGTTCAAAAAAAACGGCACGCTTTATATTGGTGTTACCAACGATTTATCGCGCAGAATTTTTGAACATAAAAACAAATCTAGCGAAGGTTTTACGAAAAAATATGGAGTGGATAAGTTGGTTTATGCAGAGGAATTTACGAATATTAATGAGGCAATTTTTCGAGAGAAATCTTTAAAAAAATGGAATCGCAAGTGGAAGTTGAGATTGATAGAAAGTATTAATCCAACTTGGAGCGATCTTTACGAAACTTTATAAATCCTGGATCCCCGCCTACGTGGGGAAGGTGCCGAGAGGCTTGTCATCCCCGCGAAGGCGGGGATCCAGTAAGTTAAAACTTAAACAAAAATTATGACCATTTCACAAAAATCTTACCTCGAATCGAAAGCTTGGCCGTTTGAAGAAGCGCGCAGAATTTTGGAAAAAGTTGGCGGAAAGACTCCAGCGAAAGGTTATGTTTTATTTGAAACCGGCTATGGCCCGTCTGGCTTGCCGCATATTGGAACTTTTGGTGAAGTGGTGCGAACTTCTTTTGTGCGTCATGCTTTTTCGATGATTGCGCCCGAAATTCCGACGAAAATGTTTTGTGTTTCGGATGATATTGACGGACTTCGCAAAGTGCCGGAAAATTTACCGAATCAGGAAATGATCCGCGCGAATTTGGGTCGTCCACTCACTTCAGTTCCAGATCCTTATCAAACTCACGCATCTTTTGGTGATCACATGAATGCGCGTCTGCGTGGCTTTCTCGATGGTTTTGGTTTTGAATATGATTTTATTAGCGCCACAGAAAAATATAAATCCGGCGCCTTTGATTCAACAATGCTGCGCGTTTTAGAAAAATATGAAGAGTTGATGGAGCTAATGCTACCAACACTTGGCGGTGAGCGTCAGGAAACCTATTCACCTTTTATGCCGATTGATTCTGAGTCAGGAATCGTAATTGATAAAGGCGTGAAAGGTGTGAATAAGCAGCGTGGAACCGTGATCTATCTTGATCCAAATGGCGTTGAAAAAGAAGTTCCTGTAACTGGTGGCAATTGCAAATTGCAGTGGAAAATTGATTTCGGCGCGCGCTGGTATTCGCTCGATGTCGATTACGAAATTTATGGAAAAGATCACCAACCCAATGAAAGAATTTATCGCCGCGTCTGCGAGATCTTGGGCGGCAAGCCTCCAGTGAATTTCACTTACGAAATGTTTTTATCCGACAATGGTGAAAAAATTTCCAAATCGAAAGGAAATGGCATTTCAGTTGAGGATTGGTTGAAATATGCACCGGCGGAATCGATGGCGCTTTTCATGTATCAAAAACCAAAAACGGCGAAGCGTCTTTATTTCGACGTAATTCCGAAAGCGATGGATGAATATTTAACTTTTGCACAAAGTTTTGTCGGACAAGAAGAGGCTGCGAAGCTAGATAATCCGGCCTTCCACATTCATGCCGGAAAAATTCCGTCGATAAATTTTAATGTCAGCTATTCGCTTTTGTTGAATTTGGCTTCAGTCTGCAATCCAGAAAATGATGCAGTTTTGTGGGGATTTATTTCGAAATATCAGCAAGGTTTGAGCGCCGAAACTTCACCGCTTTTGGCAAAAATGGTTCATTGCTCAATTGCTTATTACAACGATTTCATCAAGAAAAATAAAAAATTCAGAACTGCTTTGGAAGCAGAAAAATCAGCGCTTCGTGAACTTTGTTTAATGTTAGAAAATTTTCCAAAAGAGCAAGCGCATGACGGCGCTTTATTACAAAATCAAGTTTTCCAAATCGGAAAAAATCACGGTTACGAAAGTAAAATGCGCGATTGGTTTTTAGCGCTTTACCAAATTTTGCTCGGCCAAGATCAAGGCCCAAGAATGGGATCTTTTATCGCGCTATTCGGGATTGAGAATTTTGTAAAATTGGTGGAAGAGAAAATCAAATAATACTCTTCACTTCAGAAATTAAATTCAAAAAAACATCAGTTTCGTAATTATCATGCTTGCCTTGCATAATTGAGGTGATGCGTTCCAAGCCCATGCCGGTGTCGATGCAGGGTTTTGGAAGTGGAATCATTTTTCCATCCTTATGTTTTTCAAATTGCATAAAAACCAGATTCCAAATCTCAATAAAACGATCGCCATTTTGATCTTTTGATCCCGGAACGTCGCCGAAAATTTTATCGCCATGATCGTAGAAAATTTCAGAGCAGGGGCCGCATGGACCAACTTCGCCCATCGACCAAAAATTATCGTCGGTGGAAATTTTTATAATTTTTTCATCGGAAAGTCCGGCGATTTTTTTCCATAAATTTTTTGCATCTTCGTCAGTGTGATAAACGGTCACTAAAAGTTTTTCTGCTGATACGCCAAGTTCTTTGGTCAAAAAATTCCACGCGTAAAAAATCGCTTCTTCTTTAAAATAATCGCCGAAAGAAAAATTTCCCAACATCTCAAAAAAAGTGTGATGACGTGCGGTGTAGCCGACATTGTCGAGATCATTATGCTTGCCGCCGGCGCGTACGCATTTTTGTGAAGTTGCAGCCCGTTTAAATTTTGGAACTTCAATGCCAGTGAAATAATTTTTGAACTGATTCATGCCGGCATTGGTGAACATCAATGTCGGATCATTATGCGGAATTAGTGGTGAAGATGGAATAATCTCGTGGCCATTTTTGGCGAAATAATCGAGAAATTTTGTGCGGATTTCGTTGGTTGAAAGCATGGGGGCAATTAGCAATTAAGAGTTAGCAAGTAACAATTAGCAGTTTGTGGCAATTGTTAATTGCTACCTGCTAATTGTTACTTGAAATGTAAGACAAGAATAAGCCGGATCCTGTATCGCTTGCGCGGTGACGATCATTCATCTGGGATTAACATCGCTGTTAACCTCAAGCAACCTACCCGAATGACGATGCGGGAGAACATCTGATTCTCGAAGAACCTAGCCATTCCTATTTGGTCTTGCTCTCGATAGGGTTTTTCAGGATGCATGTTACCATACAAACTCGTGAGCTCTTACCTCGCGTTTTCATCCTTACTGATTACGCACCCCCATCGCCGCGCTAACGCGTCGACTCGGTCCCCCTAAAAGGGGGATCATGGGGCGCATAATCTAGCGGTATATTCTCTGTGACACTTTCCCTTGGAAGCCATATATATTCTGGCTCCGCCGCCAGCCGTTAGCTGGTATCGTTCTCCCGTAGAGTCCGGACTTTCCTCTAATTTTCAAACTGCTTGCGCAATCAAAATCAGCGATCATCTACTTGCCTTACAAGATCGCAAAAATAAAGTGCGCCGCCTTTCAAAGCAATGTAAGAATCATGAAAACCGTTTTCTCAGGAATACAACCAACCGGTAATCTACATTTAGGAAATTATCTGGGCGCGATTCGCAACTGGATTGATTTGCAAAATACTCACCGATGTATTTTCGGCGTAATGAATCTGCACGCCATCACCTTGCCGCAAGATCCCAAAGAGTTGGAACAAAATGTTTTAGAAGCTGCTGCGACCTATATTGCTTGCGGACTTGATCCGAAAAAATCGACGATTTTTGTGCAAAGTGAAGTGGCTGAGCATGTGGAATTGGCGTGGGTTCTTGGGACTTTGACCCCACTAGGTTGGCTTGATCGCATGACGCAATTTAAAGATAAAAAAAACAGCAACGAGAATCTAGGACTTTACGCTTATCCAGCTTTAATGGCTGCCGATATTTTGCTTTATAAAAGTGATTTAGTACCAGTTGGTGAAGATCAAAAACAACATCTCGAATTAACTCGCGATATCGCCGGCTCTTTCAATCGTCGCTTTGATTGCGAATATTTTAAACTTCCGGAACCGATGATTTTAAAAGAAGTAAAGCGCATTATGTCGCTACAAGATGGCACAAAAAAAATGAGCAAATCGGGGGAATCCGAAATTTCGCGCATCAACTTAATCGATTCGCCAGAGCAAATTGTGAAAAAAATTAAGAAGGCAAAAACTGATTCTCTTGCTACATTAACTTACGACGAAGCTCGTCCAGAAATTTATAATCTATTGAATATTTTTTCCGCCATTACCGAAAAAAATCCGCAAGAAATTGCCAAGGAATATGAAAATTCCGGTTACGGAAAATTTAAAAATGATTTGGCGGATGCTTTAGTTGCAAAGCTGGCGCCGATTCAAACAGAATTAACTCGTTTAAAAACAGATCAATTTTACTTAAAAAGAATTTTGAGTGAAGGGCGAGAAGCGGCGAGTGAAATTGCTAAAAAAACTAAGAAAGAAGTTTTTGAAATTGTTGGCTTAAGTTAAAATTCAAATGAACTACGTAATCCCTACAAATCTAGAACAAGAAATTCTCCGTTTAAAACGTGAGCAAAATGCTGTGATTTTGTCGCATTTTTATCAGGATCCTGAGCTGCAGGATATTGCAGATTTCGTTGGCGATTCTCTTGATCTCTCGCGCAATGCCGCTTCAACTAAAGCTGATGTGATTGTTTTTTGTGGCGTAAAATTCATGGCGGAAGTGGCGAAAATTTTATCGCCGAGTAAGAAAGTTTTAATCCCAGATTTTAAAGCCGGTTGTTCATTGGAAGATTCCTGCCAGCCAAAAGATTTTGCCGAATTCAAAAAAAAATATCCGCATGCTGTAGTTGTGACTTACATCAATTGCTCCGCTGAAATCAAGGCTCTATCCGATGTAATCGTTACTTCAACTAATGCCAAAAAAATCATCGAACAAATTCCGGCGGATAAGGAAATTATTTTCGCTCCCGATAAGCATTTAGGTCGTTATTTAGAAAAAGTTACCGGCCGAAAAATGATTTTGTGGAATGGATCTTGTATCGTTCACGAACAATTTTCTGAAAAGGAATTGGTGAAATTAATTACTAATCATCCGCAAGCAAAAGTGATTGCACATCCAGAATGTCCGGAAGCGCTTTTGAATTATGCTAATCACGTTGGATCGACATCATCCTTGTTGAAATATACCGCAGAAAATCAAGGCGGAGAATTTATTGTTTTGACGGAGTTGAACATCATTCACCAAATGAAACAAAAAAATCCGACCGGTAGATTTTACGATTGTCCTTTCATCGACAAAGCAGGTTGCAGCCTTTGCAACTCCTGTCCTTACATGAAATTAAACACTTTGGAAAAACTTTATCTGGTGATGAAATATGGGGACAAATCTTTTACGGGCGGCGAGTTGCAACTAGATGAAGAATTGCGCGTTAAAGCTGAAAAGCCACTGCGCAGAATGCTGGAAATGTCTTAACCTCCTTTGAAAAAGGAGGTGGCCCGAAGGGTCGGAGGATTTTATCAAAAAGAAAATCCTCCGCCTTCGCTAAGAAGCTACGGCGGACAAGCCCGTCATCGCTAACGCCTTACTACTCATCCCCAATCATCTCAAACTTCGCCATATTGTCGCAGGATTTTTTTAGCTCTTCGACATATTTTTCTACCGCAACATTCGATTTTTGCTGACAAGAAGTCGCATAACTTTGGCGTAATTTTGTAAGTTCAAATTTACTATAAAGTTCGGACTTGGAATTTATTTTTTTTATCCTCTCCTTTTTTTCCGCTGCTTTTTTTTCTTCAGCTTGAGCTTCTTTTTCTGCTTCCGCTGCAAATAAGGTTCCGTCAATGCCAATTGAGGCGAAATTGTAATTGTTGTAATAGTCTGTTTTACTATTATCGCGCGCTATTTCCGCCTGTTTTTCGCCATCAGTTTTTTTAATCATATCATCACTAAAGTGGGTGTAAGATTGTTTTTGGCAGGTGGTTTTTTCTATCCATTCTCTTTTAAATCTTTTGTGATCAATCTCTTTGAAGCATTGGCGCGTATTGTCCTGCGCCTTGATACATCTCTTAAAATTTTCGCTATATAAATTAAATCTGACGCAAAGCGGGTATTTTGCTTTTTCTTCATTATATTTTTTAATCGATTCTTCCAATCGGCGATCAATGGCAAATCCGATGTTATATTCATCATTTGGATAATTGAGATAATCCGTGTTGTTGTAAGGTGGAATCAGTTGTTGATCTTCGATCAAAGCTTTGCGACAAGAAAAATATTCATCAATTTTTGCCTGATCTTCGGTATAAAATGCATAACCCATATCGAGACATTTTTGATGATGGCGATTATCGATTTTTTTATTTTCGCGCGATAAAAATGATTCCGAGGTTTGACCAATTTTAAGAGAAATTTTTGTGACAAGATCGCTGATTTCTAAGTCACGCTTCACTTGTTGTGGAGTTGGCTGTCCCGTGCTTATGCGATATTTAGCAAAAGTTAAACGACAGCGCCAATAATGGCTGCTATCAAAATTTTTTTCTTTATCGACGTTCAATTTTAGCGAAGTACAAAGCTGATGATCTTGTTTTTCGAGCTGTCTAATATCAGTAATAAGCGACAGAATATAAGGGTCGGGAGAGTTAATATTTTTGCAGGCAAAAAGGATGGCAAAAAATAATAATATAGTTTTTTTAACGAAATTTTTTTGCATGAAAAATTTTTATGAAGAAAAAAGTGATTGTATAAAATGTATATACCAAATCAGCTTCAAGAAGCCGATTTAGTATATTGATTTTGTTTTTACGCAGGATGACCTGCGCCCCACATTGTGGGGAACCCCGTATACCGACTCTTTATTTTTGAGTTCGGTAACTTGAATTGGTTTCGGTATAAGGCTTACAAAAATCTTATAAACTAACTCATTTTTCAACATGCATCTTTTAGTAGGACTCGGAAATATCGGACGCGAATATGAAGCCACGCGGCACAATTTTGGCTTTTTGTTGTGTGATCAAATTATTGATGATTATCGATTCAGCAATCAGGGAAAAAAATTTCGTAGCGAAGTTTTTTCCGGAGAAATTCTTGGCCAAAAAATTCTCGCGCTTAAGCCGCAAACTTTTATGAATCTTTCCGGCGCTGCGGTTGCCGAAGCAGCGAATTTTTATAAAATTCCTAACCAGAAAATTTTAGTTTTGCATGATGATGTTGACGTAGAATTTGGTCGCATAAAAGTAAAAATTGGCGGAGGTCATGGCGGACATAATGGACTTCGCTCCATTGATGAAGCAATCGGAAAAGATTACATGCGCTTACGCTTGGGAGTAGGGCGTCCAATGAGTAAGGAATTTGATACAGCAGATTATGTTTTAGGAAAATTCAGCAAAGAAGAAATGGCGGAAGTAGAAAAAATTAATGCAAAGATTTCGAAATTGTTGGGATGTCTTTTGGAGGGAAAGGGTGATGAGTTTTCGACGAAGTTTTATTTGTAAGGGCGCCTCTAAAAATTAGGATTTTTAGAGATGTCCATAAGAAGATGGACCCCCGTTCATGCGACGGGGTGACAAGTGTGGGAATAGCGCAAACCCTCTCTATTTGTCACCCCGTCGCATGACGGGGTCCAGTATTAAATTTAGCTTTCTTGTAAGAATTTTTTGTAACCAGCTTCATCCATTGCATCAGCTAAATCAGTGTCATTGCTCATTTTAACTTTAGCAATCCAGCCATCAACGTAAGAAGAATTATTAACTAATTCTGGTTGAGAATTTAGTAAATCATTCGAGGCAACAACTTCGCCAGCAACTGGAATATAAACGTCACTTGCTGATTTAGAAGATTCAACAACCGCGAAAGCGTCATGCTTGTTGTACTTATTTCCAACTTTTGGTAGCTCAACATAAACCAATTCGCCCAAGGCTTCAGCGGCATATTCGGTAATTCCGATTGTTGCAACATCGCCTTCAACTTTAATCCATTCGTGATCTTTAGTAAATTTCATAACACTCCGTGTTAAATTCAAACTGCGTTTGAATTTAGTTAATATTGAATTGCTGCACGCGAAATAAATTCGCGTATCCGCAATAGATTTTTTTAGTTTTTAGGTTTTATCAAAGTTTTTTTATAGATTTAGTTTTTGCTTCAACGAAAACTGCTGAAGTCAAAACCGCAGAAATTTCGCGATCGCGAACTACTGCAAAAACTTGGTCGCCAACCTTTGCTACAGCTGGATCGAAATAGCCTTGGCCGATTGAAACTTTTAGATTTGGTGAAAAGCCGCCGCTCGACAGAACGCCGATTTTTTTGCCGTCTTTTCTGATTTCAGTGCCTTCGCGAGCGATGCCGCGATCAAGCAATTTCACGCCGATTCTTTTACGTTTTACGCCTTCAGTTTTTTCTTTTAAAACGCGCCCAGCGCCGATGAAGCCAGTATTTGATTTGCTAACAACCCAGCCGATTCCAGCCTCAACTGGTGAAGTTGTGTCATCTAAATCATGTCCATAAAGTGGGTAACCCATTTCCAAGCGAAGTGAATCGCGAGCGCCGAGACCGATTGGTTTTACTTCTGACATAGCAGATAGATCGATCCAAAATTGCGCTGCTGCGGAATCTTTGATGCTAACTTCAAAACCATCTTCGCCGGTGTAGCCGGTGCGACCAATAAAAACTTCTTCGCCATTTTTGAATTTGTAAGTACCAAGATTCATGTAAGGCAAATTGGCTAAATTTTCGGAAGCTAAAAATTTATTCATAACTTCTTGTGCTTTGCCGCCTTGAACCGCGATTAGAGAGCGATCAGCAAGTGCAGTAAATTTCAAATGAGCTGGTAAATTTTTACGAATCCAAGCTTCATCTTTTTCTTTGCAGCCGGCATTTAGCACGATGAAAAACTTTTCGTCGTTAATTTTTGTGATGATTAAATCATCAACAATTCCACCTTCGGGATTGGTTAGAACCGTGTATTTTGCTAGTGCCGGAGTGCTTAGAGTAAAATCAGTCGGAGTGATGTGCGACAAAAATTGTGCCACTTCATTTCCTTCGATGATATATTGTCCCATGTGCGAAACGTCGAAAATTCCGACATTGCCGGAACGCGTCCACTCATGTTCTTTCAACATTCCGTCTGGATATTGAACTGGCATATCATAGTCGGCAAATTCCACCATTTTTGCGCCTTGTGCGCGATGAGTTTCGTTAAGAGCTGTTTTTTTCATAAGTTTATTTAAGAAATTATTTTACTGCAGGAACCGTTGGCGTCACTGGCATCTCAGGATTTTGTGATTCTTGCTCTTGAATTACTTGTTCTAAATCACTTTTGATTTTTTTATTTGTGGCATTGGACATCGCAGCGAGAACTAAACAATTAAGCATAAAAATTCCGATCAAAACCATAGTTGCTTTGCTCAAAATATTAGCAGTAGCTTTGCTGGAAATAGCCGAGCCTAAGCCGCCAGATCCCCCACCAATTCCGCTTAGCGAATCACCATCTGATTTTTGTAAGAGCACTAAGATAATCATGACAACGGCGATGATCACCTGTAAAATTAGCAGGAATAGTTGGAAATTTTCCATTTTTAAATTGAATTTGATTTGCGAAGCGCGGAGCCTCTGAGGAAGTAAAGCAAACTAAAAATCAATTTTTATCTCACAAGTTTTTTCATGAAAAAACCTCTTAGCAATATTACAATCAGAGCGCCGTCATCCTTGAGCCATAGGCTCGAGGATCTTCCTCCTTCGTTAAAACTACGGCGGACAAGCGTGAGTTTTGGCTCCGGAGAAAAATTCATGAGATCTTCAATGTTGTGCATCAAGGATGACGATGGGTATAAAAAAATAATTTTTGTAACTGATCAAAAAATATGGAAAAATTGTGAGAGATTTTTTCCAAAAAACTTTGCTGAAAATTTCGATAAATTTTTGCTGTTAAAAGATCCGCAAGCTGATGAAAAAAATCTCAAAAAAATTGCCGAAAAAGTTAAAAGCTGTGATCTAATTTTGGTGTTGGGAAGTGGTGTGATCAACGATCTCTGCAAATTTACTTCCGCAGAAAAAAATATTCCTTACGCCATTTTTGCTTCAGCCGCTTCGATGAACGGCTATCTGTCAAAAAATGCTTCAATCGCAATTTCTGGTCACAAAAAAACTTTGCCCGCAACTTTGCCGATAAAAGTTTTTTGCAATTTAGAAATTTTAAAAGCTGCGCCGCTGAATCTTACAAAAGCGGGGATCGGAGATAGTTTATGTTTTTATTCTTGCTGGTTCGATTGGTATCTTTCGCATAAAATTTTGGGAACAAAATTTGACGAAAAACCTTTCGCGATGCTGAAAGAGAAAATGGATTTTCTACTAAAAAATTATCAGAAATTTTCTGCGAAAGATGAGAAGTTTTTACAGCTGTTGTTAGAAATTTTATTACTCTCCGGCGCTGGAATGACAATGGCTGGTGGCTCTTATCCGGCGAGTCAAAGTGAGCATATGATCGCTCATACCATTGAAATGAAATATCCAAAAATTGTCAAAAAACTTTTGCACGGACAAATGATTGCGGTGACGACTTTGACTTCATCTAAAATTCAGAGCGAGTTGCTAGATCGACACCGCGACACGTGCGCGGTGATAACTTGTGGGGCGAGAATTACCTCCGACTTGTCACCCCGTCTTCATGACAGGGTCCAGAAAGAGTTAAAAAATTTCTTCGGAAAAAAAATCGCCGCCCAATGTCTCACAGAATATAAAGAAAAAATTTCGCTGCAAAAAAACGCTAAAAAACTGGATCAAAAAACCATCAAAGAGCTACAAAAAATTCATCTATCCGCCGACCATCTAAAACAAATTTTTTCTCATTTTAAAATCAAAACTTCTTACACATCTCTTGGTCTATTCAGCCAAGAATATCAAGCTTGCATCTCTTTCGCAAAATTTACGCGCAACCGCTTCACTGCTCTCGATTTATCTAGCTGTAAATAACATAACCCAAATTCCGCACCGTCTGTAGATAATGCGGCTGTTTTGGATTTACTTCGATCTTTTTTCTAAGCCGGGTAATTTGCACATCAATCGAACGATCATCAATCCCGCCACAAAGCGCAGAAAGTTTTTCGCGGCTTACAGGATTGCCTTTTTCTTTACACAAAATCGCTAGAATTTTTGCTTCGCCTTCTGTGATGTGAATAAATTCTTCACCGCGTTTTAATCTTGAATCCGTAAGGCTGAAAGTGAAGTCGCCGAAATTGCAAAAATTGTTTGAGCTCGAAGAATTTCCGCCGATTCTTTTTAAAATATTATTGATGCGTAAAAGTAATTCTTTTGGTTCAAATGGTTTTTGTAAATAGTCATCAGCGCCAGCTTCCAAGCCTTTGATGCGGTCGTCAAATTCACCGCGAGCAGTTAGCATGATGATGGGAATTTTTGAATCTTTGCGTAGAGCAGTTGCAAAATCGACGCCATTTTCGCCCGGCATCATAACATCGAGAATCAATAAATCGAAATTAGTTTGCTGCATTAATTGTCGAGCTTCCACCGTGTCTTTTGCCAGAGAAACGGTAAAATTATTTTCTTCGAGAAAGCGCCCCAGAAGTGTGCGAAGCCTGGTGTCGTCGTCGGTGACTAAAATGTTTTTTTTCATAAATTTGGTTATGAATTTTTAGTAATTTCGTCGAATTTTTTCATCTTAGTTAAAAGCTTCTCAAGATTATCCAAGCGCACCATGCAAGGTCCATCTGATGGTGCGTTATCTGGATCCTGATGCGTTTCCATGAAGACCGCAGCAACTCCAACTGCAACTGCAGCTGTCGCTAAAGTTTCAACAAACTCACGTTGGCCGCCACTTGCGCCACCTAATCCACCAGGTTGCTGAACCGAGTGAGTTGCATCAAACACCACTGGGCAGCCGGTTTTAGCCATAATCGGTAAGCTTCTCATATCAGAAACTAAAGTGTTGTAACCAAAGCTGACGCCACGCTCAGTCAACATTACATCTTTGCATCCAAAGTGATCCATTTTTTGCACGATATTTGCGGCATCCCACGGCGCTAAAAATTGTCCTTTTTTAATGTTGATTACTTTTCCAGTTTTTGATGCCGCTTCAAGCAAGTCAGTTTGACGACAAAGAAAAGCTGGAATTTGTAAGACGTCAACTTCATCACGTCCCGTCAAAATTCTGCAATGCTCTTCATTGTGAATATCAGTTAAAATCGGGCAGTGAAATTCTTTTTTAATTGCAGCAAAAATTGGTAAAGTTTTTTCCAAACCAGCACCGCGAGCACCGCCAACACTAGAGCGATTAGCTTTGTCGAAAGATGCTTTATAGATGAATTGAATTCCTAATTTATCACAAATTCTTTTAATATTGCTCGCCATCATTAAAGAGTGATCAAGTGATTCAGTTTGGCATGGACCAGCGATTAGAACGAAGGGGAGGTTATTAGAAATTTTTATATTTTTGATATTTATGATGCGCATTTTTTTCGAGCTATAAAATTAAAATTGAAAGTTTCGTACTGCCTAACTAATTCCGCTGCATCGAAATTTCAAATTAAAAATCTTTCAAAATGTTTGCCAAACCTCTCAGCCTTCTTTTAGTTTACATCGTCACAATTTTTAATATAGTTATTTTAGCCTCGCCAGTCCTTGCTGTAGCAGCTCCCTTCATGAGTTTTAAAAATTACACCATTGCCATGGATTACGGCACTTTTGACAAAATAAAATTCGCTTTTCTGCTGCTATTATTCGTTGTTAGCTTCTTGATGCTATGTTATTTGGTTTTGGATTTTCTTTTCGGATTCTCGTTGCGAGCTTCGCTAAAAAATTCTACCCGCTACGAAAAAATTAAAGATTATGATTTTTTAACCGACTTATTTGACCAAGTTAAAAATAAATTTGGCGAAAGATCGGTAAGACTTTATGTAAAAGATTCTGACGAAATAAATGCCTTTGCAGTTAGTAGTTTAGGGGGTCGCGCCATAGTTTTAACCAAAGGCCTAATCAATCATTACTTGGTTGAATGTCAGGATCCAAAAATGTTTTTATATGCTTTGCGCAGCGTTATTGGACATGAAATGTCGCATCTAGTTAATAAGGATTTTCTGCCAACTTTTCTCATCATCACCAACCAAAAAATTACCAATTTTGTTTCTTCAACAATGCATGTGATTTTTTCCATCGGTATAAGAATCATGAGCATGGTGCCATTTGGCGGTAGAACTAGCTCGCGCGTGATGTATGATACTTACAATGTATTGAATTTTGTTATCACTGCCTTCAATCGTTTTGTAGTTTACAACCTTTACGAATTCTTGCGCCGCTTCATTTCGCGCACTATTGAATATCGTTGTGATCGTCAATCAGCCAAAGCTTTTGGCGGACAAAATATGGCACTAGCCTTGTCGATGATGGGCGAGGGCGGTTATTTCACTTTATTTTCCACTCACCCAAAAACTAAATCGCGTATTAAAAAAGTTGAAAATGTCAAGATTCAAGACTCAATTGTGCGTCCAGGATTTTTCGATATTTTATCCAATTATTTTTCTCTGATGTTTTTAATTATTGGCTGTCTTTATTTCGCGAAGCAGGCTCACGTTGATTTGATGCTGCGGGAATATGTTAGAAATCATACTGCAATTAATCAAAAAGTTATGGGGACTTGGCAGATGATTTCACATTTTTTTTAGATGAAAAACTTCTCCACCATTTGTGAGTTGATATCTTTTCAAGCCTCTAATTTCAATAATTCGCGCGCTTTTAATTTTAAGGAAAATGGTGAATTAAAATCATTTTCTAATCAGGATTTTTTAGAAAAAACTTTTCACTTTGCTTGTGGGTTGCGTGAGTTGGGATTAAAACCGCAACAGACTCTAGCAAATTATTCTTATCAAAATCCCATCTGGTTAATAGCTGATTTAGGCGCGATTTTAGCGGGCGCAGTGACGGTTCCAATTTTTCACGATATTTCGCAAGAAAATTTATTTTACGAAATTTCTGATGCGGAAGTAAAATTTATTTTTACCGATAATCGCGAATTATTTAAATCGATCAAAGAAAAAAATCTTATTCTGCAAATCATCACTTATGGATTTAGCTGCGATAATTCTATCCGTTTTGAAGATGTAATTTTATTGGGAAAAAAAGCGGCGGAAGAAAAAAAATATAATTTTGAAGATCTACAAAATTCTTGCTCACCGCAAGATTTAGCAACTATCATTTATACTTCGGGAAGCACGGGAGTGCCTAAGGGCGTTGAGTTGACGCATCTAAATTTAATTTCACAAATCAAGGATACTCAAAAAGTTTTTCCGCTAAAATCGGATGATGTAGTTTTATCTTTTTTGCCTCTCGCCCATATTTTTGAACGCATGGTGATGATGTTTTATATCACGCAGGGAGTTTCAATTTACTTCGCTGATGATGTAAAAAATGTTGGAAATACTTTACGTGAAGTTCATCCCAACCTCATGACCACAGTGCCGCGAGTTTTAGAAAAAGTTTTTGCGCGTATTTCTGAAGGTATCGAAAATGCTAATTTTTTTAAAAGAATGATCGGAAAATTAGCCTTGCGACGCGCTCTTAACAAAGATCCAAATGCTCCAAAAAATTTCTTCGATAAAATTTTCGATGCGCTGATTTACAAAAAGTTTCGTGAAGCTTTGGGTGGAAAAATGCGCATGATCATTTGTGGTGGAGCTGCAACCTCAGAGGATTTAGAGCGTTTTTATAATAATGCCGGAATCAATCTTTTTTGTGGTTACGGTCTCACCGAAACTTCGCCGGTTTTGGCGGTAAATAATTTTGCCAATCATAAAATTGGCACGGTGGGCAAAGCTTTTCCTTCGGTGGAATTAAAAATTGAAGTCGATAAGGAATTGCTAGCGCGCGGGCCAAACGTGATGCGCGGCTATCACAAGCAATCAATAAAAACCGCGGAAGTGATGCAAGACGGTTGGTTTAAAACTGGCGATTTAGCTGAGATCGATGCTGAAGGTTTCGTCAAAATTATCGGACGCAAAAAAGAAATGTTCAAAAATGCCAATGGCAAATATGTAAGTCCGGTGCCGCTGGAGCAAAGGCTGATGCAGGAATTAGGATTTTTACTGGGCGCGATTGTAGTTGCGGAAGGAAAAAAATTTACCTCCGCTTTACTTTTTCCTGAATTTGAAACTTTAGAAAAATTCAAAAGAAAATTTAATTTTTCTGGCAGCGATAAGGAATTTTTATCTTCAGAAATTTTGCATAAATTCGTTGAAGAAAAACTCCAATCGCTAAATGAAAAATTAAATCACTGGGAACAAATTCAGAAATTTTATATCGCCTTGGAGTCAATATCCATCGAGTCTGGCGAGATCACTCCTTCGATGAAACTGAAGAGAAATGTGTTGGAAGCAAAATATAAAAAGATCATCGACGAATTTTATTCTAGCTAATCTTAATTCCCCATTTTTGTCCGAGATATTTTTCAATTGATTGGCGTTGTTCAGTTTTTAATGCGCGATCAAAAATTATAATTTCACCAATATCGCCATCGAAAGAAGCGCCCACCGCGGCCGCCGCAATTGATCCTATGCCCAAAGAAGTATAGCCGGAATTGCCGTGACTTTCTGTAAAACTAGTAGCGGTTCCACCATTGAGATAGGCGTTAGAGCCGCTGCTGACGCTATTTTGAAGGATCAAAGAAATTAGCGTGATATTGGCGCTGTTAATATTGGCGACGGTAGAGAATGCTGCTCCGTTAGAAACTCCACCACTGCCAGCAATAGCGCTATGTTTGGCGCAGATGAATCTGTCCCACGAGCCATTATCATGTCCAATAATACATTGATCTGCAGCCGATCCAATTCTTTTAAAGACGATAAAGAATGTCATGTTGGGGTTTACTGTATAATTGATATCAAGTGCGGCTGACAGATTGGTGGAGGCGGCATTAGTAAATCTAAGCGCAGGAAGTCCGTTGATGGAATTGGTAATATAGTTTGGTTGATTTGCTCCAGTTGCTTGAAGGGCATTAATTTTGGTGATAACTTGTGGATTGCCGTCATTCCATCTGCCGATGGCATCGTTATTATCAGGCTTGGGAACGTTAGTGTAAGTTCCGGCGGTTCCGGTAGCAAAAGAATTGTCTGAAGTTGCTTCCAGCCACAAAGCAAGATTATTAATGGAGGTCACCGGAGAGCTTTTGGTTAATTGCTGCGCAGTGACTAATCTCATTTCTGCAACTAGTCTAGAGCTTTGAGTAACGCCAGCTACAAGAATTCCGATAATGAGGATTACGATCGAAAGTTCGATCAGTGAAAATGCGGAATTTTTTTTCATGATAAAATTTTGAAAATTGAATTAGTGATCTTTTTTAATTCTGATTTTTTGATGGTAAGAGCTGGCATGATGTAGATGCAATCGCCAAAAGGACGAAGAAAAATTCCTGCGGCAATGAATTTTTTTCTTAAGGAGATAATTTTTTTTCTATCCGCAGAAATTTCTACCACGCCAATTGCACCAAAGCTGCGCACATCTTTTACGCCTTTTAAATTTCGGCACTTCTCCAATTCTGTTTTTAGAATTTTTTCAATTTCTAAAGTTTTTTGTTCGTAATTTTCTTTTTCAAAAAGATCCAAAGAAGCGTTGGCGGCAGCACAAGCAAGAGCATTGCCCATAAAAGTTGGACCATGCATCAAAGCTAAATCAAGCGAATTCCCGGAAAATTTTTCAAAGATTTTTTTTGTTACCAAAGTGGCGGCGAGAGTCATGGTTCCGCCAGTCAGGGCTTTTCCTAAAACTAAAATATCCGGTTGGATTTTGGCGTGATTGAAGGCGAATTTTTTTCCGGTGCGATAAAATCCTACTGCACATTCATCGGCGATAAAAATCACTTGATGTTTTTTTGCGATGGTAAAAATTTCATGTAAAATTTTTGCTTCATGAAAGCGCATGCCACCAGCGCATTGAACGAGAGGCTCAATAAAAATTCCGGCGAGAATTGTTTTATTTTTTACGATAAATTGTTCAAATTTTTTGAGATCATTTTTATTTTGTGGCAGCTGAAGAGAAAAATTTTTGAGCAAAAGTTTTTCAAATTTTTGATGCATGCCATCCGACATATCAGCAAGAGACATCGCACCCGTAGTGTCGCCGTGATAAGAATTTTTAAATGAAATAAATTTGGTTTTATTTTTTTCGCCAGAATTTCCGGAATTTATGTGAAGTTGCCAAGCAATTTTCATCGCAACTTCAATTGCAGTCGAACCAGAATCAGAAAAAAATACCCGATCCATCGCCGAGAATTTGCACAAACGATGAGCTAGTTTGTAAGTCGTTTCATTCGCCATTCCCGCCAACATTACGTGCGGTAAAAGTTTAGCTTGTTTGATGATTTCAGAAATTATGTGAGGATGATTATAGCCATGAGCAACAGACCACCAAGAGGCAATTCCATCAATTAAAACGCTACCATCTTTTAGAAAAATTTTTGAACCCTTAGCGGTTTTTACCTCAAGTTGCGGCAAATGATTTTTCATTTGAGTGTAAGGCAGCCAAATGTGTTTTTCTCCAAGAAGGGGTCTGACCCCTTTATTTTTTTTTATTATTTTGCCCACTCGCTGCCAGAAAATTTTGAAGTTAGATGTTGTTTGGCTTTTTCTGCTTCTGACTTCAAGCCGATTTTATCGTAAATTTCGCTAAGACGGAAATAGGCTTCGGCAACTTGATTTGTTTGACGATAGCGCGAGATCACTTCATTGAAACTGGCAATGGCTCCGACGTAATTTTTTATTTTCATTTGATAGCGACCGACCGACATTTTTGCGCCAGCTAAATGTTCATCGATGAAGATGATTTTATCGCGGCAATCTGCGGCGTAATCACTGAAAGGAAAACGTGCGATTAATTCGCGAAAAGCAAAAGAAGCTTGCTGAGTATCATCTTGCGCACGTTGGATATTTGGGATGCGATTATAGTAGGAGAGGCCTTTCATGTAGAGGACGTAGGATGAATATTCGCTGGTGGAATTTAGGCGTAAAAAATCGTCAGAATTTTGTACCATCTTGTCGTAATTTTCATCCTTGTAGTAAGAATAAATCACCATCACTTTTGACTTCACCGCCCATCTTGAAAAAGGAAATTCATCATCAATTTTTTCAAATTCCTTAGCTGCTTCGGAGTAATTTTTATCTTTTAAATAATCCATCGCCTTGATGTAGGAAAATTCGGCGCCGATTTTTTCTTCTTTTTTAGCGCAAGAAAAAAGCAAGCTGGTGAGTAAAATTAAATAAATAATTTTCATGATTTTCTGATGTCGATACTAAATTTATGAGCATCAAGACCTTCGCATGCAGCAAGAATTGACGTGGCTTTTGCCAATTTATCAAAAGATTTTTTATCGCAGGAAATTAGTGAAATTCTTTTTAAAAAATCAAAAACCGAAAGGCCGCTGGAAAATTTTGCTGAGGCGGAAGTTGGTAGAGTGTGACTTGGTCCTGCAGTGTAATCGCCGATACTTTCCGGAGTATATTCGCCTAAAAAAACTGCGCCAGCATTCTGAATTTTTGGTAAAAATTTCTGTGCATTTTTGGCGATTATTTGCAAATGTTCTGGGGCAATAAAATTAGATAAATGTGTGGCATCTTCGAGATTTTTAATCACAAAAATTGCCGAATTTTTTAGCGATTCATCAATAATTTTTTCACGGGGCAATTGGGCTTTGAAATAAGAAATTGCTGCAGAAATTTTGATCGCTAATTCCTCACTATCTGTGATTATGAAGGCTTTGGAATCATGTCCATGTTCAAGCTGCGAAAGCGCGTCAGCGGCGATGAAGTCGGCATTGCTATTTTTTTCGGCAATGATTGTTACATCAGTTGGGCCAGCAATCATGTCAATTCCCACATCGCCAAAAACCATTTTTTTTGCGGTGGCAACGAAGGCATTTCCGGGACCAAAAATTTTATCAACTTTTTTAACAGTTTTGGTGCCATATGTCAGAGCTGCAATTGCTTGAGCACCGCCGATTTTATAAATTGTTTTTACATCGCAAATTTTGGCAGCGAATAAAACTGCTGGATTGATTTTTCCGCCAGATGTTGGAGCGCAAATCGAAATATTTTTTACACCAGAAACTAAAGCTGGCACCGCTGACATTAAAACTGAGCTTGGATAAGAAGCGGTTCCTCCCGGAACATAAATTCCAACTGATTCAATGGCGCGCCAGTGATTGCCGAGTGTGACGCCAATTTTATCTTTGAAAGTAAAATCTTTAGGAAGTTGTTTTTGGTGATAAGTTTTGATGCGAGCAAATGAAAGCTTGAGTGCAGCTTTGATTTTTGGATCAAGCGACTTTTCGGCAGCGGCGATTTCTTTTTCACTCACCAAGAGATCAGCAGCTTTTTTGAAATTGGTTTTATCGAATTTATTGCAGTAAGAAATTAATGCCGCGTCATCTTTTTTTTGAACTGTCTTGATGATTTTGCTAACAGTTTTTTCGACATTTAAATCAGATTTTTGGGACTTGATTAAAAACTTGTAGAAGCCTGATTTTTCAAGTCCCAGCAGTTGCGACGAGATTTTTTTTTCGATTAAAAAAATTTGCATTTTATTGGCGTAACATTCTAACTTTTTGTCCAACTTTAAGACCTAATTTTTTAGCTAATCCGGCATTAATTTCTAAAACTTTTACAACTTCTCTTTGTGAGGAAATGAGGTCGGGAGAATGTGGAGTAGTATCGCTTGCAACTGAAGAAATCTCATTATCAGAATCGATAAAAATCATATCGAGTGGAATGTTGGTATTTTTCATCCACATGTTCACCAATTGACTGTAGGGAAATATAAAAACCATGCCGTTATTTTGTGGTAAATAATCAAGATTCATCAAGCCATACATTTTCTTTTTATCGGAGTCGGCAATGGCGACTTTGAAGCTTGCGATCTTGGCTTCATTCTCATCAAAAATATCGAGATTGACGTTGTAGTTTTTGAAGTCGCGATTAAATTTTGATAATTCTGTATCACTAATATCTCTAGGGATCTGTAGGGCTATGAAACCGACACCTAAGCAAATTAAAATAAAAATAGTGAAACGTTTTACATCAAATTTCATATTGAATCTTTGCATGGTTTTAAGCTGTGAAATTTTGTTTTGTGGCTTTGCAGAGGCTGCAACAAAATCGAAGTTGGAAACTTCGGAATCGCCTACCAGAATAAGGTCCGATATCATGGACATCAAGCGAAAATCTCAGGCAATAACTTTCACAAATAATGTGGTGGTAGAAAAAGATGATAGCTCACTTTTAGCGCAAAAAATGATCGTGCTTTATGATGACAAAAAAAAAGATGGTTCAGAATCTTCAATTCGCAGAATTGATGCCACGGATAATGTAAAAATTTTCAGCGAGGAATTTGTTGCTAGCGGTGATTATGGATTTTATGAACCAGCTAAATCGATTTTTGTTTTAGAGAAAAATGTCATCGTCAATAACGGCACTTCAATTGCCAGCGGCGATAAATTTGTCTATGATACTCAAACCAAAAGAGGCAACTTTGTCGGTAAGAAAAATGAAACATCTATTGCTGGCAATGGCGGCGATAAAAGGGTTATCATCGTAATTGGCAATGATCCTAATGATCCAAAAGATTCCAAGAAATCAAAAAAATAAAATGAACAAAAAGATTCTAAGCGCTAAAAATCTCAGCAAATCCTACGGCAAAAAAACTGTTATTCGCGATGTCAGTCTCGACATTTCACAAGGCGAGGTTGTTGGGCTTTTAGGTCCTAATGGTGCGGGGAAAACCACATCTTTTTACATGATTGTCGGACTTGTGGCAGTTGGTTCTGGCAATATTTTTATCGACTCTCTCGATATTACCAACATGCCGATGTATCAACGTGCGCGCCTCGGCATCGGCTATTTGCCGCAAGAAGCTTCAATTTTTCGCGGCATGAATGTTGAGGATAATATCTATTCAGTTTTGGAAATTGCTGAAGCAAATGAGATTAAGCGCAAAGAGCGTTTGGAACAATTGTTGGAAGAATTTTCCATCACTCATATCAGAAAATCTCACGCACTTTCGCTTTCCGGAGGTGAAAGAAGACGAGTTGAAATCGCTCGCGCTTTGGCGACAAACCCTTCATTCATTTTACTCGATGAACCCTTTGCTGGTATCGATCCAATCGCAGTTAATGATATTCGTAAAATGGTGACACATCTCAAAGATCGTGGCATCGGTGTTTTAATTACTGATCACAATGTGCGCGAAACCCTCTCCATTGTTGATCGCGCTTATATTGTTTATGATGGCATGATTCTTGCTTCTGGCTCGAAGGAAGAAATCGTTGATGATGAGAGAGTGCGTCGCGTCTATCTTGGAGAAGATTTTAAGATCTAACAATCAACCATTTAAATCTTGCAAAAACTAATCAAAACATTTTTCAAATCAGAAGTGGCGGTGGGCATATCTTTAACGATAGCTGCCATTCTTGCTTTGATGATTTCCAATTCTACTAGCTACCAAATCTATCAGGATTTTTTTGCAATTAATCTGCCGTTGAGCCTTGATTTTATTGGCATCAGCAAAGAGATGACTTTGCTTGATTGGATCAATGATTTTTTGATGGCGATATTTTTTCTCTTGGTTGGTTTGGAGTTAAAAAAAGAAATTTTGCTCGGTGAACTTTCAACAAATACTAAAAGATATCTGCCTTTTATCGCAGCTTGCGGTGGTGTAATTATGCCGATTTTAATCTTCTGTTTTTTCAATAAAGGAAATGCCGAAAATATGCGCGGCTTCGCTATTCCTTGCGCCACCGATATTGCTTTTGCTTACGGAGCAATCGCGCTTTTTGGTAAAAAAATTTCTAATTCGCTAAAAGTTTTTGTAGTGGCGCTGGCGGTGATTGATGATCTGATCGCAATTCTGATCATCGCTTTTTTCTATTCAGACAATATCGATTTAACCTATATTTTGCTAAGCTGCTTTGCTTTGTTGCTGTTGGCGATTTTAAATTTTTTCTCCGTCAAAAAAATTCTTCCTTATCTGCTTTGTGGAATATTTTTATGGCTAATGGTTCTAAAAACCGGAATTCATGCCAGCTTGGCGGGCGTGCTTTTATCGATGTTTATTCCGATGAAAGTAAGTAACGAACCTCTGCTTCCGAAGCTAGCTCATCAAATTGCGCCGGCGGTAAATTTTTTAATTCTACCAATTTTTGCTTTTGCTAATGCCGGAGTGCGCATCGAGAATTTTTCTTACGATATTTTTTTACAGCCGGTGGTTTTGGGGATTGTTGCCGGACTATTTTTTGGCAAACAAATCGGCGTTATGCTATTCAGCTTCATTGCGATAAAATTAAAAATTTCTGCAATGCCGAGTGGTGCTAATTGGCTAGAGCTTTATATCGCAGCGATTTTCACTGCCATTGGTTTTACCATGAGTCTTTTCATCGCTGGGCTTTCTTTTGATACAAATCAGCAATTATTTGATGAGGCTAAAATTGGGATTTTATTTGGATCTTTATTGTCGGTTATTTTTGCCAGTTTGATAATTTTTATTATCAAACCAACCAATAATAAAAAATGAAACGAGCATTTTCTCTCATCGAACTTTCAGTCGTAATTCTAATCATCGGAATTTTGGTGGCAGGCGTGACGCAATCAAGTCGCTTGGTCAATCAGATGAGGCTTAATTCAGCAAGAGCTCAAACACAAAGCTCGCCCGTTGCGGGTATTAAGGATTTGGTTTTATGGCTAGAGGCAACTAGCGAAAATAGTTTTATTACCACTGAAGCAGGAGGTGGTTCGCCACTCACGGCTTGGTATGATACTAATCCGCAAGCTGTAGTAAAAAATCATGCCACTCGCGTAACCAGTAACGCCAATGTCACTTACGAAGATAATGCCATAAATTCTTTGCCGGGAGTTTACTTTAATGGAACTGCTGCGACTACAAGTAATCTGGCTGGAAATGTTATCACTTCACACAACAATGCTTTTAGTTTTTTTCTAGTTTCGCGATTGACTGAAACCACTACGGGAAATTGGCGTGGCGCATTCTTCAATGGATCTTCTGGTGGTTGGGGCTATCAAAAAGACGGATTATCTCCATCGAAAAGAGATTTGGTTTTCCCCGGCGTAGTTGATTCTTACAGCACTACTAACATCACAACCAATGCAGAGTTAATTTCAGCAACTCATACCGGAACCACTACAGCTCTTTATTTAAATGGCGCTAATGAAGGCCCCTCTACAACCTCTGCCAGTATGAATTCTCCGGTATCGCAATATATTGTTGGAAATCATGGAACAACCGGAGCAACACCTCCATGGATGGGCTATCTTTGTGAAATTATAGTTTTTGACCGCGCCTTAAAAACAGAAGAGCGCCGAGCAGTTGAAGCATATCTCGGCAAAAAATGGGGAATCAGAGTTATTTAATTTTTGCAATAATTTCATCCGCAATTTTATTTATTTCTTCCAGCGATTTTCCTTCCACCATCACGCGAATTAAATTTTCAGTTCCTGATTTGCGAACTAAAATGCGTCCTTCATTTCCTAAAGTTTTTTCCTTTTCTGAGATAAATTCCTGTAGCGATTTTTCTTCAAGCGGATTTTTTTTGCCGTCAAATTTTATATTTTTTAAAACTTGCGGAAAGGCTTCGTAAAGATTCAAAACTTCGCTCACTGGTTTTTTCGATTCACAAACAACTGATAAAACTTGTAAAGCTGCTACAAGCCCGTCACCAGTGGTTGAATAGTTTGAAAGCACGATGTGACCAGATTGCTCGCCACCAAAATTACAGCCGCTATTTTTCATTTCTTCGAGCACGTAACGATCGCCAACTTTAGTGCGAATTGTCGAAACGCCGATATAGCTCAAATAATTTTCTAAAGCGAGATTTGACATTTGCGTGATGACAACGGTGTCCTTTTTCAAATTGCCTTCGTTGTGAAGTTTTTCGGCAATTAGTGCGATGATTTTATCGCCGGAAACCGCGTGACCTTGTTCATTAACAATCAAAACACGATCTGCATCACCATCTAGTGCGATGCCAATATCAGCTTTGGTTTCGAGAACTTTATAGCAGAGAGTTTCTGGGTGAGTTGAACCACATTTTTCGTTGATGTTGAAGCCATTTGGCTCGGTTCCAATCTCAATTACTTCGGCGCCTAATTCGCGAAAAATTGTTGGTGCCATGGCGTAAGAAGAGCCGTTGGCGCAATCGACAACAATTTTCAAACCGCTGAGAGTTTTATCTTTTGGGAAGGAGTTTTTTACGAATTCAATGTAGCGACCGCGAGCATCTTCCAATCTTTTTACGCGACCAAGATTTTCTGATGTAGCCAAGTGAGCAGTGATGTCGCCATCAATCATTTTTTCGATTTCCAATTCAACTTCATCAGAAAGTTTGTGACCTTCATTATCAAAAATTTTAATGCCATTATCGTAGTAAGGATTGTGTGAAGCGGAAATCATGATGCCGATATCAGCGCGAAGAGAGCGCGTCAGCATTGAAACTGCAGGAGTTGGAACGGGACCAACTAAAAACACATCCATGCCTACAGCCGCAAAACCAGCGGTGAGGGCGGGTTCAATTACGTAACCAGAAAGTCGAGTATCTTTTCCGATAACGACACGATGGCGATGATTGCCATTAGTGAATTGCGCCCCAAATTTTACGCCAACTGCCATGCCGATTTTAAGCGCGATTTCCGCAGTCATGGGAAATTTATTTACTGTGCCGCGAATACCGTCAGTGCCGAAATATTTTTTGTTCATTGTGGTCTGATTATTTTATTCAAATTCGTCATCCTTGAAGACGGAGTCTTTGAGGATCTCGTGAAATAAAACTCCTGAGATCCTCGAGCCTTTGGCTCAAGGATGACGAGTTTTGATTAATTTACTTTATTAAATTCTTCAAAACTTCAATAGCCTGCGGAATCCCTTCTTTATTAACTCCGCCACCCATAGCGAAATCTTTTTTCCCGCCACCACCTTTGCCACCGATTTCAAGAATCATCGGCATAAGAAGTTTTGTGGCGTCAAATTTATCAAGCGATTTTGCAGCAACTGCCACGCAAATTGACACCTTGTCATCTTTAGTTCCAAAGAGCGCAACCACGTCTGATTTTTTTATTAATTCATTGGCAATATCACGCAAAGCGCCGGCATCAACATCTTCAAAATGATGAGCTAAAACTGCGCAGCCATTAATATCGCACGCTTGCAGCTTGTCTAAATTAGCCAGCAGAGTTTGTTTTTTCAGACGCTCAATTTCCTTGTCTTGCTTCTTCAAAGTTTCTTCGAGAAGTAATTTTTTTGATTCTTCCTCTTTTTTTACTAAATATTCTTTTACGGCAACCGAGCTTACAGCTGTGATTCTTCTGATTCCAGAAGCGATGCTTTTTTCAGAAATGATTTTAAAAATTTCAATATCTGCAGTATTTTTAACGTGAGTTCCGCCGCAAAGTTCAACCGAATTTCCCATCTTTACGACACGAACTTCTGAATCATATTTTTCACCAAACAAAGCTTCTGCCCCAGTTTCACGAGCTTGATTTAAATCCATCAAATTAGTGCTCACGACTCCACTATTTTTGATTTGCGCATTCACCAAATCTTCAACTTTTTTGATTTCATCCGCAGTCATGGCGCGGTTAAAATTGAAGTCGAAAGTGAAGCCATCGAAATCAACATTCGAACCTTTTTGTGAAATAGAATTTCCCAAAACTTCTTTCAAAGCTTTATGCATTAAATGCGTTGCAGAGTGATTGACAGCACGGCTTTGTCGGGTTTGAGGATTTACTTCTGCAGTAACTTCATCACCAACTTTCAAATCGCATTTTTGATCGCTAAAAAAATGTGCAAACAATCCACCAGCGAATTTTTTTGTTTCATAAATTTCAACATCAGCAATTTTTCCATCATCACCTTTTTGTCCGCCGGAAGTAGCATAAAACGGTGTTTGATCGAGAATTAAAAAATTTGAATAAACCGCTAAAACTTTCGCTTCTGCACTCAAATTTTCGTAACCCAAAAATTTCGTTTCGCCAAATTTTTCTTTGAGATCAAAAAATATTTTATCATCAGAAACTTCGCCAGATCCTTTCCAATTGGCCTTCGCGCGTTCACGTTGCAATTCCATCTCGCGATTAAATTCTTCAACATCAACTTCGAGATTTTTTTCTTTTAGAATATCTTGCGTGAGATCAAGCGGAAAACCAAAAGTGTCATAAAGCTTGAAAGCAATAGCGCCGGAAAATTTTTCACCTTTTATTTTGGCCATTTCTTCTTCCAAAATTTTCAAACCCTTTTCCAAAGTTTCGCGGAATTTTTCTTCTTCGTTTTTTAATGTTTCGATAATCACGTCGCGCGCTCTTCCTAATTCCGGATAAGCGGCGCCCATTTCTCTAATCAAGCCATCAACTAATTTATACATTGAAGCGTCAGAAGCTCCTAACTTGTGAAGCTGGCGCATCGCTCGGCGCATGATGCGGCGTAAAACATAACCTCTGCCTTCATTGCTTGGCAAAACACCATCGGCAACTAAAAAACAAGAAGAGCGCAAGTGATCGGCGATGATTTTTAATTCTGGTTTTACTGACATAGATTTTTTTAAAAAGATGGACCCCGTCATGAAGAAGGGGTGACAAATTGAGAAGGTAATTCGTGCCACGCAAGTTGTCACCCCGTCGCATGACGGGGCCATAAACTAACTAACTTACTAAATTAATTGCTATTTCCATCGCTGGTCTTTTTCCCATCAAATCTTCAAAAATTTTCAGCATTTTTGAACGCAGAGCTTTTTCAACTTCACCAAGGATTTTTGTTTCGTTCAAATTCTTTTTCTTATTTTTCTTTTGCAAAAAGCGCATGCCAAATCCGCTGTTCAAATCAAGTTCTTTGGCCTTGTGTTTGAGGAACATTTGAATTTCTTTTTTGATCATGTCTTCTGCTTCGCGATCATTTTTTAGATCATAAGAACCGATGCAAAATATGCGGATTTTTGAAAGTAGATTCAGGGAATCATTAACTGCGAAAGAGATGCTGACGATGCCGCTAAGTTGTAATTTTTTACGTTCGCGAATCACTTCACCTTTAAAATCAAGTAGCTGTTTTCCATCAACTCCAAAATAGCCGACTTTTACAGAACCAACTTGTTGCGAATTCATCGGATTTTCTGCGTCGATTTTCACCGCCATGCCATTTTCAATTTGGATGGTGCGTTGCACGCCACAGCTGGCTGCGAGCTCACAGTGAGTTTTGGTGTGAATGAATTCGCCGTGAACTGGAATGGCGATTTTTGGTTGAGCTAACGCATACATTTCGCGAAGTTCATCTTGCGAAGGATGGCCAGAAACGTGAACGAAGTGATCTTTTTCGGTCATCACATCAATTTGTTTTTTAGCTAATTCGTCAAAAAGTTCGAAGATTTTTTTCTCATTTCCGGGAATAATTTTTGAGGAGAAAATTACTAAATCACCTTTGGTAAAACGAATTGTTGGATGAATATCGGTAGCGATTTTGCGAGTTGCAGCATTGGGCTCGCCTTGGCAGCCAGTTGAGATTACAAGGATTTCGCTTTTTTTATAAAACTTCATTTCGCGATCAGAAATGAACTCAAAATTTTCGGTGAAATATCCACTTTTTTTACCAACTTCGTGAAGGCGATGAAGTGAAAAACCGGCGAGAACAATTTTACGTCCGACCTCTTTTGCGATGCGGCAAATGGTGTGAACCCGCGCGATGTTTGAAGCGAAAGTTGTAACGCCGACTAAACCTTGTCGACCAACAATTAGTTTTTTTAGTGATTCGTGAAGCTCGCCTTCTGATCTGGAATGGCCTTCGGATAGCGCGTTTGTTGAATCGCAGATTACTGCGGTAATTTCGCCTAGGTCGCCGTAAGCTTTAATTTTTTCTTTTTCCGAAACATTTCCGATGATTGGATCTGGATCGAATTTCCAATCTCCAGTGTGTAAAACATTTCCTTTTTCCGTGCGAATCATCAAAGCCTGCATTTCAGGAACCGAGTGGGTGAGGCCGATAAATTCGATTTTGAAAGGTTTTAAATCGAGCTCTTTTGAACCGTCGATGACGTGGATTGGAACTTTTTTATTGAGTTTATATTCCTCCAATTTGGTGCGCAAAAAATTGGCGCCAAAGTTGGTGGCATAAACCGGCGCGCCTAATTCTTCCCACAAATATTGAATCGCACCCATGTGATCTTCGTGGATGTGAGTGAGGATAATTCCGACTAAATTGTGGCGATGGGCTTTGATGAAGGAAATATCGGCTGTCATCATGTCGACGCCTGGAATGTCGTAAGCAAATCCGACACCGCAATCAACCATCAGCCATTTGCCGTTGAGTTGGTAGAGATTGACATTCATCCCGATTTCATTGGCGCCGCCAAGGGGGAGAAAAAGGAGATCGTCGAAATGTTTTTTTAAGTTTAGTTCCATCTGTTTTTGTTTTTTAACCCTCTTTGAAAAAGAGGGTGGCATCGCGTAAGCGATGACGGGTGATTTTGGTAAAACGAATTCTTAATTTAAGAAATCCTCCGACCTCGCTAACGCTCGGCCACCTCCTTTGTTAAAGGAGGTTTTCCTCATAAACCACTCTCAAGCCTGTAAGCGTAAGATTTGGTTCATGATGTTGAATTGAATTTTTTAGAGCATCTTTAAAAATTTCTGCCAATCCGCCTGTAATGATGCAGGTAGTTTTATGTCCAAGTTCGGCTTCGATTTTAGAAATCATTCCTTCAACAAGCGAGATATATCCGAAGTAAACTCCAGAATTCATCGCTTCAGCGGTGCTTTTTCCGATAACATTTTTTTGTTGTTTGATGGTGATGCGTGGCAATTGCGCAGTCATGTCGTGCAGAGCTTTTAGCGATAAATTAATTCCCGGAGAAATTACGCCGCCAAGATATTCGCCATTTTTTCCAATCACATCGAAAGTAGTCGCAGTGCCAAAGTCGATGATGATGAGATCGCCACCAAATTTTTTATAACCGGCGATCGCGTTGATTAAGCGATCGTGACCAACTTCATTTTTATTTTTTAATTGAATTTCAATATTTAAACGGGTTTTTTTTTCGCCAACAATCATAATTTTTGTGGCGATATCTTCGTTTAAAAACTTTTTTACCGCTTCACTTATTCGGGTGGTAAGCATAGGAACTACTGAGGCGATGATGCATCCGTTAAATCGCAAACAATCTATTTTATCGGTGAGAAAAAGTTCGATAATATCGACCGCATAATCATCGACGGATTTTTTCATATCACTAACCAAGCGCCATTGTTTGGTTAGTTTTTTTTCATCAAAAAGTCCGATGGTGATGTTGGTATTTCCGATGTCGAAAGTGAGAAGCATCTTAGTTTAATTTTGCGCAGGCATCAGCAATTCGCTGCATGGCATTTTTCAAAAATTCTTCGCTGGCAGTGTAGGAGATTCTAAAAAATCCTGGGGCGCCAAAAGCGATTCCTGGAACAACGGCGACTAAAGCTTCTTCTAATAAATAAGTAGCAAAATCGCTGTCATTTTCGATCACTTTTCCGGCAGGAGTTTTTTTGCCGTTAAGTCCAGAGCATGAAGGGAAAACATAAAAAGCGCCGTTAGGAATATTGCAGGAAATTCCGTCAATTGCATTGAGCATTCCGGCAACTAAATCGCGACGTTTTTGGAAAATTTCGGCATTCGGTTTGATGTAACTTTGTGTGCCAATCAATGCTTCAACTGATGCAGCTTGTGAAATTGAGCAAGGTGAAGAAGTGCTTTGTGATTGAATCATCGACATTGCTTTGATTAATTTTTCATCGCCGGCGCCGTAACCAATTCTCCAACCAGTCATTGAGTAAGCTTTGGAAACGCCGTTTATGATCAAAGTGCGACTTTTTAATTTTGGTTCAATTGCGGCGATAGTAGAAAATTTTAGGCCGTCAAAAATCAAATGTTCGTAAATATCGTCAGTCATGATATGAACTTGTGGATGGCGTAATAAAACTTCCGCCAAAGCTGCAAGATCCTTCTCGTTGTAGCATGATCCTGTTGGATTGCTTGGAGAATTTAAAATTAACCATTTGGTTTTTGGCGTGATTTTTTCTTCCAAAGATCTTGGTGTGATTTTGAAATTATTTTTTTCTGATGAATCAACGATTACTGGTTTTCCGCCAGCAAGCAAAACCATGTCCGGATAAGAAACCCAGTAAGGTGCAGGAATAATAACTTCATCTAGTGGGTTAAGACTCGCAACGAGAGAATTGTAAATAACTTGCTTGGCGCCGCCAGAAACAACGATTTCTGAAGCTTTATATTCCAGAGAATTTTCGCGTTTGAATTTTTCGATGATGGCTTTTTTAAGTGCTGCAGTTCCGTCAACGGCGGTATATTTTGTATCACCTTTTTTAATCGCGGCAATCGCGGCGTCTTTAATATTTTCCGGAGTATCAAAATCTGGTTCGCCCATGCCGAGGGAAATTATATCCTTGCCAGAAGCTTTGAGCTCTGCGGCTTTCATCGATATTGCGATTGTTGGGGAAGGCTTGATGTTAGAAAGAGAATTTGCGAGAAAAGACATAGAAATTACGAATTAGGAGTTGGCAATTGAAGCGTTGACTTTTTTGGAGGGCCCGCGTTTTATGTGCGCTCTCCCACTTGTCAAACAAATACTCATTTTAAAAAACATGTCAGGTTCAATCGGCACCGATTCGCTATTTCTAGGTCTAACGCGTCCCCCAATGTTGCTTGGTGTGAGTTATACTTTTGCCGCGTTAAATGGCATCGTTTCGCTACTTGCTTTCGTGATCACTAGTAAATTTTTCTACCTTTTGATTTTGCTCCCCGGCTTACATTTAATGGGCTGGTTCATCTGTTTGAAAGAGCCGCGAGCGATTGAACTTTTTATCGCGCGGATGTCGAAATGTAATGTTTGTCGGAATAGATATTATCACAGCGGCACTAACTCGTACGACGTATACTAATAATTTCGAAGCGCTGGACCGTATCGCTGGAGGGGATTTGTAATCCCGTCCTGCAATTGAGAGATTTTAATTTTAAATCGGATGAATTTTCATCCGATTTTTTTATTGGTTTTTTAGTTTGTCATCCCCGCGAAAGCGGGGATCCAGACTTTTAGAAACTGGATCCCCGCTTTCGCGGGGATGACAAACTGAAAATAATTTTATGATTAAGAATAAATATCGCACACATCATTGTGCTGAACTAAACAAATCTCACGTCGGACAAACCGTAACGCTTTCCGGTTGGGTTCATTCCAAACGCGATCATGGTTCGCTAATTTTTATTGATTTGCGCGATCATTTTGGTTTGACGCAACTAGTAATTGATCAGCAAAATACCAAATTAAATCTCGGTGAAGTCTCGGCAATCAAGCTTGAATCAGTAATCACAATTGTTGGCGAAGTTGCCGCCCGTGCAGCAGAAGTGGTAAATCCAAATATCAAAACTGGTGAAATTGAAGTTAGAATTGCCGAATTAATCATTGAATCTCTCGCCGAACAAATCCCCTTCCAAATCAACGACAACAACGAATATCCCGAAGAGCTCCGTTTAAAATATCGCTTCCTCGATCTTCGTCGCGAAAAAACTCACAAAAATATTGTGCTGCGTAGCCAAGTGATTTCTGAGATCAGAAGTGAAATGACCAAGCAAGGTTTTCTCGAAATTCAAACTCCAATTCTAACTGCATCTTCGCCAGAAGGCGCGCGCGATTATTTGGTTCCTGCGCGTTTACATCCGGGAAAATTTTATGCTTTGCCGCAAGCGCCACAGCAGTTCAAGCAGCTTTTGATGGTTTCTGGTTTCAACCGCTATTTCCAAATCGCGCCATGTTTTCGTGACGAAGATTTGCGCGCAGATCGTGCGCCGGAATTTTATCAGCTCGATATGGAAATGAGTTTCGTCGAACAAGAAGATGTCTTTGCTGCAATCGAACCAGTTTTGAAACATATTTTCAAAAAATTCGGCGCTAAAAAAACTTCTGACGAAGAATTTGTGCACATCAAATATGATGATGCGATGTTGAAATACGGCATCGACAAGCCTGATTTGCGTAATCCAATTTTAATTTCTGACGCCACAGAAATTTTCCGCGGTTCGGAATTTTCTATTTTTGCAAAACAAATTGAAACTGGTGCAAAAATCCGCGCCATTCCAGCGCCAAAATGTGCAGCGCAACCGCGTTCATTTTTTGACAAGATGATAGAATTCGCGCAACAAAACGGCGCCAAGGGTTTAGCCTACATCAACTTTGATGAAAATGGTGAAGCAAAAGGACCAATCGCGAAATTTTTATCGGCAGAAAAATTAGCTGAATTGAAAAAAATCGCCGGACTTGAAAATGGTGATGCAGTTTTCTTTTCATGCGGAAAAGAAAAAGAAGCGGCGAAAATCGCTGGTGTTGTTCGCATCAAACTTGGTCACGATTTAAAATTGATCGATGAATCGATTTATAAATTCTGCTGGATCATCGATTTCCCGATGTACGAACTTTCTGATGAAGGAAAAGTTGAGTTTTCTCACAATCCTTTTTCCATGCCGCAAGGTGGTCTCGAAGCCTTGAATTCACAAGATCCAACTACGATCAAAGCTTTTCAATATGACATCGTTTGCAACGGCGTAGAATTATCTTCTGGTGCTATTCGTAACCACAAACCAGAAATCATGTATCGTGCTTTCGAGCTTGCTGGATATGGCCGAGAAGTGGTTGAACAACAATTTGGTGCAATGTTAAATGCTTTCAAATTCGGCGCTCCACCGCACGGCGGCTTAGCTCCGGGGATTGATCGCATCATCATGCTTTTAGCTAACGAACCAAATATTCGCGAAGTAATTCCATTCCCGATGAATGGCAAAGCGCAGGATTTAATGATGAATGCACCAGCCGATGCACCAGCAAAACATCTGCGTGAACTTCATATCGAATTGAAAAAGAAAGCCTCGTAATTTTTATGAAAGATAAATTTTATCTAACCGAAAAACTGCCACCTTACATTTTTGCTTCAATCTATCAATTCAAGTCTGAAGCCTCTGCAAATGGTATCGAGGTTTTGGATTTTGGCATGGGAAATCCAGATTCTGCGCCACCAAAACATGTCATGTCGCGTCTTTCCGAGTTAGCAAATGATCCAAAAGTTTTCGGCTATTCTACAGTTGGTGGAATTGAAATTTTAAAAAAATCGATCTGCGAATATTATAAACGTCGCTTCAATGTTGATATTGATTATAAGTCAGAAGCCCTTGTCACTATTGGAGCGAAAGAAGGTATTGCATCTTTGGCCACCGCAATTTCTGACGAACAAAGTTACATCTGCGTTCCATCGCCTTCTTATCCAATTCACAATTTTGCCTTCATAATTTCGAAGTCGAATATCCACCAAATTCCCGCAATAAATTCGCGCAGTTTTTTGGATGAATTTAAAAAACATGTGATTGGCGCATCCCAGAAGCCACAAGCTGTAATCGTTTCTTATCCTTGTAATCCAACTACGGAAATTGTCGGTTTAGATTTTTATTCTGAGTTGGTGGATTTTTGCAAAGAGCATGAAATCTACATCATTTCTGACATCGCTTATTGCGAACTTTATTTTGACGAAAAAGACAAACCGCATTCAATCTTAGAAATTCCAGGCGCCAAAGATATTGCGATTGAATTTTCTTCCGTTTCAAAAAGCTATTCTATGGCTGGTTGTCGCGTTGGTTTTGCGGTTGGAAATAAAAATTTAATTAACGCGCTTTATAAAATTAAATCCTATCTCGACTACGGATCATTCTCGCCGTTGCAAATGATTGCAGTTGATGCGCTATCAGAAAAAAGCGACGAATATCTAAAAAATTTATGCAAAACTTACGATGATCGCGGTAAATTTTTGATCGAATTATTTCAAAAAGAACTTGGTTGGGAAATTGCAAAACCAAAAGCCAGCATGTTCTTATGGGCGAAGTTACCAAAAGAATTTGCCCATCTTTCTTCCTTCGATTTTTGTAAAAAAATGATTCTTGAAGCTGGAGTTGCAATGTCACCGGGAAGTGCATTTGGCGCGAGTGGAGAAGGATTTGTAAGATTTTCGCTAATTCATGATGAAGAAAATATGAAGAAAGCTGCTGCGAGATTGAAGAAGATATTTAGTGAATAAATTTGTCGCTCTCTGTCATCCCCGCGAAAGCAGGGATCCAGAATGTTTTTAAAGAGCTGGATCCCTGCTTTCGCGGGGATGACAGAGAATAAATATTAATTTGTGATAAATTTCAAAATCCTCACCATTTTCCCCGAACTATTTCCCGGAGCGCTAGCTGCTTCAATCACCGGCTCCGCTTTAACAAAAAACCTCTGGTCTTTGCAAGTAATTAATATTCGTGATTATGCCAAAGATAAGCACGCAACAGTTGATGATACACCTTATGGCGGTGGGGCGGGGATGCTGTTTAAAGTTGATGTTGTCGCTGAGGCAATTGAGCAAAATCTTTCAGAAAAAAAAATCAAAAATAATTTATCTCTCGCCGCGCGGAAAAGTTTTTAATCAAAAAATTGCGCAGGAATTAGCCAAAGAAAAAGAAATCATGATCCTGTGTGGACGCTACGAAGGCGTGGATCAACGCGTTTTGGATGAATTCGCCATCGAAGAAATTTCTATTGGTGATTATGTTTTATCGGGCGGAGAAGTTGCGGCATTTCCATTTATCGATGCGATTTTGCGCAATGTTGAAGGGGTTTTAGGCGCTGATGAATCTTTAGCAGAAGAATCTTTCGGCTCAGAAAAAAATTCTGATTTTGAAAATTTATTGGAATATCCGCATTACACCAGACCAGCAAAATGGCGGGGTCACGACGTGCCGGAAATTCTGACTCAAGGACATCACAAAAAAATTAATGAGTGGCGCAAAGAGCAAGCAATCGCAGTAACAAAAAAAAATCGCCCCGATCTTTATCGAAAATTTTTGGATATTTTTAATTAGGTTGCGAAAGATAAGAGTCTGTTTCACAATGCTCGCAGCTTTTAGATGTCTCGCTGATCATTTACGCAACAAATAATCAATTCAACGATAGTGACGGCCCATGTTAAACATTGGCAATCGTCTGATTTTTCAGACCTTTAAAAGATGCATCGATTTTTCAATCGATGATTCAATAACTTAATTTTTTACTAATGACAACTTTCGAAAACCTAAACTTAAATCCAAAAATCCTTTCTGCTTTAGCGAAAAAGGGCTATACCATTCCTACTCCAATCCAAGCCGGCGCTATTCCTGATATTTTAGCCGGAAAAGATTTTTTAGGAATTGCGCAAACTGGAACTGGTAAAACTGCCGCTTTTGCTTTGCCAATTATTCAAAATCTTTCGGCCTCAGAAACTCCAGTTCGACCTAATCACGTTAAATGTTTGATCCTTACTCCCACCCGCGAATTAGCCTCACAAATTGCAGAAAATATCGAGCTTTATGGCGTTCATTCGCACTTAAAACATGCGGTAATTTTTGGTGGTGTTGGTGAAAATCCGCAAATCAAAAATCTGCAAAAGGGCTTGGATATTGTGATTGCAACTCCTGGCCGTCTTCTTGATTTGATGAATCAAGGTCACGTGCGTTTCATGGATTTGGAAATTTTTGTGCTTGATGAAGCTGACCGTATGCTTGATATGGGCTTCATTATGGACATCAAAAAAATCATCGCAAAATTGCCGGCAAAGCGCCAAACGCTTTTCTTCTCGGCAACTATGCCTTCAACAATTTCACAATTGGCTCATTCAATTTTGAAAAATCCAACCAAGGTTGAAATTACGCCGCCAGCAACAACTGTTGAGCGTATCTCGCAAAAAGTTTATTTCGTTGAGCGTTCAAACAAACCGCTACTTCTGAAAGATGTTTTATTGCAAGATCAAGTTCACAGCACTTTGGTTTTTATCCGCACCAAACACAGCGCCAATCGCATCATCGATTTTTTAGCGAAACATGGAATTAAAGCTGACACAATTCATGGCGATCGCTCACAAAGCGCGCGCGAGTTGGCTTTGGCAAATTTTCGTAACGGAAAAACTAAAGTTCTAATTGCCACTGATATCGCTGCTCGCGGTATCGACGTTCCAGGAATTAGCCACGTAATTAATTACGATATTCCGATGGATCCAGAAAGTTATGTACATCGTATCGGTCGTACAGCTCGTGCTGGTAAAGATGGAATCGCAATTTCATTTTGTGATCCAACTGAAAGATTGATGCTGAAGTCGGTTGAAAGAACCATTCGCTATCAAATTCCAGTTGATGATTCACACGCTTTTCACGGAGTTTCTGGAGTTAGTGGAGTTCGTAAACTTGCGTCAGGTGCCAGAAGACCTCTCAATGATGGCTTGCCGGAAAGACCAGCAAGACCTGCAGCGGGACGTCATTTGAGCAGAGGAAATGTTGCTGCTCCAAGCGATTCCAGAAGAAGTGAATCTGGTGAAAGACGTGAAAGACCAGAAAGATCAGAAAGGCCACAAAGATCTGATCGCCCAGAAAGAAGTGACAGAAGATCTGATTCACAAGCTCGTCCTCCTCAAAGAGGTTTTGAACGTGATGGTGAAAAACGCGAAGGAAGCAAACCTTTCGGTGATAGACCTCATCATGGTAAAAAATCTCAAGGCGGCTTTAAAGTAGTGGCAGAAAAGTTGGGAAATTTTTTCGGTTACAAAAAATCTGGTAACAAGGAATCATCATCTTCTACTCGCGATACTTTAGTTGATCGCGATAAAGCAAGTCGCAGTTACGCTAAAAAAAGACCTTTTGGTAGCAGACAAGGTTCAAAATTTAGCGGTAATAAGCCGAGGTAGTAAAAATTACTTTCTAGAAAAACTAATCACTCTGTTGGCAATCATCACACCAACTAAAATCATCATCGAGCCAATATAACTGTTCCACGTAAGGGCTTCGTCTAGTACAATCATTCCTAAAATTACCCCAAAAACTGGAATAATATAATTAGATGAAGCGGTGTAAGTGGCGCTAGTTAGTGAAATTAATTTGTAATAAACTACGAAAGCGCAAGCACTTCCTAACACTGCCAAAGCAAGAACCGAAAGGATCGCCGCTGTTGATACAAATTCAATTTCATAAGGTCGCTCAATAATCAGAGAAAGTGGTATAAGGATTATTGAAGCTATTAAAAGCTGCGAGGTTGGCACTACTAGTGGTTTGAAGCCATGAATATGTTTTTTAGCATAAACAAATCCGATGCCGTAAGAAACGGAGGCAATGAGTGCTGCAAGAATTCCCCAGATGGTTGCTTTAGCATCGAAGAGCGAAGGAAAAACCAATAAAAATAATCCAGAAAATCCCACCATAGATCCCAAAATTTTTGCTTTAGTTAAGCGATCATTATCGGTGCAATAATGTGCGATCATCAAAGTAAAAAGCGGAGTAGTGCCGTTGATAATTGCGGCGAGAGAGCTGTCGATATATTGCTCACCAACGCCAAAAAGCGTGAATGGTAATCCGCAGCTAAAAATCGCCATCACCAAAAAATGCTTCCAACATTTGCCGAATTTTGGTAAATCAGTTTTGTTAATTTTTAGCATTAAATAGAGCAACGCTCCGCCGATAATCATGCGAATCGCCGTGATGGTGATCGGTGGAACATATTCAACAGCGATCTTGATGAAAAGAAAAGATGGGCCCCAACAACAAGCAAGAAGCATCAAAAAGAAAAGATTTTTGGCCGGATTATTTTTCATTATTTTACGTTATTTAAACAGGCTCTAAGGGCATTTCTAAAAATTGTCTTTTCCGGATTCGACTTCTTGAAACCGATTTGGCGTGTCCAATACTCTTGCCTTCTATACCAAATCAGCTTCAAAAAGCCGATTAGGTATATTGATTTTGTTTTTACGCAGGATGACCTGCGCCCCACAGTCGTGGGGAACCCCATATACCGACTCTTTATTTTTTAGTTCGGTTTCTTGAATTGGTTTCGGTATATACCAAATCAGCTTCAAGAAGCCGATTTAGTATATTGATTTTGTTTTTACGCAGGATGGCCTGCGCCCCACAGTCGTGGGGAACCCCCTATACCGACTCTTTATTTTTTAGTTCGGTATCTTGAATTGGTTTCGGTATAAAACCCAAAATTCCTCGAAAAATCCTAATTTTTAGAGGTGTCCTGAAATGATTGATGTGGTAATATTTCTGCGGGATTATCCGAGTCAATTCAGAAAATTATAAATTGGGTTGTTGCAAATCAGAATCTGATTAGAACTTTTGATTAGCAATCAGTCCCGCCAAGTAAACCATAAATTTAGAAATATTTTTTATTTTTCTCGTCGCACTAGCCACGCCCCACATTGTGGGGAACCCCATATACCGATTCTTTATTTTTGAGTTCGGTTTCTTGAATCAGTTTTGGTACACACGCCATGTCAATAAATAACAAATTAACCACTTTGCAATTAATGCTAATCTCCACCGGCGGAATGATCGGGGCAGGTTGGCTATTTTCACCTTATTACGGATTTGAAGCAGCAGGAGTCGGCGTTTTACTTTCTTGGCTGATCATCGCAATTTTAACTTTAATTATCGGCATCACTTTTGCTGAGGTCGTAACTATTGCACCAATTGTTGGGGGGCTTTCGCGATTTATCGGCATCACTCACAATCGCGCAGTTTCGTTTATTTTTCTAACTTTAGGATGGTTGAGTTATATAGTTTATTTGCCGCTTGAGGCGCAATCGGCAATTCAATATTTAAGTTTTTGGCATAAGGATTTAGTAGTTCAAAATATTGGAGGAACTACTCTAAGTAAGAGTGGTCTCTATTTAGCTTTTTTGATCATCGCGCTTTTGACCTGGTTTAATAGTTTTCTTTTGAAGAATGTGGCGCGAGCAAATTCTTTGGTCAGCATTTGGAAAATCTTAGTACCAATTGGCATCGCATGGTTTTTGATTATTTTATTTGGCAATTGGGAAAATGTTCAATTGGCCAAAGTCGCGCATAAATTTTCTTTGGAGAGTGTGTTATTAGCAATCACCGGAAGCGGCATGGTATTTGCTTTCGCCGGTTTTCAAAATGGCTTGATTTTAGCCAATAGCGCAAAAGATCCGCACAAGGCTTTGCCGGCTTCGTTATTTGCGCCAATCATCATCGGATTTATTTTATACAGCTCACTCTCTTTGATTTATATCACTTGTCTGGGCGATAAGCGGCTAGAGCTTGGTAGTGCCGCGCCGCTACTGGGAATAGTTTCTCTCTTTGGAATACACATCATCATCAATGCTTTATTCATCGATGCAGTCATTGCTCCGCTTGGCACCGCCAATGTTTATACCGCAGCTACTTCGCGAATTTTATATGCTTTCGCCAAGGATTTTTTTCCGAAAACTTTGCTCAATAAAGTGAATAAATTTTCTTCTCCAGTTTATTGTTTATGGCTCAATGCCTTACTCGGTGCTTGCTTTCTAATGCCATTTCCAACTTGGCAGCAATTAGTCGACTTCCTGTCTTCGACTGTAATTTTTTCTTATCTTTCTGGACCGTTGGTGCTAATAATTTTACGTCAAGATTTTCCGGATTTAGCGCGGCCTTTCAAAGTTTTGAATTACAAATTAGTTGGCTATGTCGGATTTATCTGCTGCACTTTACTGATCTATTGGTCAAATATTTATAACCTGATTTATCTAGCGGCTCTAAGTGCGATAATCATCGTGGTTTACAATATTTTTGTCGAAAAAAAACCAGCTAATTTTTTTACAACTTTCAAAAATAACTTCTTCATCATTGGCTATTTGTTGCTGTTGGTTGCGATAAAATATTCCCATCAAATAAAGTTAATTTCCTTCCCCTTTGATAATTTATTGATCATCATTTTTTCTTGCATCGCTTGCAAAATATTCATCGCAAAAAAAATTAGCAAAAATGAGATTAGCGATAATTTGAAAAGAGTGGCTGCTGAAAATTTGTAGAAATAAAACAAAAAAAGCCGACCTCTAAAAAGAAGTCGGCTTTTTTTATGATTAAATTTTTTCCGTAGGATTTTTTTCTCTGATGAGATTAGCAAAAATTGTCGCTAAGAATAAGATCAAAAATATAACAAATAAGATTCTAGTAATCACCGCTGCAGTGAGGTTGGCAAAGCCGAACAGGCCCGTTACCATCGTGATGATAAAAAATACAATTGTCCAATTTAACATAAAAACCCTCTTAGTTTTAGTTAAGGGCGCCTCTAAAAATTAGGATTTTTCGAGAAGCCATTAAGATTTATTAAGGTCGATGAGGGTTAATTTTGTTAAATATGCCATCGCTAAAATAGCGATGATATTTATCGGTGTTTCGGGGATGTAAAATGGGATCAAGGGATTGAATAAAATCACTAAAGCTAAAGAGATCACAAAAACTTTATCACGTTTTTTTGGTAAGCGATATTCAAAAAATAATACGTAGCTCATGCAGCAGAAAATAACCAATTTAACAATCTGCAAAACCCATGCTGCCATTGGAATAAAGGCTATTAAAATCATGATGATCGGTAGGATGAAAATCAGAAAATTATATTGTTTCGGACGTTGGAACATGTCGCTCAGGCTATTGCTTCCTTCCCGAATTTTATTGTTTAAATCTTTCATATCTTTGACAGGATTTTTGATCGGGTTATTGAATTTATTTTTGAAATTTAGCATCGTGAATCTGATTAAATTTTATTGAAAATACCCGCTGTGAATATGATCTATACCGAAACCAATTCAAGAAACCGAACTCAAAAATAAAGAGTCGGTATATGGGGTTCCCCACGACCGTGGGGCGCAGGCCATCCTGCGTAAAAATAAAATCAATATACCCATTCGGCTTCTTGAAGCTGATTTGGTATATAGCGAAACCAATTCAAGAAACCGAACTCAAAAATAAAGAGTCGGTATATGGGGTTCCCCACAATGTGGGGCGCAGGCCATCCTGCGTAAAAATAAAATCAATATACTAAATCGGCTTCTTGAAGCTGATTTGGTATATACCGAATCTGAATCAAACTACAGTAAAATTTCTTGTTGTTTCAGGATGGTACTTTTTCTTATCGCCAAAAAATTAACATATTCTTGTAAGTGTGATTTTATTTTTTTCGGCAGAGTTTTTGCTTGAGATAATCTTGCTTGAGCTATGTCTGACGCGCTTAGGCCAGCATCATAAAAAATCGATTCAGCTGATTCAAAATATTTAGTTTTGTAAGCTTCTGTGGTGGTTAATTCTATTTGAGAATCATCGTAGCGAGTAGAAAAAGCGCGAACGGCATGCAAGCGTCCAACCATAGCGCAAGCAGCATGAAGTGGCGTCCAGCCGCTGGAATTTTGCACAAAAATCTTCATGCCTTTTTTAATTCCATCATCAAGTTGCTTTTCAATTTCATCCTCATTCGACCATTTGGCGATATATTGTGCGAGGGTTGAATTGTGACTTCCCGATTGTTCATTGATTTTTTTTGTACCGAGATTTTTCAGCGCTAAATCCAGCCAATGATTTGTCATCAAACGTCCTATAACTGGTGATGATGCTGCGGCGATGTTGAATGCAGTTTCGCCTTCTTGATTGGCTTGATGAATATCTGCGCCAGCTTCTAGTAGCTTGGTTACTAGAGTTTCAATTTCAGTTGGAGATATTTTTTTCTTCGCTTCTTGTTGAGCAATTTTATGAAGCGGCGTCCAACCATTTTCATCAATTACATCATTAGCTTTTTTAGAAATTTTCATTTTCGTTTAAAATATCATTGATGATCTCGAGTTGTTTTGTGGCGGGCGGATTTTTTTATCTGAAATTTTTTCTAACTCGAGGCTGGCTTTCCATAAAGCCCAAGCGCGGGCGCGATTCCATGTTTCGTGATCTAGTTGCAAATTTTCTTTAAAAATTTTCCGACTTTTATTTTTAAAAAATGTCCAGGCGATTACCAAATCGCAAGCGGGATCACCAATTGCCATGCCGCCAAAATCAATCACGGCAGTGAGTTGATCATTTTTGATCAAAATATTTCCGCTGCTTAAATCGCCGTGAATCCAAATTGGATTTTTTTTCCATTCTGAGTTTAGAGATTTTTCCCAAAGCGAAATTGCTGCACCAAAATCGATAAAATTTTCCAATTTTTTAATCGCTGATCTTGCTTCAGAATCATAAAATTTTGGATGAGCGCCGCGAAAAAAATTATGTGCTCCAGGCATGGGAGAGTCAGTGATATCTACTTTGTGCAATTCATTTAAAAAGGCGGCGAGTTGCGAGGCGATTTTTTGCAAAGTTAAATCATCAATCATCAAGTTATTGGCGCTGTCACCTTCGATCCAGCGATAGATTGACCAAGGATAAGGATAGTCTGTTGTGGGTTTTCCAAGCGCTACAGGCTGTGGAATTTTTAGCGATAAATGCGGAGCTAATTGCGGCAACCATTTTTGTTCGATCGCAACTTTTGCGGCGTAAATTTCAGCGCTGGGAAGTCTGATTAACATTTCATCGCCCAAGCGAAAAGTGCGATTATCATGTCCGCTAAATTCCACAGAATTTATTTTGAGATCAACCCACTGAGAAAATTGTGAGCTGATTAATTTTTTGGCGAGAGTGGTGTTGATGTGCATTTTTTTTGTAGGTGTCCCCAATAACTCTTTAACAAACCAAACTCACCTTGCTCTCAAAACATTCCATCAAAATTAGTAATTCTTAATTTTGTCTAAATTTTTTTAGTTTGTCACCCCGTCTTTATGATGGGGCCTATCTTGCCGCGACTGTTGAGATCAATTTAATTTCCGAATATTTGACGAAATGGACCCCGTCATAAAGACGGGGTGACAATAATGGGAAATGAGCTAGAACAAGTATGGTTAATACTTAATTTCTTAAGCGTTGGGTTGGGTGTAATGTGTTTCTCGGGGATGACACCGAGGGGGGCTAAATTACAGCGTTGTGATTAATTCCATCTCCTCATCCAAAAGCTCAAAATCAAAAATATTTAAATCAGCTTTCATGTGATTTTCATCGCTGGTTCCGGTGAGTGGAATGATTCCGATTTGATGAGAAAAGCGGAAAATAATTTGTTCGGCTGCTGTTTTATATTTTATGGCGAGCGAAGTAACCACGCGGCTTTGCACGATTTGTGGATTGGCAGTGAGCAATGAAAAACCTTGATAGTGAATATTATTTTTTAAACAAAATTCGCGCACTTCTTTGTCCCAACCTCGATTAGCGTAACATCTATTTTGTACGAACATTGGTTTGATTTTTGCGCTCTCAAATAACATTTCCATTTGCTTTAAATTCACATTGCTAATGCCGATCATTTTCGCCGCGCCACTTAGATAAATTTTTTCTAAAGCCTGCCACACTTCAAAATCCTCAGAGCCGAGAAGTGGATGATTGTAAGGGCCGTGGAGTAAGTAAGAATCTAGATAATCGGTGTGAAGATGTTGCAGTGAGCTGGCGAAAGATTGTGCAACTTGAGTCGCAATATCCGCTTTTGGATCGTAAGGCAGGCGATGATCTTGACCATCAATTGAGGTGAATTTTGACTGCAACCAAATTTCTTCGCGCTTAATTTTGCTGCGTTGCAAAGTCTCTCCCACCAAGGCTTCGCTGTAATGTTTGGCTTGATTGGCAGTGTCGATTGCGCGGAATCCTGATTGCAAAGCGAGCTCAACTAAATCGGTTGTGGCTTCTTTTTTCCAGGCCGTTCCGTAGATGAAGTTGGGGATTTTTTTCATATCGGGTTGTTCAGTTTTTTATGTCATCCCCGCGAAAGCGGGGATCCAGTTTGTTTCAAGATTCTCTGGATCCCCGCTTTCGCGGGGATGACACCGAGGGTTTTGTTACGCAGCAGCCGATTTTAATTTTACCTTCAACTTCATGCTGAAGATGAAATAAACAAAAATTGTCACGATGCAAAATCCGCTGTAGTAGGAATGTTTGAGCAGCGATAAAATATCAACTTTGCAAATGCTGCTCGCCAAGATTAGTTGCGGCGCATAGTAAACTAGAGAGTGCACGTAGCATGACGACATATCGATGAAGGTCGCCATTTTATTGCGATCCAACTTTAATTTTTCCGCCAAACCCTTCGCGATATCGCCGCACATGATGATAGAAATTGTGTTGTTGGCGGTGATGAGATTGGCGATGATTACGAAGAAAAATAATACGCCGTAAGATGCACCTTTACCGAATTTCTGCGAAGTTTTTTTCAGAGTATTTTCGAGGTGATCCATCCAGCCGTGATATTTTATCGCCGAGTTAATTACCGAAGCCAAAACCACGAAAGATGAAATCTCGAACATGCTGCTCATGCCGCTAACCATGGCCTTTATCAGTGCAATCATTGAAATATCGATCACTGCGCCGATGGTAAAAGAAATCAAAATGCTCAGCATCAAAACGAATAAAACGTGAAAGCGCATGCAGCCTAAAATGATGACTAAAATGTAGGGCGTGATGATTAGAAAATCTTTCAGACTTGGGACGTAATCGCTGGCGATAGCTTCGATTTGGAATTCGGAAATTGCATAAGTGATGCAAGTTAAAATTATTGCTGGTGCGATGAGTTTTAAATTGAGGAAAAACTTTTTGTCATTTTGTGCATCTTGTGTTTTTATTGCAGCGATTGTGGTGTCAGAAATCATCGATAAATTATCACCCAAATAAGCGCCGGCAATTGCGGCAGAGGCGGCGAGTGCGGCGTTGGTAGAATTATCGCCAGAGATCGCCAAGCAAATTGGCGCCATGGTTGCGATGGTTCCAACTGAAGTTCCAATTGCTGTCGCGATCAAACCAGAAACAATAAAAATTCCCGGCAAAATAAAACTTTGCGGAATGGCATAATAGATCAGCGATTTCAAAACCTCGATTGAGCCCATTCCAGCCAAGGTGTTAGCAAAAGCGCCAGCAAGAATAAAAATAATAATCATCTGCGTGATGCCGCTGTTTAACGAATTTTCGATGATGTGATCGATGCGATTTGTGAGGGTGACTTGCTTTTTTCTGATCAGAAATAAAGCGAAGATGATGGGGATGGTGTAGAAAATAATTGGGATCGAAGTCATAAAAATGCGAAATAAATTTATAAATCTAGTGGTCGTAAAATTGGATGAAAAATATTCTCGATAGCTGATTTTACTGGTTAAAAGCAAGATTTTCTACGCGTGTAGAAAATTCATTTTAGAGAAGTTAATTTAATTTTTTTAAGCCGTAATAAGTTTACAACCAAATCTCAAAACTGAATCGACATTTCTTTGTGAGAAATCCCGGCGTCTAGATATTCTTCGCTACAAATTTTGAAGCCGAGTTTTTCATAAAAATTAATGGCATGGATTTGCGCGCCAAGAGTTGCTGTTTTGACTTTTTTGCTTTCAGAAATTTTTTGAATCAAAAATTCCATTAGCTTTTTTCCAAGTCCTTGTCCCTGAAATTCATCAAGAATCGCCACTCTTTCAATTTTTGCCTTATCTTTAAAATAGCGAATCCGTGCCGCGCCAGTTGGAATGCCATTTAGTAAAAGAAGGTAATGTTGCGCTTCATCATCATTTTCGATTTCAAGATCGAGCGGAACTTTTTGTCCCTCAACAAAAACTTTTTTTCTAATCGCCATGCAGATCGCGATTTCATTGGTGGCTGTGGCTTGTTTGATGTAGATGTTCATTTGAAAAAAGAATTATTGAACTCGGTTAGCTTTTCTGATCTTAATGAATTTATCAGGCGTTACAAAACAAAAAAGTCCGGCAGATCGCTTATTTCTAAGGTCTTGCCGGACTTTATTGGTTTTCTTCAAATTGTAGAACTGGCGGAGGGGTGAAGTCCACATTAAGCCATTTTAAGACTTACAAACAAAGGATTTATGTGAATGTAGAAATCAATTCTACCCCCATTTGTACCCCCAGAATTTATTTTATCTTCCGCCTCTTTGAGCTTGAGATAAGCAAGATCGATATTCTCGAATTCTAGATTGAGTCTCATCATCAATAATTTGTTTTGAAGGATTTGTTTTGTCATCTCTAAACCCCAAAACCTCTTTTATCTTTTCTCGATCGCATTCAACAAGCTCTGCCTTTTCTTCGTCCCAAGTGCAAAACTCAATTTTTTTGCCAGTAGTTGCCTCAAGAACTTTTGCAAAAGCATAGCCTTTTCTGAGGCTGTCTTCATTTCGATGAACTAAGATCGCATCAACGTCAGAAAATTTATGTCTGAATAAGCCTTCAGTCCAAGGAAGAGACGGGTCTTCTGGTTCGCTAAGCCCATCCTCTTCACATTCTAGTTTATATTTTGCGTGATCTCGTGAAAGCTTTTCCCATTGTCTTTTTACTACTCTTGAAGCTTCTCCCTCAGTGGTTCTAACAAAACTGTTATCTGTTAATTGAGCTTCAAATGCTTGCTCGGTTAGTGGTGATTTAAAGATACTGTCCGAAACCTCGCAACGCATAGAATTTCGAAACATCACATTTCTATCGGCCTTGGTTCTGTTGATTATGAGTCCAAAAGCAGTTTTATCACTTTCAAAGAAATGTTGCTTAACTCCGTTGGTAAAAAACTGAAACGCTGAAACGGGAGTAAAATTTATTTGTGCCGCATGTTCGCTTTTTTTAGGGCAACGAAATTGTTGCGAGGCAAGCTGTTCGCTAGCCAATCTTTCTCTGATCGAGAGTGTTCTTAATTCGGTTTCAGGTTTAATGATTCTAATCCAAGGCATAGTCAGTCGGCGTTATATTATTTCCCTCAATTTCTCGGCCACCATCTTATCAATACATTTTGTGAGATAGGCTTTGAAGTCTTGATTGTCGTGATAGTTGTTAAAAAGCTCCAAGTGATTGTCCACATCCTCAACCATCTTCTCATCAAGAAGTTTTTGCAAAACTAGCAATCTGTTTGATTTGTCGGAATCTTGAAGAGAGTGAGTAATTCTTTTGTCAGCAACGATGTCATCAGACAGATCAACCAACATTCTTTTAAGCTTGTCCTCGCCAGTAAAATTTGTTCCGAATCTCTCGTTAAAGTCTTTTACAATATTGCTTAAAATATCTTTTTGGTCTTCATTTCCAGAGCCAACCACGGTTGTTGGCATTGGCTCAATTTCATCTGCTTGAGCCAAGTTAATCCGTGCATTTGAAGTGATTTTCTGGTTTCGGTAAGAATCAAAATCAACTGAGTCCAAAACATCTTGCGCAATAATGCTTTCTTTCGAGCCAAGGTGAGCGATCTTCTTATTCAGAATTTTCAAAAATTGATAAAGCTCTTCAAACTCAGCAATTTCGTAAGGTAAAATTTGAGCGATAAAGCCATAAAACCTCACATAGGATTTAGTTTTATCCTTAAAATCATCAATCTGATCAAGAGGCAGCTGCTTCACATTTAACACAACCGCATCAAGAATCGCATGTAAAGATTCAACTGATTTGCCGCTCAAAATCTCTGTCGCAAATTTATTCACCACAAACTTGCTATAAACCTCAAAGGCATCAATCGCATCTTTCAAGTCATTAAGTTTATTTGGATCAGAGGCGCTGGATAAAATCGTGGTCTGGTAATAAGGCTCAAATGCTTGCTTTATGTCGTCTTCTTTGTTGTAAAAATCCAAAACAAATACCTCATCTTTCTGAGGACATGTACGATTTAGCCTAGAAAGAGTTTGTACCGCATTAACTCCGCCAAGCTTTTTATCAACATACATAGTTTGCAAAAGTGGTTGGTCAAAACCAGTCTGAAATTTATTGGCGCAAATTAAAATTTGATAAGAGCTGCTTTCAAACTCATCAGCTATCAAGCCAGAGCTAAAGCCGTTAAGTTTCGGCTCATTCCATTCAATTCCATCAAGATCAACTTCTCCAGAAAAAGCCGTGATCACTGCCAATGGATAGTTGTTTTCACCAATGATCTTTTTGAAAGCGAAGTGATATTTAGCGGCATTTTTACGGCTTCCACAAACCACCATTGCCTTAGCTTTCCCACCAACCAAGCCTTTCAAATAAACTTGGTTGTAAAAGTGATCTAGCATGATTTCAGCCTTTCTCTCGATGGTAAAAGAGTCGCTTTCTACGAAGTTTTTAAGTTGTCGGTTAGCTTGTTTCTTACTGTATTCATCATCTTTGTCCTTGGTGACAACTATTTTGTAATAGCTTTGATAAGTGGTGTAATTGCTCAAAACATCTTTGATAAAATTTTCTTCAATTGCCTGCTTCATTGTGTAGCTATGAAATGCTTTGAATTTTCCTTCAGCATTTTGCGTTCCAAAAATTTCTAAAGTTTTGTTTTTTGGCGTAGCGGTAAAAGCAAAATAGCTGGCATTTGCCAACATTTTTCTGCCTTTCAATGTTTCTAAAATAATATCTTCATCGGTCTTTTCTTCTCCATCCGCGTCATCTTCATTTGCAATTGCCTTGTTCATTTTAGCGACCATCTCGCCACTGGTGCTTGAATGGGCTTCGTCAATAATGACGGCAAATTTATTGCTGCTAAGTTCGCCAATGGTATCAACGATCACAGGAAATTTCTGAATTGTGGTGATGATAATTCTTTTTCCATTTTCTAAAGCTTCTCTCAATTCTTTGCCACTTTCAACTGCTGCAATAACTCCTTTTTGATGGTCAAAGCTGCTAACATTTCCGCTTAATTGAGTGTCTAAAATTTTGCGGTCAGTAATTACCAAAATACTGTCAAAAACATTGGTCTTATCATCAAGTGCATAAAGACTTGAAAGCTGATGAGCCAGCCACGCAATTGAATTACTTTTTCCACTTCCAGCACTGTGTTGAATCAAATATTTTTGCCCAGTTCCTTTTTGCTTCGATTCTTCCAAAAGCTTACTCACAACATCAAGTTGATGATAGCGCGGGAAAATCAACTTTTTAACGCGCGTAATATTGCCAGTTTTTTTATCCTTCTTTTCCTCAACAATGCTTTGAACAAAGCCGCCAATTAATCTGCTTAAACAACTTTTGGTTAAAATCTCTTCCCACAAATAGCTTGTGGCAATACCACCTTGATTTGGTGGATTGCCAGCTCCGTCATTAAATCCTTTGTTAAAAGGCAAAAACCAAGTTTTCTCATCTTCTAACTTGGTTGCCATGTAAACCAAATCTGTATCAACGGCAAAATGCACCAAGCATCTTTCAAATTTAAAGAGCTCTTCTTTTGAGCTGCGGTCTTTTTTATATTGCCAAACTGCATCCTTAACACTTTGGCCAGTCAGCAAGTTTTTAAGCTCCAAAGTGATGATTGGTAAGCCATTAACCAAAATCACCAAATCAAGTGAGTTATTGTTAGATTCAGAATAATAAAGCTGACGCGCACAGGCAAAAATATTGCTTTGCCACAATTCTAAAGTTTCAGGATTTAGAGCGGAATTGGGCTCTAAATACATCAATTGAAAATGACAATTTAAGTCTTTCACGCCTTTGCGTAAAACCTGTAAAATGCCTTTTTCTTTAATCTCTTTTTGCAAGCGTGCCAAAAATTCTTTTTGATAATCAGCGCCGCGATTTTGCTTTAGTTTGGTAAGTTCTTTTGGTTGACTTTTTTCAAAAAATTCAAAAAGCAAACTGGCGTCAACGCAGTCTTTCTTGCTGTAAAAACCAGCATGTTCAGAGCTATAAAACCTTTGCACAAATCCATTTTGTTCAACCAAATAGTTGGCAATCAAATTCTCAAAACCTTTTTCGGTAATGTCGGTTGGCGTAATTTTTGGCATAAGTTCAGAGGTTAATTGATAGTTATTTTTCCAGTTACAGCGTGGAAAATTAGTGATTTTTTATACTCTTCCACCAACTCAATTTCTTGCTCAATTTTTTTGATGGCGATGTCGATCTGCGATGTTTCTTTTTTGATGTGGGCAACGATTTTCTTTTGGATTTCTACGGGCGGAATCAGCATTGGATTTTCTTTTACCTGACCAACTGTGATTTGAGGAATTGCGGTTACTTCGTATTCAAAAAGATGATTGGCTAGAGATTTGCAATAATGAAAAATGAAATCGATGTTGTTTTTATTATCTCGTAACTTCTTTGCGTAAATTGTTGTTTGCGTTGATGTTGCTCTTTCTTCTTTAACGATCATTAAATTGCCAATTGAGTTCCCTCTGGCTGGAATGACTAGGTCATCCTTTTCTAAAATTACTGAGCTGTCATTAACGTAGCCAAATATCTTATCACTTTCTGTGGCTGAATAAACTGGAATTTTTCCATTCTTTATCAAGTCTTGTGCCAAGATTGTAGCGCCCATGCTGGCTTTATAGAGAAATTTAAATTTTAACATTTTCCAATCCTCAGGAATTTGCCCAAGCCAAGCAATGCTGCTGTCTTTCATCTTAGCGTTTTTATCAATTCCTTTGGTGGTGGCTTGGTGAATTATCGCCTGCTTTTGCTCTTTCAAAAGCCCAATCATCTTTTTCTTATCATCAATAAACTTCCCAATCTGCGCCGTTTTCTTATCCAAATAATTAGCAATCGCATCCTGCTTTTCGATAGGGGGTAAGGGAAATTTAATGTTGGATTGCTTAGTTTTATTAAGGATAGCCAAGACAACAATTTGCGAGTTTCTTAAATGTTCTTCTTGAGAGGATAAAATTAGATATTTCCCAAATTGTTTGTTAATTTCTTCGTAAAATTGAACAGAGTTTATCTGTTGATTAAATGTTAAATCACAACCCGCTACTCCCATTTTTCCAACCGTTCCGATACAGCAAACAAGAATGTCGTCTTTAGAAATTATCGGATTTGAAATCAGACCCTTTTCTGAAACTTTTTCGTAAGAATCATTTAGGGGTTTTAAATCATCTAAATTATCAGGCTTTATCCATGGAATTCCATTTGTTGAGTAATTTTCATTGTCTGATTTTAAAGGGGTTCCTCCAGTTTGAATCTTAGCAATATATTTCAATCTTTTTATCCTCCACCCCTCTGGGATACCACCAAGCCAAGCGATGTCGCTATCTTTCATTTTTACTAATTTCGCGTTATTCATAAATTTTTCTTAGAATTTCGGAATAAATTTTTTCTTGAAAATTTTTATCAGAAAAAAAGAGGTTGTATGTTTCTTCCCCTATCGTTTCCAAGTTCTCTGTTATTAATTCTTGCGCTCTTTTTTCGATGCTCAACTTTGCATTTGATTGATCGTTGGTTTGGCTTGAAATCGATTTTATATGTGTATCTGCAAGGATAATTTTGATGAGATTTGACTCGAGTGAGGTTGAGTTAGATGTTGTTAAATAATCTGTGACGATTTCTTCAGGCTTGTAATTATTTTTCTGAGATGAGTTTAGCTTTATGGCTACATCAAGTTTGTAAAAAAGATAACTTACCACATTAAGTCCATAAAGAGCCTCTATTTCTTCCAAATCAGCAGATTCATGTGCAAGAGGGTTTCTTATTGCTCCAATGCATCCGGAGAATAGAAAATAAATACTTTTTTGACGATCTGCGCCCTCCGTTGATGAAAGATTAAACATTGGCAAGATCGCTTCTCCCTTGTTCTCACAAAAAAGTTTTGTCATCAAGGTTACTCCACTTGCTTCCTTGGCAGTTTTTTCTCTGTAAACTTCTTTGCATTTTTCTTCTAGCTTGATGCTGGCCTTTCTCAAAGCGTCAGTAAAATGACCACTTTCATAAAGTGTTTTTGCAACTGAATTAACTTCAGAGTGAAATTCGGGAAATGGAATAAGAGGCGGCTTTTTTGATTCCATATTTAGCCTTCGATAATTTCCTTCAAAATCCCATCAGTCTCTTTTTCAAGAGCTAAAATATCTTTCTTAATCTCTTCCAAACTTCTTGGTGGCGTGTATTCGTAGAAATATTTGTTAAAGTTAATCTCATAACCAACTTTTCGCTCTTTATCTGAAATCCAAGCATCGGGTGCAAAGGGCAAAACTTCGCGCTTAAAATATTCTTCAATATTTTGCTTTAGCGGAATGTTTTCTTTGTCTCGTAACTCTGAATCAGATTCTGGCTTGCCTTTTTTAAGAATTGCCTTTCCAGACTCATCTTTCTTTGGTCTTTCAACAATAATTTGGGTGTAGCCAAAATCATTATTGTCAAAGATCTTGGAGGTTTTGGTTTCTTTAAAGTCTTGGTAAATTTGATAAATGTTTTCGATGTGACGCGGTTTCAACTCGTTTCTTTTGTTGCCCAAACTTTTGGTCATTTTGTCAAAAAATTCTTCACCAGTTGCGTTAATTAGCTGAATTTTGCCTTGACGATTTTTTGGTTTGCGGTTGGTTAAAATCCAAATGTAAGTGCCAATGCCTGTGTTGTAGAACATATCTTTTGGCAGAGCGATGATTGCTTCAAGATAGTCATTTTCTATGATGTGCTTTCTGATCTCACTTTCTCCACTTCCTGCATCCCCTGTAAATAGAGCAGAACCATTGTGAACGGAGGCAATTCTTGTGCCAAGTGGGGTGTCATGCTTCATTTTTGAAAGCATGTGAAGCATGAAGAGTAATTGTCCGTCATTTATTCGCGGCGTTCCAATTTGAAAGCGAGCATCAACAATTTCCTTCTTTTTGCCAACTGCCAGTTTGTCTTGATCGGTTTTCCAAGATTTGCCGTAAGGTGGGTTGGTTAAAATAAAGTCGAAGCGATCATTCTGAAAACCATCATTTGAAAGAGTTGAGCCAAAGAAAACTTTATTGTCGCTGTCTCCTTTAAGAATCATGTCGGCTTTGCATAAAGCATAAGTTTCGGGATTTACTTCTTGCCCGAAGGTAAAAATTGTGCCGTTTGAATGAATTTTGCTTTCGTCAGATTGAATAAATTCTTTGGCAATTGAAAGCATGCCGCCGCTGCCAACACAAGGGTCGTAAATTGTTAGTGGCTTATCTTTGATCTGCTTTGCAACTGGTAAAAATAAGATGTTGGTCATCAATTTAATCACTTCGCGTGGCGTAAAGTGTTCTCCAGCTTCTTCGTTGTTTTCTTCGTTAAATTTACGAATCAGTTCTTCAAAAACCTGACCCATGTCATGGTTGCTTAAGTTTTGCGGTGAAAGCTCTTTGCTCTTATTGGAAAATTTATCTATGCAGGCGAATAAAATTCCCGACTCGTCAAGGGTTTGAATTTGGTTTTCAAATTTAAACTTGGTCAGAATGTCTTGGATGTTTTGACTGAAGCCATTGAGGTATTGCTTAAAGTTGGCTTTGATGTTGTTTGGCTCTTTTAGTAAATCTTTCAGCGTGAAGGGCGAAGTGTTGTAAAAAGAATAGCCAGAAGCGCGTTGTAAAATTGGCTCGATGTTGGTGATTTTGTCTTTGTGTTTTTTGTATTCTTCGATGGTTTTTGCTTTTGTTGCTTCAAGCTCGCTGTCAATTCTGGTGATTACAACCATTGGCAGAATTACATCGCGGTATTTTCCTTTAACGTAGATGTCGCGCAGAATGTCATCAGCAACTTGCCAGATGAAGTTTATGATTAGTGAGGAGTTTTGATGGCTCATGTTGGTTTTTTTAATTTAACGGATCGTTAGGAATTTTTACTCCTTAAAAGACAATTCGCCATATCTGTTTAGGTTGGTATCAATTAAGGCTACTTTTTTTGATAGAGATAGAACGAAATTCATGTTTAAGATTTGCGATCCTATCTCTTTGTTCCATCTCGGATAGTTCCCCATAGCTCTGAAAGCTGGTATTGATTGACTTATGGCCTAAAGATTGTCGAACAGCATTCAAAAATTCAGGCGTTTGTCTTTCTGCAAATCTGACCATCGTATGCCTGAAAGAGTGTGGTCGCAAATACTCAAAACCAGCTTTGGTAAAAGCGGTTTCAAAAACTCTTCTGATGGTGGTGTTGGATTTTATGCCGATATGCAGCACCTTGCTTTCTAGTAAATTTGATTGATTGAATTTGTCAGGTATTTGCGAAAATAACGGGTCTTTGCCTTTGAATCCAAGATTCTCTAAATAGCTTTTCCACTTCAAAACATTTTCCAAAATATCTGGTGGCAACTGCATAAAATCAGCATTTCGGGTTTTGGCGCCTTTTACTTCCATGTCTCTTGGATTCACATAAATAAACCACTTACCATCTTCTTGAATTAAGTTTTTCATCTTAACCGTTCTTAGTTCGGAAATTCTCAAGCTGCAAAGTGCTTGCAGCGAAATCATTGCCTTGCTTCTCCAATCAAGAATCGTCTTTTCCGGCATCATGCGAATTGTTTTTATGATCTGATCGTAAGTGTAAGACTTTTTATATTCAGGAGCTTTGGCAGCGCGGCGTTGGTTGTCGCTGATTCTCAAATATTGGATATGCTCATAGTTAAGTTTGCTTTTGTATCCCTTCAAATGTTGTAACCAAAGCAAAAATTCCTTCACCGATCTGACATTTTCGCCTATGTAAGAGAGAGAAAGATTCTTTCTAAACATTTGATCAACGTACTTATCACCGATTGCGTCATTATAAATTCCGAAGTTGGAAAAGCTGACAAAGATCTCAAAATCTCTGAGATGTTTCAATACAGCAATGATGGTTTTCCAATCATTTCCCGTTCTTTTGAGATAGAGCCGATATTTATATTTTACTCTTTCATTGATGTCGTTTCGAAGGTCGTAGTTCTCTTTTTTCATCCGAATAATATTATGACCCCCAAAAACTAGACACCATTTCCCCCAATTTAGAGTTCTCTTTTTAAATATTTCCCCAATATTTTTAGGAGTAAAAAATGCCAAAAGGTCAGAAGAATAATTACAGTCCATCTTTTAAAAAACAGGTTGCTCTCGAAG